>NZ_PTRA01000003.1:0-300000 GCF_002943425.1 Siphonobacter curvatus
TCATAGGGCGGGTGTTCACCCCTTCCCATCCCGAACAGGGCCGTTAAGCCCCGCTCCGCCGATGATACTGGGTTCACCCCCGGGAAAGTAGGTAATCGCCTCCCCTTTATCAAAGAAGCTCCCTTCCATAGGAGCTTCTTTTTTTTGCTGGCTACCCTAGATGATAGCGTTACTATTATTTATCTGATCCTTTCCACCTATACCGTCTGTAATAGCTTTAGTATACAGTATTATACCTTTTGAACACTATCGTATTTCTACTCCGATATACAATAGTAGATTAAGTACAGCTTTTAAATCTTCTGCCTTATTGTTCGTATAAATCCATAAACTTGCAGCAAACTCAGTTGCTATGGATTTAAATCTTCATAACAAAACCGCTTTGGTTTGTGGCAGTACCCAGGGACTCGGATGGGCCACTGCTCAGGAATTGGCTTTACTAGGAGCTAACGTTATCTTATTAGCTCGTAACGAAAAAACGCTCCAGGAAAAGCTTTCGCTGTTAGCGAAAGCGAACGATCAGCATCATTCGTATCTCGTTGCTGATTTTACGTACCCCCAACAGGTTCAGCAAGCCGTGCGTACAGCCTTAGCTGAACATTCCACGATTCACATTTTAATTAATAATACCGGCGGCCCAGCGGGAGGATCTATCCTAGAGGCTAAGCCAGAATCCTTTTTGCAGGGATTTAATAGCCATCTTATTTGTAATCAGCTACTGGTTCAATTACTGGTGCCCGGTATGAAAGAGGCTGGGTATGGCCGTATTGTCAATGTCATTTCTACTTCTGTGAAAGCTCCGCTAGCGGGCTTGGGCGTTTCGAATACTATTCGGGGAGCCGTTGCTAGTTGGTCTAAAACCTTAGCTACCGAATTAGGTCCTTGGGGTATTACGGTTAACAATGTCTTACCCGGTTATACCGACACCAGTCGTTTGACTTCGCTAGCCGAAAGTCGGGCTCAGAAAGAAGGCAAAACCGCTGAAGAAGTTAAGCAGGAAATGGCTCAGGGCGTACCGCTCCGCCGCATCGGAAAACCCGAAGAATTCGGAGCTGCTGCGGCTTTCCTTTGTACACCTGCTGCTGCTTACATCAATGGCATTAACTTACCCGTAGACGGCGGTCGGCTAGACTGCCTGTAATGATTTGAATATGATTCGTCCCAATGCCCTACAAGCGGGTGATACCGTAGCCATTACTGCTTTGGCCAGTAAAATCGATTATGATCAATACGTGATTCCTGCCAGAGAAATTCTGGAAAGCTGGGGACTGAACGTTGTAGAGAGTAAATCTTTGAATGAAAGTTTCCATGGCTTTGCAGGCCCTGATACCAGACGCTGTGAAGACTTCCAACAGTTTCTGGATGATCCTTCCGTAAAAGCTATTTTCTCGGCTCGCGGGGGGTATGGAACGACTCGTTTCTTGGATGAGATTAACTATGAGGCTTTTGGAAAATCGCCGAAATGGATCGTCGGCTTTTCGGATATTACCGCTGTACTCTGTGATGTTTACGCTTTAGGATACGAAAGTATCCATGGACCGATGCCAAAGACTTTTGCTTGGGATGAATTTTCACTACAATCGTTGCGAAAGGTACTCTTCGGCGAATCGGTACGGTATCAGAGCCCTCCACAGGCGTTCAACCGTTTGGGCCAGGTACAGGCTCCTTTAATCGGTGGAAATTTATGCCTACTGTCTCATCTGATGGGTACTCGCTCGGAAATTAATACCGAAGGCTGTATCCTTTTTATGGAAGATACCGACGAGTATCATTATGCGTTGGATCGCTATCTGGTACACTTACATCGGGCTGGAAAGCTAGGAAACTTGGCTGGATTACTAGTAGGTAGTTTTTCTGATCTGAAAGACCAGCCCGAAGATTTTGGTAGCTCCATTTACGAAATCGTTCGATACTGGACGGATGCGTATGATTTCCCGATCGCCTTTGATTTTCCCGTAGGTCATGAGGCCGTTAATGTAGCCTTACCGCTGGGCAGAACCGCTGAATTGACCGTTACTGCTCAGGAAACAACCTTAGCCTTCTCCTAATTCATACCAAAAGCATGGTTAGTACGCCAGCCATCATGATATACTTGCACCAACTGCTCAGGAAGGCAAAGTCCTGCTTGGTATCCGCGTAGAAAAGCCGGTAAGCCATGAACAGGATCGGTACAGAAATCACCATGAAAATATACGTGAGCGTAGGAGCGTGCAGGGGCCGCGTCATGACGAAGAGAATCACCAGGAAAACGGCAATGAGTACTTCCAGAAAATACTTGGTTCGTACGAGTCCCCAGCGAATGGGTAAGGTTTGACAGCCGAATGAGGCGTCCCCCCGAACGTCTTCCATATCCTTAATGATTTCCCGAATCAAGGATATGGTAAACGCGAACAGGGCGTAGATGTACACCTCCCGTTCGTGAATCTGGTAATGAACCGCTAGTACAATCAGGGAGAGGGCCGTTAAAAAAGCCACCATCAGATTACCCCAAAACGGCAGCCGTTTTAAGTGATTGGAATACAGCCAGAGAAAAAAGAAAGCACACGCGTTGATCAGAAAAATCTTCTTATCCACCAGCCATCCCGCCGCTACGCCCATAAAATTTAGCCCCAGGTTGATACCCATCGCCCAGCGGCGTTTTAAATAGCGGCCAATAATTACTTTATCTGGTTTGTTGATCAGATCAATTTTAATGTCGTAGTAGTCATTGATGATGTAACCCGCAGCGGCAATACAGGTGGTTGAAAAAATCAGCCAGAAGAGAGGAGTATCCTGGAAGCCCGCCGTCCAGGAACGTTCCGGAAAAATAAGACAAGTATAGACCAGGTATTGCGTAGCCGCCAGAATGAGTAAATTAGGCCACCGAATCAATCGAAGAAAGCCGCTTGTAATCTGACTACTAGTAGGTTTGGGTTTATGACGCATAAAGCGATGGCTTTGAAAAATCAGAACGAGTACCCATTCTACGCTAAAGCAGCGAATGAAAACGTAGTATTGAACGAACAGGTCATCCAAAATTAATACAGGACTTGTAGCTTCCTTGCGAAACCAACCCGGAATTCATTCTGTTGTACACCCGACTAACTTACTTATCACTATGAATATCGGCATTGTGTGCTACCCAACCTTCGGCGGAAGTGGCGTAGTAGCTACCGAGCTTGGGAAAGCACTCGCCAAAAATGGACATCGTGTTCATTTTATTACGTACAGTCAACCTCCCCGTCTGGACTTCTTTAATGAAAATGTCTTTTACCACGAGGTTTTTATTCCTTCTTACCCGCTGTTTCAGCATCCACCGTATGAATTAGCTCTTTCGAGTAAGATGGTGGAAGTAGTAAAAAATCATCAGCTCGACTTACTGCACGTGCATTACGCCATTCCGCATGCTTCTGCGGCTTATATGGCCAAGCAGATTTTACGCACGCAAGGCATCCATATTCCCGTTATTACTACACTGCATGGAACAGACATTACTTTAGTCGGAAAAGATCCATCCTTCGAGCCCGTCGTCACGTTTAGCATTAATGCTTCGGATGGCGTAACTACGGTTTCGGAAAGTTTACGGAAAGATACCTACGACCAGTTTCCTATTGAGCGGGAAATCGAAGTGATTCCGAACTTTATTGATTTAGAACGTTTCCGCAAACAGAAAAAAGACCACTTCAAAACGGCCATTGCCCCCAATGGCGAAAAGATTCTGGTTCATATTTCTAATTTCAGGAAAGTCAAACGGATTGACGACATCTTACGCATGTTTGCTCTCTTACGAGAAAAAGCCTGCGTGAAGCTTCTACTGATTGGTGATGGACCCGAACGGGCTGGTTTGGAGAAGTTGGCCCGTGAATTAGGCATTAGCTCGGACGTTCGCTTCCTGGGTAAGCTCGATGCCATCGAAGAAGTACTTTCCATTGCCGATTTATTCGTGATGCCTTCCGAAAAGGAGAGTTTTGGGCTGGCCGCTCTGGAAGCCATGGCCTGTGAAGTACCGATTATTTCTTCCGACGCCGGAGGGATTCCCGAAGTAAATATTCAGGGCAAAACCGGTTTTATTTCAGCCATTGGCGATTTTGCCGATATGGCTGAAAAAGCAGCGATTATCCTTCAGGATGATCAATTGCCTATTTTTCGGGCTCATGCACTGGCTCGGGCGAAAGAATTTGATATTAATCGTATTTTACCGAGGTACGAATTTTTCTACGAAAAGGTATTGAAACAAAGCACCATAGCAGGGTATCAGGTAGCAGAGTAGGGAGAGGCGAACCTGTACGCTGTAACGTTCTTCTCAACCGATTGCCATATGTATTCAGGTATTCCCAAGACATCTCAAAAGCGGGTCGTAATTATTGGAGCTGGTTTCGGCGGACTCGCCGTGGCTCGAAAACTCGCCACATACCCGGAAATTCAGACCGTATTACTTGATCGCAATAACTTTCACCAGTTTCAGCCACTATTTTATCAGGTAGCGATGGCGGGGCTGGAACCCAGTTCGATTTCATTTCCCTTACGAAAGGCTTTTCAAAATCGCTCGAATATGCACATTCGGGTGACCAGTGTAACCAGCATCGATACCGAACGGCAGGAAGTAGAAACCAGCACAATGGGGGCAATTTCGTACGATTATCTGATTATTGCGGCGGGTGCGGAAACTAACTTTTTCGGGATGAAGAATATCATCGAGCGGGCCTTACCCATGAAGTCCGTCGGTGAGGCTCTGGCCTTACGAAACCGAATGCTGGAGAATTTCGAACGGGCTTTGATTTCCGATGATCTGGACGAGCGGCAGGGGCTGATGAACGTCGTCGTGGTAGGAGGCGGGCCAACGGGCGTAGAGTTGTCCGGCACGCTGGCTGAAATGAAAGTGCACATTCTGCCCAAGGATTACCCGGAGCTGGATTTCCGGCAAATGCAGATTTATCTGGTACAATCCGGAGGAGAACTGCTGGAACCCATGTCCCGCCAGTCGCAGATTAAGTCGGAACAATACCTGAAAAAACTGGGAATCAATGTCATGCTGAATGCCCGAGTAACGGATTTCGACGGAAAATACGTGTATTTGCTCGACGGTACGAAACTTCGCACCGATAACCTGGTGTGGACAGCGGGCGTTAAAGCTACTACATTCGAAGGGATTCCCTCGGAAGTCATGGGTCGCGGGGGGCGGATCAAAACCAATGCGTATTGTCAGGTTGAAAGTCTGCCCAACGTATTTGCCATTGGTGACATTGCGGCGGTGATGGGCGACGAAAAATTTCCAGACGGTCACCCCCAGCTGGCTCAGCCGGCCATTCAGCAGGGCAAACTACTGGCCAAAAATTTAATTCGAATTATTCGGAAAGAAAACCTGGTTCCATTCAAATACAAAGATCTTGGTTCGATGGCTACGGTAGGTCGCAACCTAGCTGTAGTGGATTTACCTTTCCTGAAATTTCAGGGATTTCTGGCCTGGCTTACCTGGATGTTTGTTCACCTGGTCTCTATTGTGGGGGTGAAAAACCGTCTGATGATCTTCATTAACTGGGTCTGGAACTACATTACTTACGATCAGTCCTTACGTCTAATCATCCGTTCCAAAGAGCCCATTATCAAGTCAGAAGTTGAAGAAGCGGAGCCTACGCACGTAAATCCATCCTAATTAAAAATTTAAGGAGCAAGAAAAGCCATTCAGCCGTACCTTTGCCCCCGTTATTTATACTTTCTCTACACTTTCCTCCTTACGTGTAGCCATGGAACCACAGAAAATCAAGCCGAAAAATAACGGCACCAAACAGCTTTTCGATAATCCCATTCTAGAAGCTCTTTCCCGGACCCACATTGCGATTCCGGTTTCTTTGTTTTTTATTCTTGGAGCCGTATTGGGCTGGTACGCATTCACGCATACGGATCTAACCAACTGGTTGATCGGCGTTTTGTTCGTTGTAGGCCTGATTGCATTTACGTTCGTTGAGTACTGGATGCACCGTAGCGTATACCATATTGAGCCCACTACACCTGCTCGGGCAAAGTTTCAGTATACTACGCACGGCGTACACCACGAATACCCGAAAGATAAAAGCCGTCTGGCGATGCCTCCGATCCTGGCCGTGATCATTTCCGGTACGCTGTTCGCTATTTTCTTCCTGTTGATGGGTGAAGCAGCGTATGCGTTTTTCCCGGGCTTCATCTGGGGATACGCCGGTTATTTGCTCGTGCACTATTGTGTACACGCGTACGCACCACCGAAGAACTTTTTAAAGCATTTGTGGATTAATCATGCAATCCATCATTACAAGGACGGCAACGTAGTATTTGGCGTATCCTCTCCACTTTGGGATTATATATTTAATACCATGGATGATAAACGCCAAAGTAAGGATACCAGCAAGGCTATGGAAACGCTGTAAGCGGGACGTAGAACTTGAGTGAATCAAACGAGTCGTTCTGAAAAGGGCGACTCGTTTGTTATATACCGGTACCTGAGGTGGCTTAAAATTTCTAAATGGTGCCGACCCCGCCCGGTTTCTTCGTTATTTTGCACGTATGGTTGAGAAGCGTTGGACATATCAGAAACTTCCTGGAACAACGGAAGAGCAGCAAGCCATTGATTCCCTGGCTCAGGCAATCAATGTGAACTCGTTTTTGGCAACGCTGCTCTGGCAACGAAACATCACCGAATTTGATACGGCGAAGTCGTTCTTTCGTCCACAGTTGAGTCAGTTGCACGATCCGAATCTGATGAAGGATATGGATCGGGCCGTCGAGCGTTTGAGTCGGGCGATTGACAAGGGGGAAAAAATTCTGATTTATGGCGATTATGACGTAGACGGTACTACTTCGGTGGCTTTGTTCTACGGCTATCTCAAGACATTTTATCCCAACCTCGAATTTTACATTCCGGATCGCTACAAGGAAGGGTACGGCGTTCAGCGTCCGGGTATCGGGTACGCCGCTGAAAAAGGCTTTTCGCTCATTGTCACACTCGACTGCGGGATCAAATCCGTAGAGCTGATTGCGGAAGCCAAAAGTCTGGGTATTGATTTTATCATTTGTGACCACCACCGACCCGGTGAGGTATTACCCGATGCCGTCGCCGTACTTGATCCCAAGCGGGAAGATTGTCCGTATCCGTTCAAAGAGTTAACCGGTTGTGGCGTCGGTTTCAAACTGCTGCAAGCCTACAACCAGTACCATCAGCTACCCGTTGAGCCCTTGTTCGAGTATCTGGATCTGTTGGCCATTAGTATCGCCGCCGATATCGTACCCATTACGGGCGAAAACCGGATTCTGGCTCATTACGGTTTAAAACGACTCAATGCCGCTCCGCGTACGGGTCTTCAGGCTCTCATCAAGGCCGCTTCACTAAAGCCACCGCTGGACATTACCAATGTGGTTTTTGGACTCAGCCCGCGAATCAATGCGGCCGGACGCATCAAGCATGCCTACGATGCCGTGAATCTTTTGCTGAGCGAGGATGAACACGAGGCCGAAGAATTCGCCCGAATTATCAACGTTCATAATACGGATCGCCGCCAGTTTGATACCCGAATCACCCAGGAAGCCCTGGAAATGATTGAACGGGATCAACTCATGAAGTCCGCCAAATCGACGGTACTCTTCAAAAATGACTGGAACAAAGGGGTTGTTGGTATCGTCGCAAGTCGTTGCATTGAGCAGTACTACCGGCCGACGATTATTCTTACGGAATCCAATGAAAAAGCGGCGGGTTCGGCTCGTTCGGTCCCCGGTTTTGACGTTTACGAAGCCATCGAAGCTTGTTCGGACTTACTGGAACAGTTTGGCGGCCATATGTACGCGGCGGGCTTAACGCTGAAAGTAGAAAATGTTCCAGCCTTCCAGCAACGATTTGAAGAAGTAGTATCCCGGAAAATACAGGTGGAGCATTTGAAACCACTGGTAGAGGTAGATATGAAATTACCTTTATCCGCCATTTCGGAGAAATTTCACGCCATAATCAGTCAAATGGGACCCTTTGGTCCGGAAAATATGACGCCCGTATTTGTCGCCGAACAGGTGCATTTATATGGCACACCGCGAATCCTGAAAGAAAAGCACCTGAAAATGGATATTCGCCAGCAAGGCTCGGCTATTTTCTCGTGTATCGGATTCGGCATGGCACACTTTTACGAACGATTGCTCGACGGGCGTCCCTTTGATCTCTGCTACCAGATTGAGATCAATGAGTTTCAGGGTAAACGGAGCCTTCAGTTACAGATTAAAGACATTAAGTTTTAGCTAGTAAAGCCTTATACTTTTCCACTATCGACATGATTCTTCGCACGGAAAACCTGGTAAAAAAATACGGACAGCGGCTGGTGAATGACAACGTGAGTTACCAGGTGGCTCAGGGAGAAATTGTAGGACTACTCGGACCCAACGGAGCCGGAAAGACGACCTCTTTCTACATGGCTACGGGCCTAGTGAAGCCCAACAGCGGAAAAGTATACCTCGATAATCTGGACGTAACGAATCTGCCGATGTACAAGCGGGCCCGTCTGGGCGTTGGTTATCTGGCTCAGGAAGCTTCCGTCTTTCGAAGCCTGACGGTGGAGGAGAACCTGCTGGCGGTACTCGAACTACGCGGCAATCTCAACAAGGTCGAACGCAAGGAGAAAATGGAATCGCTACTGGAAGAGCTGAGCTTAACCCACGTTAGAAAAAATAAGGGGCAGGTGCTTTCGGGGGGAGAACGTCGGCGGACGGAAATCGCCCGGAGTTTAGCGGTAGATCCCAAGTTTATTCTGCTGGATGAACCTTTTGCCGGGGTGGACCCGATTGCCGTCGAAGAAATTCAGGGGATCGTGGCCAAACTTAAATATCGTAACATCGGTATTCTCATCACCGACCACAACGTAGACGAAACCCTGTCAATCACTGACCGGGCCTATCTGCTGTTCGAAGGGAAAATCCTGCGATCCGGTACGCCCGAAGAGCTGGCCGCTGACCCGGTGGTACGGCGGGTATATCTGGGTAAACACTTTGAATTGAAACGGAAGATTTAAAAAACCTCTCCCCAAAGCGTATACTCCCTGGGCTGGTATCCGTAGAAAACTCGAAACGGAAAACCCTAAACTCGTAAAATCGCCCTACCTTTGCGGCATGCAAGATCGCTATGCACAACGGGGCGTTTCAGCCTCCAAAGAAGACGTTCATCAGGCCATTGCGGCTCTCGACAAAGGCCTTTTTCCTAAAGCTTTCTGTAAGATCGTTCCCGATACGCTCGCGGGCGATCCGGACTATTGTACCGTCATGCACGCCGATGGAGCGGGTACGAAAACCGCTCTGGCGTATCTGTACTGGAAAGAAACCGGCGATGTTTCCGTATGGAAGGGCATTGCTCAGGATTCCATCGTTATGAATACCGACGACCTGCTGTGCGTAGGCTGTACGGGGCCTATTCTGCTTTCCAGTTCGATTGACCGAAACAAAAACCGGATTCCCGGCGAGGTCATTTCCCAGATCATCAACGGTACAGAAGAAGTGCTGGCGATGTTGCGGGAATACGGCGTCGAGATCTACTCAACGGGCGGTGAAACGGCGGATGTAGGCGATCTGGTACGTACCATTACGGTGAACAGTACGGTAGTGGCCCGCATGAAACGTTCAGATGTCATTTCGAATGATAACATTCAGGCAGGAGATGTCGTGGTAGGTCTGGCTTCGTTCGGCCAGGCAACCTACGAAGATCAGTACAACGGAGGAATGGGTTCAAACGGACTAACTTCGGCCCGCCATGATGTACTGGGCCATTATCTGGCCTCGCTCTACCCCGAGAGCTTCGATCCGGAAGTGCCATCTGACTTGGTTTACAGTGGTTCGAAAAAACTGACCGAACCCGTAGAAGGTACGCCGCTGAACGTAGGACAACTGGTGCTGTCACCCACGCGGACGTATGCACCCTTTGTGAAAGCCCTGCTCAGCGAAATCCGTCCGAATGGAATGGTACACTGCTCGGGTGGTGCCCAGACGAAAGTGTTACATTTCATCGATAATTTACACGTCATTAAAGATAATCTCTTCCCGATTCCGCCGCTGTTCAAGCTCATTCAGCAGGAAAGCGGTACGGCTTGGTCGGAGATGTACAAAGTATTCAATATGGGTCACCGCCTGGAGGTATACCTGCCCGAGGGTCAGGCCCAGCGAGTGATTGAAATTGCCCATTCGTTTGGCATTGAGGCTCAGGTGATCGGTCGCGTGGAGGCCTTCGAAGGCAAACGCGTAACCGTGCGTAGCGAGTTTGGTGAGTTTGTGTATTAAGCGGTAAATCCCGAAGTGCGTACGACGTATGAATCCAGAAGAAATCCAGTCGATTGAACCTGCCTTGGGAACGGGTATCTACACGGTGCCCGATGTGGCTCAGATTTTGAGACTTCCCCTCACGCGGGTACGCCGCTGGCTGGATGAATTCTGGAACGGACGACTTTCGGCAACGACCAAAATATCCTATTCCTGGGGGAAAGGCCGGGAGCGGGTGGTGAATTTTCAGACGCTCATCGAGTTTTACGTCTTCTTCAAACTGCGGGAGCTGGGTATCTCCACGCCCAAGATCCTGCAGGCTCACGAAGTCAGTTCACGCCTGTTACAGACGCCTTTCCCCTTTGCTTCTTCGTTTTTATTAACCGATAGTAAGACGTTATTCGTCGAAATTGGTAATGAAATCCTGATTACGGCGGATGCCCGACTTCAGTACGAGATCAAGGAAGTCATGGAAGGGTTTTGCCGGAAGATTGAATTCGATGCCGATAAGCTGGCGTCGAAATTCTGGCCCCTGGGTAAAGACCGTTCAGTGGTGATTGATCCACAGCGGCAGCTCGGACAGCCTACCGTCCAGGGTACGAATATTCTGGCCGAAACCCTGCACCGGCTCCACCTGGGCGGAGAGGATACGCCTACGATTGCTCAACTGTACGGATTGACGCAGACACAGGTGGAAGAAGCGTTGTTTTTTGTTAATCGCCCGGTCCAATGAACGTATATATTGACGAAAATTTAGTGCCCTTTTTTCCTGAAGCGTTCCTAAATGAATTCAGCGTATGTCCGATTACGAGCGAGGAAACGATTCGTCAGGCGGATGGATTGTTGCTTTTACCGGAATTCAACGTACATCGAACACCGTCCCAGCGGGCCGTCTATGAACGCTTGGGATTGCGAATGGTTTTCGTAAGCATGCCTGCCGAAGGGGTCTGGTATTTGAACGAAAGCGAAGCCCGCCGGAAAAAGTGGGCCGAGGTGCTCAAAAAGTGTAACAAGCACCCGGAAATTTCGGCCTACCGCTGCGATCTGAACGCCAGTCGTTTGCGGAGTTTACTTTAGTTACTGGCTTGCAAAAGGAATTTCCGCTGCTGCTGTAATCGGTTACGGATGTCGGCTAGACGGTGTTCTACTAGTAATTTCCCATCTTTGAATACGGTTTGTAATAAGCCACGCGTGGCCCCTTCCGGGCTTACCTCGTCGCTTAGACCGCTTACCCAGCCATTTTCTCCTTCCACTTTTATGAGTCCTTTGGCACTACGTTTGGTACCGTCATCGGTCTTCGGATCTTTGAAAATGGCCCGTCCTTCGCCATTGACTACGCCATAGGTCGCCTTCATGGCGAAGCCAAAGGTGTCGCGGGTGACGTACTGATAGGTGTAACTCCCAATGCCGAAAACCACATTCGTACTGGCAAAACCTTTATCCGCCAGCCGCTGGCAGATGGTTTGGCAACGTTCCAGCGTAATGCTGTCTCCATAAATCAACCCCATGTGAGCGTCGAGTAGGCGGTAACCCGTGGCGGTGATCGTACCGCCAAACGTTTCCCACAAACACTCCACGGCTCCTTTGTAGGCGGGCGTTCCCACAGGAGCTGCCGGATCTCCACAGAGAATTAAAACCGGATCGCCGCTGTCGGGACGAATCACCACTTTGCCTTCCCGGCTCAGAATAGCTTCTTTCAACTCAGGCATGAATTCCGTAATCACCTGCCAGAAATCCCAGGTATCGCTGACAATACTAACCATCCCGCGTGGATAAATTTCGTTGATCAGGCGGCGGAAGGTATCTATCTCACCGCTTTGCGTACCCATGCACATGACGCTGTGTTCAGTAGCGGGAACACTACCGCCGACCAGTTCTGTATCGACGTTGGCCCCGTAATAGGTTTCCAGGAAGTCGATGGCCGGAATGGTATCCGTACCCGTAAAACTCAGCAAGTGAGCGGCTCCACTCAGCTCGGCAGCTTCAAGTCCGGCCATCCCGCGAAAGCTGAAATCGTGCCCTTGCCAGGGGACAAAAGCAGTATCACCGCCCGTTTTTTCAGCGTATTGATCCAGTAGATTCCGGTAATGAAACGCCGTGGTGGCACTGGTGCAGGGTAGCCAGAGAATGCAGGAAAGCAGGGTTTCCAGAAAGTTGGTCAGCCAGAAAAATTCCGGTTGTGTATTCTGAATTGTAAACATCGGTACGCGGAAGGGCGTCAGTGTACCTTCGGATAGGGCCCGAATCTCCAGCGGCAAATAACCCAACTCGTGCAAGGCTTCGACGTGGTCGTACGTAATGGCTCCTTTGCCGAGGTAGTTTTCAATCCGTCGCTGGTATTTTTTTACGACTTCAGTTTTCGGTTTTTTGAAAAACTGCTCCTCAAATTCTTCCAGCAAATACTTCTTTATGAAGTATTGCAAGCCAAAGAAAACCACGTGATCGACGCCTTCAATGCGACTTTTACGGGGTGTGAAGTTGCTGTATACCAGTTCGGTACCCGTTGGGTATTGGTTGCGGTGATCGACTTTGTAACCGTCGGAGAGATGAATGGGATTCATAGCGAAAGGCATTAGAAAAGAGCGGGTGAAAGAGGAACTTGGGTCAGGGCGTCGCTGGAAAGCGTCTGGAAGGAATCAGTACTGAAGATCCGATCGTAGTAGGCGGATAACTCGGTGAAGCCTCGGCTAAAGATTCCGTGACTAACGATTAGAACCAGTGAACCCGCTCCGTGCTGACGTAAAGCCTGGGCCAATTGCAGAAACGTGGCACCGCCGTCGCAAATGTCATCAACTACGACGCAGGTCTGTCCCCGCAAATCGTCCGCGTATACCCGAACATCACTGAGCTGACCCGTAACGGTATTGCGTTTTTTGCTGCATTCCACGTAAGCAACGCCGAGACGTTGGGCCAGGGCTACGGTCTTTTTCAAGGCTCCGGCGTCCGGCGAAATGAGTAGGTAGTCTGAAAGGGAAGCAAGGCACGTTAGAGCAAACGTCTGATTGGAAATGACTTTTACGTTTTGCAGTAACGCAGGCGTGACGTCGGAATGTGGATCGAAAATCTGTACTTCTTTGAATTGTAGAGCATTGATCAGATCTGCATAGATTTTCACCGTAAGGGCTTCGCCCACCTGCGTACAACGATCCTGACGAGCACCGGGAAAATAAGGAAGAAACAAATACAGGTTTTGTACACCCGCCCGCCGAAGGGCATCAACGGCTACCAGTAAAAGGCCCATATCCTGGAACGAGCGTATGCGGGTAGTCACCTGAACGTCGGCTCCGGCGACGGGTTCCTGAATGCGAATGTGGGGCTCGCCGCCGTTGAATGTAAACGCCTCATAAGCCAAACCAGGGCCGTAGGGCTGAAAGGTGGGTTCGAGATTGAGAACTTTCATATTTGCGTATATTTTACGCAAATATGTAGGAGGCCGATTAATCCTACAAGTAAATCAGGAAAAATTTTGTGTAAAAACTACGCAAAATAGAAATCAGGGAATTTCGAAGTAGAAATTTTCGTGTTGCAGGGCCTGATAGCGGTCCAGATCGAAGCGATACAGCGAAGCAGGGCGGCCCCGGCCATCGGAGACTTTGGTGGATAATTCTTCAAGGATACCAAAACTAAGTATCTTCTTGCGAAAATTCCGCCGGTCCAGCGGTTGATCAAGGATAGTACTGTAGAGCCGTTCCAGATCACTGAACAAAAACTTTTCCGGCAGCAGGTCAAAGCCAATCGGTTGATACCGCAGTTTGGAGCGGAGTCGGGTGATGGCTTTCTCCAGAATCTGGGCGTGATCGAAAGCCAGCGGGGGCAGTTCCTGCGTATCGAACCACTGGGCGTCCGTAGCATCCGTCGAAGCTTGTAGTGGCATGTTGTCCGAACGAATAATGGCCATATAGGCAATCGAAACCACCCGAAACCGGGGGTCCCGGCGGGGTTCGCCGAAGCTGAAGAGTTGTTCGAGGTAGTTGATTTTCAGGCCCGTTTCCTCCGAAAGTTCGCGTTCAACGGCCTGTTCCAGGCTCTCTGGCTCCGCAACGAAACCGCCCGGTAAGGCCCACTGTCCTTCAAAAGGGGCATACTTGCGACGAATCAACAGAACCTGTAGCCGATCCGAGTGGTATCCAAACACCACGGCATCTACCGTTAAACGAATTCCCTGTTGGGGATACTGAAAAGCTTCGGACATACGCATGATAGTAGTCCACAAAAGTAAGCGTATACAGTTTAATCACAGCCACTGCTTCAGTTCCAGTAACGAACTTAGCTGATACGTCGCCTCCCGTTCCGGGTAGAGTGATTGCCGGGGCCGGAAATAGGCAGCGTGCATACCCACGCCCAGGGCACCGGCTACGTCGGCTTCGGGGTTATCACCAATCATCAGCGATTCGCAGGCGGTACAACCCGCGGCCGTCATGGCATACTGAAACATTTCGGGTTCGGGTTTCTTGGCTCCGGCCCGCTTGCTGGTAATCACTTCCTTAAAATAACCCGTTAGCCCGCTGCTATCCATTTTGATGTACTGCACCTCGCCAAAACCGTTGGTAATGATGTGCATTTCGTAGCGGGGGGCCAGATACTCCAGCAATTCCAGGGCTCCGGGCAGTAAATGCGGTTTGTACGGGCAATTCGCCAGATACCAGTCCGTCCATTCATCACAGGAGCTATCCTCCGGGCAGCCGAGTACTTGCAGTACCTGCCGGAAACGGCGACTACGGAGTTCTTCCTGCGAGATCTGACGGGTATCGTGCAGTTCCCAGAGTTCGGCGTTGACCCGGTGAAACGTTTGCTGCAAATCCTCCGCACTTTTTACGCCGATTTTCCGTAAATCGAAGGTTTCAAAAAGCTCTACGAGCGTTTCGTTGGTATTGCGTTCGAAATCCCAGAGGGTATGGTCCAGGTCAAAAAAGAGATGTTTGTAAACCGTTTTGGGCATTGTTAAATATCTTCTTGTCCGTAATCTGCGGACGGTGCGTCTCTAAAAAATCCGTGAACAACTCCAGCTCGTCGAGTAAAGGCTGGAAGTCATAGGTGTCGTAATGATAACTTTCGGTATACACTTCCTTGAAATCCGTAATCAGGTAATCCAGTTGTTTGATATTCCAGCTTTTCAAACCCAGCAAATACAGGGTCTGAAAGTGATGGGCGAACTTGGGAGGCTCGTACCGGGAGGTCGTTTTAATATCAATCGCCCGGTCGCCGCCCACTATGTCAATCAGTCCATAAAACTCCACATTCTTAATCGCCGTACGCACGAAAAACTGGGTTTTGTACCGCATGGGGAGTTGTTTTCGCATGGCTTCGATGATGGGAGCCGGAAATTGCTCTTCCCCCCGTCCGGTAGTCAAAGCGGTTTCAAAACTAATGCCCCGCTGCTGGGCGGGTGTAGTAGGTTGCGGGACCCGGTTGATCCGATCCAGCAGGTGCCGCTCCGTTACGTATAATTCTCCATCCGCGTTTCGGAGTTCGTGATGGTACCACGAAAACAGCTGCATTAGGGTGGGATAGAGACGGTATTTAATCATGGTTGTACGAAAGCTTGGGGTGTTGCCGATGCCAGTTCGTGGCCTGTTGATAGGCTTTGGCTACCTGAAGCAGCTTGGCTTCCCCGAATAAGGATCCCATAAACGTAATACTGGTTGGTCGCTGCACGCCCTGCTCGCTTCGGAAACCGTTCGGCAACACTACGCAGGGGTGGCCCGTCAGGTTCGTCAGCGTCAGGTTAGGATTTCCAAAAGCAGGCGTTAGGTAGACGTCCAGTCCTTTGATTTTCTCCTGCATAGCCGCGATGAGTTTCGTCCGTAACCGATTTGCCCGCAGGTATTCCACAGCCGGTACGAAGCGACTGGCTCTGAAATAATTGGGCCAGGCGTTTTTATGCTGTTGAACCAGCAGATCGTCGCGGTTACTAGTAGTTAAATCGTCAAAGGCGGAAGCTCCCTCCACCGTTAATAACAAAGCCATATCACTGACGGGATACTCCGGCAACTGCATCGGTACAAGTTCGGCACCCAGGGATCGTAAGGTAGCCAGGGTTAGCGAATCCTGCGTTTTAGTAGGATAGTTACGATCAAAGGCCGTGGGAAGATATCCGATCTTTAAGCCTTTCAGGGACGTTTGGGTGCCGTCGTAATTAAACGGAGCCTTCATGATCGTATAATCTTTCTGGTCGGGACCCTGGATGGCGTTGAAAACGATGGCACAGTCTTCCACGGTACGGGCCAGCGGACCGAGTTTGTCCATACTCCAGCTGAGCGTCATGGCTCCCGTGCGGGGCACGCGACCGAAGCTGGGCCGTAATCCCGTCGTGCCGCATTCGCTCGATGGGGAAACAATGGAGCCCAGGGTTTCCGAACCGATGGCAAAAGGCAGTAAGCCCGCCGCTACGGCCGAGGCCGAACCCGCCGAGGAGCCACTGGAGCCCCGGTTGAGATTCCAAGGATTCCGGGTTTTACCCCCAAACCAGACGTCGCCCATCGCCAGCTCGCCCAGCGTGAGCTTGGCACAGAGTACGGCTCCGGCTTTTTCGAGTCGTTCGATGACCGTGGCAGTATAGGCGAACTGTTGATCTTTGTAGGCGGTCGAACCCCAGGTGGTTGGGTAGCCTTTCTGAGCCAGCAGGTCTTTTGCTCCGTAGGGAATACCGTGCAATAGGCCCCGGTACTTACCCGCCTTGATTTCGGCATCGGCCTGTGCCGCTTGTTGCAGGGCCAGGGTCTCCGTCAGGGTAACGACACAGTGTAGGTGTACGTCGTATTTCTTCAAACGTTCCAGAAAAAAGCGGGTCAATTCAACCGACGTGAGCTGCCGGCTTCGCAGTAATTCAGCCAGTTCGCGTACGGAATACCAGGCCAGCTCGTCACGATTATCTGGTAATTTTACCTTGCCAGCGGGAGCGACTTTGAAGGGCAGCGTCTGACTTTCAAAAACAAAGTTTGGCGGTAAGGGATTGAAGTACAGAGCGGGAGCGACGTCATTGCTTAGTTCGACTTTCCGCATACGCTCGTAACTCTGACGTTTGCTGAGTAACTCGCCCCGCATGGAGTCGGCTTCGGCGGCGGTAAATTCCAGACCCAGTAGCTTTTCGGCTTCTTTGACGACGGCGGCGGTAATGGCCCGATCATCGACGGCTTTCATGACAAAAGCTCCGAAGCCCATGCTGAGCAGGCATAGGGACAAAAGGGTTCTCTTTTTTTGCATGGGAAAAATCGTTGACCTGTTAAATTAGTGAATAAAGGTTGAAGTTGGTTGTAGTAATAGGGGATGCTTTAGCAAACGATCTCATACCTTTATCAAACCCATTCAAACGCCCTTTATGCAACAGCTTATCTTTTTCGTACTGGCCATTTTATGCGGGGCTGTTTTTCCTACGCAGGCGGGGTTAAATGCTCAGATGGCCCGACTGACCGGACAGGCACTCTGGGCGGCTTTCTTTTCCTTTGTTATGGGGGTAGTGGTTCTGTTCCTGGCAAGCCTGACAACCCGAACCTCCTTTGGGGAAGCGGTGGCGGCGGCGAAAACGGCTCCCTGGTACGTCTGGTTTGCTGGCGTTTTGGGAGCTTATTACATCAGTACGGTCATTGTGGTAATGCCGCGCCTGGGGGTAGCCTTAACCTTTGGACTAGTGGTACTGGGACAAATGATCGTATCCCTGTTGCTCGATCATTACGGCTGGCTGGGCGTAGCCGTCAAACCCATTTCCATCGGGCGAATCGTGGGTGCGATGCTGATTGTGGGCGGAGTGGTGTTAATTCGGAAGTTTTAGCTGTAGGGAGAGTGTGAATCGACGCAACTGACGATACATAAAAAAGCCTCCTGAAAAAACCAAAGGCTTTTCAGGAGGCACTAACCATCCACCTAACTACTAAGCCAAATTCACCAATGCTTCACGCAAGGCTACCAGCTTTGATTCGGCGTCGGCTTTCTTCTGACGTTCTTTCTCTACGACTTCGGGTTTCGCATTCTGTACGAAGCGTTCGTTGGAAAGTTTCGCGTCTACGGATTTCATAAATCCTTCGTTATACTCGATTTCTTTCTGTAAACGGTCGCGTTCGGCTTCCACGTCGATCTTTTCACCCAAAGCGATAAAGATTTTATCGGCTTTAATCAGGAAGGGCGAAACACCCGCTACATCTTCCGTTACAAACTCAATTGGTGTGGTATTGGCCAGTTTCTGAATGATGGGGTCCACGTTCTGATAGCGTTCGGTATTATCCGTACGAACCACTAGCGGCAGGGTTTCTTTCGGGGAAAGACCCTTCGAGTTACGGGTTTCCCGAACTTTCGTTACTACTTCAAACAGAACATCGAAGTCCGCTACCAGTGCAGCATCGATGGTGCCCACGGTGGGGTATGCCGCCCGGCACAGGCTTTCGCCCTGGGAACGTTCGCGGAGGTTTTGCCAGATTTCTTCCGTAATGAACGGCATGAACGGGTGCATCAAAGCCATCAGGCGTTCGAAGAAAACAACCGTTGTTTCGTACGTTTCAGCGTCGATAGGTTTGCCGAATTCGGGCTTAATGATTTCCAGATAATTTGAGCAAAATTCATCCCAGATCAGCTTATACGCCGCGTGCAGGGCATCCGAAATCCGGAATTTGCTGAAGTGATCCAGAATCTCGGCCAGCGTGGCGTTGAGTTTGGATTCAAACCAGGTAAAGGCCAGCTGATTCGAAGCCGGAGCGGATTCCGTGGAAATCTCCCAGCCCTTGATCAGACGGAAGGCATTCCATACTTTGTTACAGAAATTCCGTCCCTGTTCGCAGAGTTTTTCATCGAACAGCAAATCGTTACCAGCGGGAGCGGAGAACAAAAGTCCCGTCCGAACGCCATCAGCACCAAATTTGGCAATCAGGTCCAGTGGGTCAGGAGAATTCCCGAGTTGCTTGGACATTTTCCGGCCCTTCGCATCCCGAACGATACCCGTCAGGTATACATTCTTGAACGGACGCTCGCCCATAAATTCAAAGCCCGCCATAATCATCCGGGCAACCCAGAAGAACAGAATATCCGGACCCGTCACCAGATCGCTGGTGGGGTAATAAAACTTAATGTCTTCGTTATCCGGATTCGAAAGGGCATCAAATACGCCAAACGGCCATAGCCAGGATGAGAACCAGGTATCGAGTACGTCCGGGTCCTGCTCCAAATCCTGCTCGGTCAAGGCGAATAGCTGCATTTCGTGCTGAGCTTTTCGCAGGGCTTCCCGTTTGTTTTTAGCAACGATGATGGTACCGTCCTGCAAATAGAAGGCCGGAATCTGCTGACCCCACCAGAGTTGCCGGGAAATACACCAGTCGTGGATGTTTTCCATCCACACGCGGTACGTATTCTTGAATTTAGCGGGAATCAAAGCTACGTCGTCGTTCATCACTGAATCCAGCGCGGGCTTAGCCATATCATCCATCTTCAGCCACCATTGCATGGACAGCTTGGGTTCAATAACGGCTCCCGTACGCTCGGACGTACCGACGTTCGACTTATACTCCTCAATTTTTTCCAGGTAACCCTTTTCTTCGAGTTCCTTGATGATGGCTTTGCGGGCCGCAAAACGATCCATGCCCACGAAAAGCTGGGCTTTTTCGTTGAGCGTACCGTCATCACTCAAAATATCGATCACGGGCAGCCGGTGTTTCTGGCCCAGTTCGTAGTCATTTAAATCGTGAGCCGGCGTTACTTTCAAAGCTCCCGTACCGAAATCCATTGTTACGTATTCATCCAGAATCACGGGAATTTCCCGGTCAATTAACGGAATCCGTACTTTCTTGCCGTGCAGGTGCGTGTACCGTTCGTCTTCCGGGTGAACGCAGATGGCCGCATCGGCCATGATGGTTTCCGGGCGAACGGTAGCAATGGTTACCGAGGCTCCCTCTTCACCGACTACCGGATACTGAATGTAGACCAGCTTGGACTGTACTTCCTTAAAGATTACCTCTTCGTCCGATAGTGCCGTTTTTCCCTGGGGATCCCAGTTGACCATCCGTACGCCCCGGTAGATGAGGCCTTTGTTATACAGACGAACGAATACATCAATTACCGACTCGTAGTACTTCTCGTCCATGGTGAACCGCGTACGGTCCCAGTCGCAGGAAGCTCCGAGTTTCTTGAGTTGTTCGAGAATGATTCCGCCGTATTTGTCTTTCCACTCGAAAGCATACGAAAGAAACTCTTCGCGACTCAGATCGGTCTTGGCGATTCCCCGCTCCTTGAGCATGCCTACGACTTTGGCTTCCGTGGCAATAGAGGCGTGATCCGTACCCGGCACCCATACCGCCTCTTTACCTTCCATACGGGCCTTGCGGACCAGAATATCCTGAATTGTATTGTTGAGCATGTGGCCCATGTGCAGGATTCCCGTGACGTTTGGGGGAGGAATCACAATGGTGTACGGCTCTTTTTCAGGATTAGGCTGGGACGCGAAAAGCTTGTGCTGGAGCCAGTAGGCGTACCACTTATCTTCAACCTCGGTGGGCGAATACGTTTTGGAAATCGTGCTCATGGTAGTCATCGTTCGGGAGGAAAAATCACCCTCAACAGAATTTATTACGCAAAGATACGCAATTCGGAAGCGGCTCGGAAGGGGCATTTCTTGAATTGACGTTTCACAAACGCACTGATTTGCTGATGGATGCCTTATTTTTGCGAACTGTACTCTAGTTCAAGTAGACGAAAGTCGAACGATTCACCCTTGTTGATCCGAACCATGCGGCGTTTTTTCGTGAATGTGTATTCCATCTGGGCGGCCTTTTGGTTTGTGTTTACGTTTCTGCTGATTTTCCCGTTTCAGTATATTTTCCTGCAAAAAGAAGCCTGGAAACCCCTGGCTCACCGCTGTAACCGGGTGTGGGCTCACCTGTTTTTCCCCCTGGTAGGTATGCCGATTCTGGTCCGATACGAAAGTGGTAAACCCGATCCTAAGCAGGCGTACGTTTTTGCGTCCAATCACTTTTCGTATCTGGACGTGGCTTCGATGATGCTGATTGTGGATAACTATTTTGCCTTTCTGGGAAAAAGCGTTTTGAAGAAAGCTCCGTTGTTTGGGTACATGTTTTCGAAACTGCACATTCAGGTAGATCGGAATGATCCCCAGAGTCGTTCGAAATCCTTGCAACGCTCGTACCGGGCTTTGGAATCAGGAAGAAGTATGGTAATCTATCCGGAAGGAGGCATTCGGGCAACGAACCCACCGCAGATGCACCCGGCCTTTAAGGATGGAGCGTTTCGGATGGCCATTCGCCAGCAAGTACCGCTGGTGCCCATTTCATTACTGAATAATTACCTGTTATTGCCCGATAAGAAGAATATGCGGCTGAATCCTGGAGCCGTCCGGGCAGTAATTCATACGCCCATTCCAACGAAGGGTCTGACCGAAGCAGATGTGGAAAACTTACGGCATCAGGTCTTCGAAACGATTCAACGTACGTTGGATGAGTACACGGCGAATCCGAAGGCTCATGCCAGTGAATACAAACGGCTGACGGTGATTTAAAAAGTATTTTTGCCACCAAGGCACGAAGATACCAAGGTTCACCAAGGAAAACGCCCTTACCTTGGTGCCTCAGGCTGAGTAACTCCGTGGTTAACTTCTGAAAACGGAAAACAGCAAACTGACAACTCACTTATGCAAGTTGAAAAACAGACCCTACACAAAATGGCCCAGTTGGCCCGTTTGACTATTCGTCCCGAAGAAGAAGCAGAGCTGACCCATACGCTCAGCAGCGTACTGACTTGGATGGAACAGCTCAACGAACTCGATACTACGCAGGTAGAACCCCTGACCCACATGAGTCTGGAAGTAAATGCCTTACGGCCCGATAAAGCCCGGCAAACCCTTACGCACGAGCAGGGACTCGTGAACGCTCCCAAGCGGGATGAGAACTATTTCCGCGTGCCGAAAGTACTGGAATAAACGATCCGAGCGAGGTTGTAAACGCATCGCTCGGATCGGGCTACATTACAATTTCAAATCGGTCCCCATCCAGATACGCTGGAAACTTATCCCGAAATGTGGATAACTCTTCGTGATTCAGGGTATAGGTGTGGATAAGTGGATCGCTATGTGGATAACTTATCCAGTTGCCTTTGAAGTCAATTAAACCCGAAGCTCCAGCATGCGGTACGCCTTTACCATCGTTGCCTACGCGGTTAACGCCTACGGTATAGCATTGATTTTCAATGGCTCGGGCC
This sequence comes from Siphonobacter curvatus, assembly GCF_002943425.1. Taxonomy (NCBI): domain Bacteria; kingdom Pseudomonadati; phylum Bacteroidota; class Cytophagia; order Cytophagales; family Cytophagaceae; genus Siphonobacter; species Siphonobacter curvatus. The sequence continues at coordinate 22,420 of NZ_PTRA01000003.1, forward strand.
GTTAACAGGCTCTTCCAGGCATTTTCCCGGGCGGCGGGCCAGTTGGCTACGTAAATCAACAGATCGTACTGGTTATCCACATTCCGGCTCCAAACCGGGAATCGCAGATCGTAACAGATGAGGGGACAAATCTTCCAGCCTTTCCAAGTGTGGATAAGTCGCCGGGTACCCGCTGTATATACCTCATGTTCGTTCCCCATCCGAAAGAGATGCCGCTTGTCGTAGGTTTCGCAGGTCCCGTCGGGCTGCATCCACACGAGCCGGTTGTAATACTTTCCGCTTTCCTGTACTACAAAACTTCCCAGCACCACTGCTTCGTACTGAGCAGCGATTTGCCGCATCCAGCGGGTAGTGGTCAGATTCATGGGTTCCGCCACCGCGGCCGGATTCATCGTGAAACCCGTCGTGAACATTTCGGGCAGAATGATGACATCCGTTGGTTCCGAGTGTTCACTCAGCTTTTCTTCCAGCATCGCCAGATTCGCCGTTGGATTTTCCCAGTACAAGTCGGTCTGTACCAGCGTTACGCGTAGAGGCTCGGGCATGGCTATACTTTGTCTTTCGTTTTCTTGAAATACTTGTTGAAAATGAATTTAAAAAAGTAGCGAAACGGCTGCTCAATGGCTTTGTCGTACAAGCGGGCTTTCTTCAGATTAATCTGGTACTGCTCGCGAATGGTACGGGCGTGTTTGGCGTAGAGGTACGCGTAAATCCGGTCGTCCGTTTCCAGGTTCGTAAAATCCGATAACGAACCCTGGCGAATCCGATAATCGAATAGCGTTTCCGAAATGTGGAAAAATTGCCAGTCGGTTTGCGTCACGCGAATCCAGAATTCCCAGTCCTCACAACCCGGTATTTGTTCGTCCAGTCCTCCGACCTGTTCCCAGACGGTTTTCCGAACGAGCGTACACATATCCAGCGCATTGGAAATAAACAGCTGCGAACCGTCGAATACGGCAGCTTTGAAACCTTTCCGCGTGGTATCTCCAAAAAAATGAGCATTACCGTAAACCACGCCCACGTCAGGCCGCGATTCCAGTACGGGAATTCCTTTCTCAAGGTACGCCGGACGAATTCGGTTGTCGCTATCCAGCAATAGCAGATATTTCCCCCGAGCGGCCCGAACACCCGTATTGCGGGCGGCCGCGGCTCCCTTGTTTTCCTGATGAAGAATCGGATATCCCCGCGTTTCTAGTTCCCGTAAGTACTCAAGCGTATACGCGTCGGTTGAGCCGTCGTTGATAATAATGATTTCGTACGCGTACGAACCCCGATACGCTTCTACGCTGGATAGGGCTTCGGGTAGATACGTTCCGGAATTATAACAGGGAATGATAACGGATACAAGCGGGGACATGCAAGGAGCTTATTTTTTCTGTCGATAAAACGTCTGGTATAGCCGAATGGCCGTACGAATGAATCCGCGGGACGTTTGATGTTTTAAAGATCGGTACTCGGGCATGAGCCTGCGGACGTACGCGGGGACAAGTTCCTCCCAGAGTGCCGCCATTTCCCGTACGTACTGCTCCCGGTTGCGGGAACCCACGCCGCCGTAGTCAAAGACAACCAGTGGATAACTAATATGGTGAAATATTTTATCCGCCAGAAAGCTACGGAGGAAAAGCCAGTGATCCCCCGCCAGTGGATACGAAGCTGGATACGGACCCAATTCCCGAAAAAGGTCCGCCCGAAAAAGCGACGACTGGTGATTCAGATTCTGCGTTTCCAGAAAAAGTAAATCCAGCGTAGCCGGGTGCGTGTGCAGCCATTTTTGGGTAACATCGCCCTGAAAGCCGTACATATCGCCGTAGAAAACGTCTACGGTCGGGTGTGCTTCGATTTGTTCAAGGCAGGTTTTAATGACGGAGGCGTCACTCAGGCAATCGCCCGCGTTAAGAAACATCAGGTACGTCCCACTAGCCTTGGCAATGCCTTTATTCATGGCGGGGTAAATACCACCATCCGGCTCGCTGCACCAGTAGGTAAGCTTTGCCTCCTGTTCCCGCAGAAACTCTACGCTACCGTCCGTCGATCCGCCATCAATCACCAGGAATTCAAAATCCTGTACGGACTGACTCCAGACACTTTCCAGCGTTTTCCGTAAACCCTCGCCCTGATTATAATGAATGGTGATGATACTGAGTTTCATAGGTTAGTAGACCAGCGTCAAGGTCCCTTTCAGGGTCGGTCGACCATTGTTAGGCTGGATGACGTAATAGTACGTAGCCGGCGGTAATCGGGTACCCTTGTAGGTGCCATCAAAAGTAGTACCGTAACCTTTGGAAACGAAGATTTCCGTACCCCAGCGGTTAAAAATCCGCACATCGGCGTTGGGATAGAACTCAATGCCCGGTAGTTCCCAGGTATCATTGGTACCATCTCCATTGGGGGTGATGGCATTGGGAATGGTAAGGGCTTCCCACACCGTCACCAGTACGTCGTCCTCCACCTGGCAACCCGCCGCGGAGGTGGCCCGAACGGTATAACGGGTGGTCTGATCCGGAGCGGCCGTAGGACTTTGAATGGTCGTCGAGCTAAGGCCGGTAGCGGGGGTCCATTCAAAGGACAGGTTGTCGTCGCTTTGCGTCTGGATGACGACCGATTCCCCGCGGACAAAACCCAGGTCCGGCCCCGCATTAAGTCGCGGAGCGGGCGAAACGGTTGCCGTTTGTTCCACTACTGTTTTACAACCCTGTTCATTGGTATACGTGTATGTCAATGGAAAACTCCCCACGCCCGCCAGCGAAGGGTCGAACTGATCCGTACCCGAAATCACGCCTTGACCCGCGAAGACGCCTCCCGCGGGCGTACCGCGAAGCGTAAGTTTGGTCACGTTGCTCTGGCAAATGGAAGGGATGGGTTCAAACGTGGCAGGTGTTTCCGGGTAAAGCTCCGCCGTATAGTCCGGTGAAAAAGCCGTACAGTTTCCAATTTTGACTTGAAAAGAATACGTCCCCGACGCCTGAACAACGTAGCGATTTTGCGTAGCTCCGGCAATGAGCTGGCCGTTGCGGTACCACTGAAACTGGTAACCCGTGGAATCGTAGGCCATCAGTGTTACGTTGGCATCCCGGCAAAAACGATTCGCCGGAGGCAGATTTTGAAAGCGGGCCTGCGGCGTGTCGTAAATGTCAATTTGCTGGGAAGGGGTGTAGTAACAAGCATCGTCCAGACTTTGTACCCGTACCGCATACAATCCGCCCCGGGTGACCGTAATCGAGGACGTGTTTTCGGGTAGCGATACGCCATCTCGCTGCCAACGGTAGCTGTAATTGCCCGTCAGCGTCGAGAGTATGATTTGTTGCGTAGCACAAGCAGGTAGGGGTACGTCGGCCGTAATGCTGGCCGCAGGACCGGGCTTGAGCGTCAGCGTAACGGATTCGGATTCTTTCGAGGCCGAGCAAACAGTAGTCGAACTGATAACCACGCGATAGGTGCCCGGCGATTGAGCCTGATACTGCCAGGAGGTAGCTCCTTCAATATTACGTCCGTCTTTCTGCCATTGGTAGGACGCATTGGGTAGTTGTCGGGTTTTCAAATCAAAAGAGCCGCTTTCGCAAACTTCGCCTTGGAGGAGTTGTTTCGTAGAGTCCGTTTGAAACACGATCGGATCGGGTAAGGTATTGTCCGGACAATCGACGACGAGTAGCTGAAAATCCCGACGAACCATTCCAATTTTCTCCCCATTCCGGTATTCTTCTACTTGTACGGAAAAGACAAAAAGACCCAATTGCGAGGGCGTTACGCTGAGCGTGCCCGTATTCGGATTGATTTGTAAAGCAGGATTTCCCGGGATCTGGTTGTTGACTCCGTACGAATTCCCCCAGCTCACCAAGGGGTAGGGGCTGGGAGCCGGTATGGAAGGATTGGGACGGGCGTCCGTCGTAAAACCCATGTAAGGCGTTTCCAGCGAATACCGTAATTGATCACCGTCGGCATCGCTGGCTCCAAAGTTGAGGGTAAAAGGCTTATTCACGCACAAATACTCGCCGTTGGGCGTACCAAAGACGGGCGACGAGTTCTGGAAAGCCTGTCCGTTGCGTTGCAGAGCCGGAAATTCCAGATAAAAAACCATCCCCGACCGGCCGGGTGATACCAGATTCACCGTGGCGGTATTCCGGCAACACCGTTCGAAAGCGACGTAATACCCCTGAGGATCGCTGTATTGCTTGGGGTCCAGATTCAGCTCATAATGATAACGGAGGATGGAGGTCTTTAAATTTCGGGCTTCTGCACAGCTCGGATTGGTATAGCGAAGGGGCTGATCGCTCTCCAGATCCATCCGAATATTTACCTCACGGTTATTGTCCCGTTTTCGGAAAATCGAAATCACAATGTCGCGTTCCTTGGGGGAGGTTCTGCCGCCAATTTCATCGAAGAATAAATTCATGTATAAATGAAACCGGCCGGGCGTATTGGATACCGCCACCATTTCAAAATTTCCGCCAACAATGTGATTGGCCCAGGCAGGCGAAAGCACGCCCCAAAAGAGGACTAATCCAAGGTACCATTTATTCATAGGCATATACGAAGATGAAAACTATCTCCGGAAAAACGTTGAATCCAGGGTTTGCATTTCACTAAACACATACTTCTATAAAGCTACGTATAGAAGATATGGGTAAATTTTAAAAACCGCTCAATAAAAATTGGCCATTAGCCTGTATGGTAAAATAATATTTCACACATCGTCTAATTGGTAAAAATATATTATACTAAATGTAAGTCTTGATTTAAGGGCTTAGCCTGGGTTTATTTACAAAGTACAATCTTCAAGTACATTTTTTGTTTGCCAAATATTATTTCATTACTAACCTGGTTTTAATATAAATTAATTTTTTGTTACTGAAAACGCTTTATTCTTAATGCTCATTTTATATTTTTGTAAAATTATCCGAGTAAGAAGTGCTGAGATTTATTCTTCTCTGAAAGATTTAGTATTGTTTCGCGGGTAACGAGCCAAGCGAGATATTAGAAAAATCTAATTTCCAGAAATCTAGATTAAGTCAATATTTTTTTTACACTTCTCCAGGGTTTTACCTAACTAAAACTATCAATGAAACAAAAGTTACTTCTTTGCTTAGCATTTCTGCTAAGCATGAGTTTGAGTTACGCTCAAACGTTAGTGAGGGGGACGGTTACGGCGGTAGAGGACAACTCTCCAGTGCCGGGCGTAAGCGTACTGGTAAAGGGAACCACTACCGGAACCGTTACGGACAGTCAGGGTAAGTATTCGCTTAACATTCCGGCTGGAAGTACCGTGCTTGTCTTTAAGTCCATTGGATTTGTGATGATGGAGATGCCGATTGGTAACAACTCGGTGGTTGATGTGCAGTTGAAGCAGGATGCGAAAGACCTGGAAGAGGTTGTTGTTCAGGTACCTTACGGACAGGCTAAAAAAGCACTGTTTACAGGTTCGGTAAACCAGCTGAGTACAAAGGATTTCCAAACCCGTCCGATTTCCAACATCAACAACGCGCTGGCCGGGGTAGCTGCGGGTATTCAGGCGAGTGCGGGTAGTGGTCAACCGGGCGATGGTCCTTCCATCCGTGTACGCGGCTTTGGATCGATCAATGCTTCTAATGATCCCTTGTATGTAGTCGATGGGGTACCTTACTCGGGTAATATCGCCAACATCAGCCCTTCAGATATTGAGAGCATTTCCTTGCTGAAAGATGCCGCATCTTCTTCCATTTATGGATCACGGGCGGCCAACGGCGTAATTATGATTACGACCCGCAAAGGAACCAACAAAAGCCAGTTCACGATCAACGCCAGTCAGGGTGTGATGTCTCGGGGTATTCCCGAGTACGATCGCGTGAATGCATTTGAGTACTACCCGCTGATGTGGGAAGCGTACCGGAACAGCCTTTCCTACGGAGCTCCTGCTGCTTCAGCAATCGGTCTGGATGCCGCTAACGCTCGGGCTACGGCAGGTATCAAAGGTTTGTTGGGCTACAATCCCTTCAATGTAGCCGATAACGAAATCGTTACGGCTGACGGAAAAATCAACCCGAATGCTCGGTTGAAATACCCGAATGATCTGAACTGGGCTGACCCCTTGACCCGTCAAGGAAGCCGTGCGGATTATAACCTGAACTACAGTGGTGGCAGCGATAAGAGTGATTTCTTCGTTTCCATGGGTTATGTCAATGAAAAAGGCTATCTGATCAACTCCGATTTTAAACGCTATACGGGTCGTTTGAACGCGAACTTCAAACCTACGAAGTGGCTTAAAACGGGCTTGAACTTAGCTGGAACGGTAACCGATGCCAAACAGGCGAATACGGTAGATAATAGCAGCGGGTATGCCAACCCCTTCAATTTTGCCCGGGGTATGGGACCGATTTATCCGGTGTATGCTCGTAATCCGCAATCGGGTGAACTGATTCTGGACGCGGCTGGTAATGCTCAGTACGATTTGGGTAACATGACGGCTCTGGGTCTGCCTTCCCGTCCGGCTGGAGCGAGTCCCGGTCGTCACATCGTTGCTGAAACGGAACTCAATAAAAACCTGCGTCGTCGGAATGTATTGAGTGCCCGTACGTACGGCGAAGTGACGTTCCTGAAAGACTTTAAGTTTACGACCAACGTCAGCGTAGATATTACGAGCGATTTAGGCATTGGTTATGACAACACGTTAGTAGGGGACGGAGCTCCCGCTGGTCGTGCCAACCGTACGAACCGTCAGACGACTACGTATAACATCAACCAATTATTGAACTATTCAAAAACGTTCCATACGCACCATACGATTGACGCCTTGGTGGGTCACGAAAACTACGACTGGACCTACAATTACATCTACGCGATGAGTCAGGGTCAGATCGTAACGGGTAACGATGAGCTGGGGAACTTCACGACGATCAACTCGTCAACTTCCTACACGGACAAGTATCGCACGGAAGGCTATTTCTCCCGCGTGAATTACGACTACGATGGTAAATACATCCTGTCTGCCTCGTTCCGTCGGGATGGTACTTCAAAGTTTGCCCGCGAGTCACGTTGGGGTAATTTCTGGTCCGTAGGAGCCGGCTGGCGTCTGGACAATGAGAATTTCATGAAGAGTATTTCCTGGGTGAACCTATTGAAGCTGAGAAGCTCCGTGGGTACTTCTGGAAACGATGGTATTCTGGATTCAGACGGAAACCGTATTTACTACGCGTATCCGGCGCTGTACGCCTTTGGTCAAAGCTATAACAACAATAGTGAATCTGGTTTCATCCAGAGTCAATTGGCAGCGAATAACTTGCAGTGGGAATCGAACCGCAGCATTGACTTAGGACTAGAGTACGGTTTACTCAACAATCGCCTGTCGGGTAGCATCGAAGTATTCCACCGCAAGTCAGATAACCTGCTCTTTAGCGTACCTATTTCGCTGGCAAGTGGTCTTTCGGAGCGACTGGCCAACATTGGTTCGATGTGGAACAAAGGAATCGAGCTTCACGTAAATGCCGACATCATTCGTAAAAACGATTTCCGTTGGAACATTGATGTGAACGCTACGATGTTGAAAAACCGCATTACGTCGTTGCCCGAAAACAACAAACCCATCATCAGCGGAAGCTTCCGCCGGGCGGTCGGTCAATCGATCTATGATTTCTGGCTGAGAGAATGGTACGGCGTGGATTCCGAAAATGGAGACGCCTTGTACCGGGCCGATCAGTGGGTAAACAGCACAACGACGAAAACGTACGTGATCGGACAGGATACGGTAACCAACAACTCCAACAACGCCCGTTTCCACTACGCAGGAAGCTCTATTCCGGACGTATACGGTGGTATCTCAAACACCTTTAGCTACAAGCGGTTTACGCTGATGGCTCTTTTGAATTACCAAATCGGTGGCCTGGCTCTGGACAATTCCTACGCTCAGTTGATGGCCGGTGGTAACTACGGAACCGCTCTGCACAAAGACCAACTCAAACGCTGGCAGAACCCAGGTGACGTAACGGATGTACCCCGGATGGATGAAGCCAGACGTAGCTTCTTTAATGCAGCTTCGGATCGCTGGCTGACGAGTGCTTCGTATTTGAGTATTCGTACGGTAAACTTATCGTACAACTTCGCTCCGGCTCTGCTGAACCGAATTAATGTAAAGAATGCGTCGGTATTCGTAAGTGGTGAAAACCTGTGGTTGTTCTCGGCTCGCAAGGGTATGAACGTAACGCAGTCATTTAACGGTATCGTGAATAATGCCTACATCCCCAACCGGGTTGTGTCGGTAGGATTGAACCTGACTCTTTAAGCATTAAAATCCATGAAAATTAATCAGATCAGTAAGTATCTGCTTATGGCCGGCCTAGCCTTCTCGCTGACGGCCTGTGATAAAGATTACCTGGAAACGCAACCGACCAATGCCGTATCCGAGCAGGATGTGTTCACCAGTTTGCCTAACGCCTGGGCGGCTCTCAACGGAATTCACCGTCAGCTATACAGCCAGCAGGGTGATATGGATCAGGCCGGTCAAATGGGCCTAATGATCCACTTCGATGCCCTAGGTGACGACGTGGTCATGACGAGCACCGGAAACGGCTGGTACAACGGTACGTACCGTTGGACCATGCACCGCAGTGACGTGGCCAGTACCGTACGCTTCACGTACCTGTTCTACTACAAGCTCATTGCCAACGCCAATATGATTATCGCCAATATCGATAAAATCACGGGCGATGAGAAGGAGAAGAACGATATCAAGGCTCAGGCGCTGACCTACCGGGCCTGGTGTCATTTCATGTTGGTTCAGTTATACGGACAGCGGTATCAGGCAGGGGCAGCCAACACGCAGTTGGGTGTTCCCGTTATGACCATCAACACGACGGAAGGACAGGCTCGGGCTACGGTAGCTGAAGTATATGCTCAGGTAACGAAAGACCTGGATGAAGCCGTCTCGTTGTTCGGTACCGTGACCGCTACGCACCCTAAATCACACTTCAACATTAGTTCGACGAAGGGTATTTATGCCCGCGTCGCTCTAACGATGGGTGATTGGACGAAAGCGGCTACGTTGGCCAAAGACGCTCGTGCGAAATACACGCTGATGTCACAGACTCAGTACCTGCAAGGGTTCAACAGCATCAGCAATCCGGAGTGGATCTGGGGCAGTAACCCCTTGTCGACGCAAACGACGTACTTCCACTCGTTCTTTGCTTTCATGTCGGCGAACTTTAATTCCACGAACGTTCGTACGAACCCGAAAGCTATCAATTCCAAGTTGTACGAAACGATTGCCAGTACAGACGTTCGGAAGCAATTGTGGGACCCAACGGGTAAAAATACCGCTTTCCCGATTCCTCCTTCAGGTAACCGGGCCGCTTATATGAACCGTAAGTTCCTTTCTGAAAGCTCCAGCAGTAGCTTAGGCGATGTAGCCTTTATGCGGGCCGCCGAAATGTACCTGATCGAAGCCGAAGCCTTGGCTCACGCCGGTAAAGATGCCGACGCTGCTAAAGTCCTTTACGATCTGGTCGTATCGCGTGATCCGTCCTACAAGCAAAGTACAGCTACCGGTACGGCTCTGCTGAACGAAATTCTGACGCAACGTCGGGTAGAGCTTTGGGGTGAAGGATTCCGTTTCTTTGATTTGAAACGCCTCAACCAAGCCCTGGATCGTACAGGAACCAACCATCAGCAAGCCTTGGCCCTGGTGATGACCATTCCCGCCGGTGATCCCCAATGGCAGTACCTCTTCCCACGGGCGGAGCTGAACGTAAACCCCAAGGTGGTGCAAAACCCCTAAGCGGTCTCTGCACTACTGGTTCGTAAAAAGGCACTATTCCGAAAGGGTAGTGCCTTTTTTGGTGCCTTCCCTTTCCCGAATTAATTTAACCCTTCCATCGGGTCATCAAAGGAGCTTACCGATGTTATTTTTGTGTAGCAGGCTGGAAATACCCGATAGACACAACCGGGGAGCGGAAGAGCGAATACGTTAGTACCATGGACCGACCAACAAATTTTTTTGATACAAAAATTGAATTCCTCAAAGGCGTAGGCCCGCAGAAAGGGGCCCTACTCAATACGGAATTGAATATTTTTACATTTGGCGATTTACTCCAACATTATCCCTTCCGGTACGAAGACCGTACGCGGTTCTTCCGAATTTCGGAATTACGGGAAGAAATGGCCGGAGCCCAAATCAAAGGACGGCTGCGTACCTGGGAGGTGATCGGTGAAGGGCATAAGGCTCGTTTGGTCGGCCAGTTCAGCGACGGTTCAGGAACCATGGAACTAACCTGGTTTCAGGGCATTTCATTCCTGGAAAAAAGCTTACACCGGGATGGACAGTACATTGTCTATGGCAAGCCCACGAGTTTTAACGGCAAGTTTCAGATCGTACACCCGGAAATGGACCTGCTGACGGCCGAAAACGAAAAAGGGGGCTACTGGCAACCGGTGTACAACCTGACGGAAAAACTCCGCAAGCGGTACGTCGATGCCAAAGCGATTGCTAAGTGGCAGCGGCAGGTACTCGAACTGGCCGGACCACACATCCGGGAGACCCTGCCCAGCTTCCTCATCGAAAAATACCGGCTGGCATCCAAGGCTCAGGCCTTGTGGGGCATTCACGCTCCGGAAAACGAACAGCACATTCATCAGGCCAAACGACGCCTGAAATTCGAGGAGCTCTTTTATAATCAGCTCCGACTCATCAAACAGAAAATCCTGCGGCGAACGGAATATCCCGGCCAGGTTTTTCAACGGACGCAGCTCATTCGTGACTTTTACGAAAAGCATCTGCCCTTCGATCTGACCGGAGCCCAGAAACGGGTCATTCGTGAGATTTTCGAAGACATGCGTTCGGGCAAGCAAATGAACCGGCTGCTGCAAGGTGACGTGGGTTCCGGCAAGACCATTGTAGCCTTCATCTGCATGTTACTGGCCATCGAAAACGAGGCGCAGGCCTGTTTAATGGCTCCTACCGAAATTCTGGCCGATCAGCATTTCAAAGGCTTGCTGCCTTTTGCGGAAGCCATGGGCCTGCGTATGTCCAAGCTGACGGGTTCGACCCCGAAAAAAGATCGGAAAGTACTGCACGAAGGCTTACTCGATGGCTCCATTCATATTGTGGTGGGCACCCACGCTCTGTTGGAAGACATTGTCCAATTCAAGAATCTCGGCTTGGTGGTCATTGATGAGCAACACCGCTTTGGTGTAGCCCAGCGGGCCAAACTTTGGCAGAAAAACGAAGTCATCTATCCGCACATTCTGGTGATGACAGCCACGCCCATTCCGCGTACGCTGGCCATGACCTTATACGGAGATCTGGACCTTTCGCAAATCGACGAATTGCCGCCGGGCCGCAAACCCATCGTCACTCGCTGGAAATCCGATCAGCACCGGCTGGAAGTCTTTGGCTTCGTGCGGAACGAGCTACAAAAAGGACGGCAGATCTATATCGTTTATCCCCTGATTGAAGAATCCGAAAAACTGGATTTCAAAGATTTAATGGATGGATACGAAAGTGTCGTTCGGGCGTTCCCGGACTACCAGATCAGTATTGTGCACGGTAAAATGCCCGCCAAGGACAAAGACTTCGAAATGCAGCGGTTCATCAGTCGGGAAACCATGCTTATGGTGGCCACGACGGTAATCGAAGTAGGCGTGAACGTACCCAACGCGTCGGTCATGATCATTGAAAGTGCCGAACGCTTCGGTTTGTCGCAGTTGCACCAGCTACGGGGCCGCGTCGGACGGGGGGCGGATCAGAGTTATTGTATCCTGATGACGGGGTTGAAACTCAGTGCCGAAACCCGTACCCGCATGAAAGTAATGACCGAAACCAACGATGGCTTCGTGATTGCCGATACCGACTTACGTCTCCGGGGGCCGGGCGACATGGCGGGCACGCAGCAAAGCGGGGTGGTAGATTTGTTACTGGCTGATCTGTCGAAAGACGGGGAAATCTTAAAGGCGGCCCGCGAGTCGGCTCAGGGCATCTTGGAAGAAGATCCTGAATTGGTACTGCCGAAAAACCAGGCCATCCGGAGCCAGCTCGATCAGATTCGGGAAAATGAAAGTAACTGGGCGAGGATTAGTTAGGGGTTGTTTGTTGCTGGCCAGTAGTGCATTTTCTGGGTTTACGTGTACCGTTAACGGGCAAGTGCTCAATAAAGGTATTGGGTACGGCTTTTCGGTCAACTTCGCTTTCTATCTTAACGTTTGTCATGCGGGCCATGGGGACTTATTACTATCTTTTCTCGCCCGAAAATCTTACTTTTGCAAATCTATCGTCTTCTCCGAAAGGCTGGAACGAAGTACACAAGTATCAGTGTTGATAGGTAGATCTAGTCTTTTGTTTCCATACCATAGCATCTATGAATTTCCCCGAATACAAAAATCTCGATTACGCCGCTGTCGCCGACGAAGTCCGGCAATTCTGGAAAGACAACCGGATTTTCGAGCAATCGATTGAACTGCGGGAAGGTAAGCCCAGCTTTACGTTTTTTGAAGGACCCCCGTCGGCCAACGGTACGCCGGGTATCCACCACGTGATGGCTCGGTCGATTAAAGATATTTTCTGTCGGTACCAAACCCTCAAAGGTCGCCAGGTCAAACGGAAAGGTGGCTGGGATACGCACGGTCTGCCCATTGAGTTACAGGTGGAAAAAGAGCTGGGCATCACCAAAGAAGACATCGGTAAGAAAATCAGTGTAGAGGAATACAACCGCAAGTGCCGGGAAACGGTCATGCGGTACACGGACCAGTGGAATGACCTGACCGAAAAAATGGGGTACTGGGTCGATCTGGAAAGTCCGTACGTGACCTACCATAACGAATACATTGAGAGCGTTTGGCATTTGCTCAAGCAATTGCATAACCAGGGGCTGCTCTATAAAGGATATACCATTCAGCCCTACTCGCCAGCGGCGGGTACGGGCCTGAGCTCGCATGAGCTCAACCAGCCGGGTACGTACAAGGAAATCAAGGACGTATCCATCGTCGCCCAGTTTAAAGTAAAACTGACCGGAAAATCGGGTTACCTCTTCGATACGGCCGATAGCGATGATGTCTATATCCTGGCCTGGACGACCACGCCCTGGACGCTGCCTTCCAACGCAGCCCTGACGGTGGGTAAAAACATTAACTACCAGTTAATCCAGACGTATAATCCCTATACGCATTTGCCGATCAACGTCATCCTTGCGAAAGATCGGGTGAGTGGCTATTTCCCCGAAAAAGGAAAAGACGGCGATTTGCTGGCCTATCAGCCGGGGGACAAACTCATTCCCTGGAAAGTCCTGATGGATTTGAAAGGCGAACACCTGGAAGGCATCGAGTATGAACAACTGATGCCTTACGTACAACCCGAAAGTCCGGCGTTCCGCGTCATCATGGGTGATTTCGTGACGACGGAAGACGGTACGGGTGTTGTACATACAGCTCCTACCTTTGGAGCGGACGATTTCCGGGTATCGCAGCAAAACGGTATCCCCGCCATCATGGTGAAGGATGAAACCGGGAAAGACGTACCTCTCGTGGATAAACGGGGTCGCTTCGTAGCGGAGGTGACGGATTTTGCGGGTGAGTTTGTAAAGGAACAATACCTGTCCGACGAACAGAAAGAAGCCGAACGTGAAAAGCAGGGCCGCGACAAATACCTGTCGGTCGATGAACGCATCGGCATCTTGTTGAAAACGGAAAACAAAGCCTTTAACGTTCAGAAGTTTGACCACACCTACCCGCACTGCTGGCGGACGGACAAACCTGTACTGTATTACCCGCTTGATAGCTGGTTTATCCGGACAACGGCGAAAAAAGACGAACTGGTAGCGCTGAATAGAACCATCAACTGGAAACCCGAAAGTACGGGTACGGGTCGTTTCGGCAACTGGCTGGAAAACCTGGTTGACTGGAACCTGAGCCGGAGCCGTTACTGGGGAACGCCGCTGCCCATCTGGCGGAGCGAAGACGGGGAAGAAGTTTGTATTGGCTCGATTGCCGAGTTGAAAGCCGCCCTGGAACACTCTCTGAAATCCGACAGTCTGAGTGCGGAACAACAGACCGCCAACGAAGGCTATCTGGCCAAAGTGGGTACGGGCGAGTTTGATCTGCACCGGCCGTATGTAGACGACATCTTCCTGGTATCGGCTTCTGGTAAGGTGATGTACCGTGAGTCCGATTTGATTGATGTATGGTTCGATTCAGGAGCGATGCCCTACGCGCAGTGGCATTACCCCTTCGAAAATCAGGATATCTTTGAAAAAAGCTATCCGGCCGATTTTATCTCCGAAGGCGTGGATCAAACCCGGGGCTGGTTCTTTACGTTGCACGCGATTTCAGGCATGCTGAATAACTCGGTAGCATTCAAAAACGTCGTCTCAACGGGTCTGGTACTCGATAAGGACGGCGAGAAAATGTCGAAGCGGAAAGGCAACGTCGTGAACCCGTTCGAAGCGCTGGCCAAGTATGGTACGGACCCGATTCGCTGGTACATGATTACCAACTCGAATCCCTGGGACAACCTGCGTTTTAACCTGGAAGGCGTTACCGAAGTACGGAACAAATTCTTCGGTACGTTGACGAATACGTATAACTTCTTTGCTCTGTACGCTAACCTCGACGGCTATACCCTGGACGAAAGCAATCGGGTACCGTACGAGCAATTGAGCGAAATGGACCGCTGGATTCTTTCAAAACTCCATTCGCTCATCAAAGATGTAGATGGTTTCTACGCCGACTATGAACCGACGAAAGCAGGTCGGGCCATTCAGGAGTTTGTATCCGATCATTTGTCGAACTGGTACGTGCGTCTGTCACGCCGACGTTTCTGGAAAGGTGAACTGACCGCTGACAAACGGGCGGCGTTTGAAACCTTGCAGGAATGTCTGCTGAAAGTGTCGCAGCTGATGTCACCGATTGCCCCGTTCTATGCCGACTGGCTGTACCGTAACCTGACGGAAGGCGTTCGCCAAGCGGCCGTAGCCAATGGTTCTGCCTTGCAGTACCCTTCCGTACATCTGACGGACTTGCAGGCGGCAAATCAGCATTACATTGATCTGGAACTGGAAGCGTCGATGGAACTGGCTCAGCGGGTTTCTTCGCTGGTACACTCCATCCGCAAAGTTAATAAAATCAAGGTACGGCAACCGCTTTCGCGGGTACTGGTACCGGTGCTCAACGAATTCACGAAACAACGGCTGGCTCGGGTTGAGGAACTCATCAAGGCCGAGGTGAACGTAAAGTCGGTCGAGTTACTCGATGATGCTTCCGGTGTACTGAACAAAAAGGTGAAGCCAAACTTCAAAGCATTGGGCCCCAAATTCGGTCCAAAAATGAAGGAAGTAGCTGCCGGTATTCAGGCCATGACCACGAGCGATATTGCCGAGCTGGAAAAAGCCGGTACGCTGACCGTAGGCGGTACCCATGAAATCACGTTAAGCGACGTGGAAATCCTGACGGAAGATCTGCCGGGCTTCCTGACCGCTCAGGAAAACGGACTGACGGTAGCGCTGGATGTAAGCATTTCGGAAGAACTGCGGTACGAAGGAATCGCCCGTGAGTTTGTCAACCGGATTCAGAACCTGCGGAAAGATAGTGGTTTCGAAGTAGCCGATAAGATTGCCATTTCGGTGACTACGACTGAAGCATTGGTAAAAACGGCTTTGGAAACGAACCGCGAATACATTTGCACCGAAGTACAGGCCCTGAGTCTGAACCTGCTCGATACGCTGGCCGACAGTGTAGCCGTCGAACTGGACGAAGCAGAACTGGGTGTGAAGGTGGAAGTCGTAGCGTAAGGACGAATCATTTGTATATACTCGAACGCTGGTGAGGCTCAAGCCCTGCCAGCGTTTTTTTTATGGTCTATAAAAATAATTGACATACTATTTTGTCATAAAGTAATGTATACTTTACATTTAGTAAAAATTAGTTTCCACTCTACTAACGGATCTATTACCTATGAAAACGAGATTTCTTTTTCCGCACTGGGCCAAGGCTTTAGGCTGGGGCCTGACTTTTTGCTTTTTGATTCTGGGGATTATTTACATGTTTCGGGAGACCTATTTCCCGAATCTGGAAAAGTCGGTTGACTGGCTTACGATTCATATTCCTCAGAAATTGACCTGGGATGCGGAGCTTTTGGGCAATACGCAAAATAACCTGCTGGATGAAATCATCACGGTAGGGCTGACCCTTGGCCTTGTGCTGGTGGCTTTCTCCAAAGAACGGAAAGAAGATGAATGGGTAGCACAGGTACGGCTCGAATCCCTGCAGTGGGGCGTCATGATTAATGCGTTGCTAATCATTCTGGCCACTCTACTGGTATACAATGGAGCCTATCTAAGCATTTTGATTTACAACGTTTTTACGGCTTTAGCCTTCTTTGTCATCCGGTTTAACTGGATTTTATACATTAAACCCCTGCTATTCAGACGCAACATGATGCCCCTCGTATAGGCGTTGCGTCCATTACCGGGAGAATCAAGAAGCTTATGAAAAACACCATTCGTGTCGAGCGGGCAATCAAAGATATTACGCAGGCTACGCTGGCCGAAGCCGTACAGGTGTCCCGCCAGACGATCAATGCCATTGAGGCGAACAAGTACGTACCCTCTACGGTACTGGCCCTTAAAATTGCCCGTTACTTCGAAAAGCCCTTGGAGAGTATTTTTGAACTAGAAGCAGAAGACTAGGTCACGTATACAAGTAAAAGGGGTACTTCCCTGAAATGACAGAGAAGTACCCGCTTACTAGATCTTATAAGTAACTATTTCTTTCGTCTGGTATCGCCTGGAAGAGGGAGTACGTACGGTTTGGCGAAGTTGCTTCATCCGTAGCGAATGTCGGTAAAGTCTGGATAAGGTAGGTTTGGGTATCAAAACGGGACTAGTAACTTTTTTTCGTTTTCTTCGCTTTTGATCAACCCACTGTACAACGAAGGCGATGCAAAGAATCAGAATAATTCGGAGGGTTTCTTCGGACATATAGGGTGGGTCTTAGGAGTTAGCATCCCTGTTTCGTAATAACGGTAATCACCGTACGCCAGAGGATATAGGCTTCCAACCGAATGCTCCAGTGCTTGATGTAATAAAGATCATACATGAGTTTATGACGAGCATCTTTTACGCCTGCTCCGTACGGATAACAGATCTGGGCGTAGCCTGTAATGCCCGGTTTCACCTGATGACGGGTTTGGTAATGCGGAATCTGGTTCTCAAAAGAAGTGGTAAATACCTTACGTTCCGGACGAGGACCTACCAATGACATTTCACCCTTGAGTACATTGAGAAACTGGGGTAATTCATCCAGTCGAATTTTTCGCATGAACGCTCCAAAAGGGAAGGTACGACGATCCTTTTTACTGGAGAAGGCCGCTCCAGCTACCTCGGCATCCAGTCGCATGGAGCGAAACTTGACGCAGTAAAACTCCTGATCCTGTCGTCCAACGCGGGCTTGCCGGTAGAAAACAGGTCCCGGTGACTGTTGCTTAATTCGAAGGGCACACCAGACCCAGAATGGAGAGGTAAAAAACAAAAAGAAGATCGATGCCAGCACGTCCATGCCTTTCTTCAAAACGCGAATCCCAGGTCTAAAAACGGGTAAATCGTTCGTAAAGGTGCGTTCGTGGGCGTTTTGAGCAATGTACACTTTCCCTAGCATCTGTTCGCAGAAATCAGTGATGGTACTGACTCGAATCATCTTACTCTGTTTGACCATAAACTGGTAAACCTGATGGTGCTGCTGATCGTACTCTGGATTAGCCACCAGATGAATCAAGGCGTATTTACTGAGAATGGGGTATAGAATCACATTCAACAAATACTCGTCGTCAGTATGCCGAGGCACCAGAATAACTTCTTCGTATTGGGGTAAAAGGCGTTTATAATCCCGTTTGGTTAAAAAGTAATCATAACCCGTAATCAATAATAAGCCTTTTCCTGTACGGTTTCCCTTCCGCAGGCGATGAATAACCCGACGGGAGGGAGCCGAAATAACCGAGGTGGGAAGCGTAAAATGACTCATAAGTATGGGGTTGGATAGGAAATGAGTAGTTACCATCAAAGATGGCTTCTATCGCAGTCTGAATCTACCGCTGGCAGAAGTTTAGCTCTGCCAGCGGTAGGTATATCATACACTAGTACTTATTGCTTAATGACTTTATAGGTTTCGGTGGAACCGTTCTTGAACTGGAAGCGGACCAGGTAGAGACCCTTGGTCAGACTGCTGACCTTGACCTGAGTGGCGGGAGCCGCACTCTCGTAAACCGCCCTGCCCGTCGTCGAGAGAATCTGCACACTGGCTACCTTGCTGATATCCTTGACCTCCAGGGTCAGATAATCCACCGCCGGATTGGGATATACGCTGGCTTGCAGGCCCCGCTCAAACGACAGACTCTGCGATCGCGACAGCTCGGTGTGACCATCCAAGTCCACCATCCGCAAGCGGTAGTAATTTAGCCCGTTGGCCGGGTCGGTGTCCTGGTAGCTGTAGCGCTGCTGGGTCAGGCTGTTACCCACCGCTGCTACCGAACCCAGCTGCCGCCAACTGCGTCCATCCAGACTGTGCTCGACTTCGAAGCTTTTCGTGTTTTTCTCCTGCAAGGTCACCCAGCCCAGCTGAGCACTCAGCCCTTCTTTGCTGGCCACGAAGCTGCCCAGCGTGACCGGAGTGGGTCCGATCACGTTCACCGCACTATTGGCTCCCTGGTTGGTGCCATTGGGGTCACTTACGCCCGGACCAAAGACGGTCGAACCTACCGTGATGGAACCCTTACCTACGGCCACGGCCTGGATGGGAATGTGAATGATACATTCGGCCAGAAAGGTGAGCGGACCGCCGTTGTTGCGAATCTGAATCTGGGCCGTGGTACCCGTCACATTCGTGGTTTGCAGCGTCCAGATGCCCCCGCATTCGTCGGTAATGGTCAGCGGCGTCACCCAGTTGGTGTAGCGGGTGTCCATCGAAATCGTTACCCGGGCCGAGCCCGTGGGCAAGTCCTGGGGACCGTTTTGATTGACGGCCAGAATCAACTCCGAGGTTTCGCCCACCGAGAGGGGGGACTTGGCCGGGTCAATGGAAACGACTTCTAAATCGCCCGATTGAGCGTAGCCTTGCAGGAATGTACCCAGCAACAAAAACCAGGTAAAGAGAGTGAGCTTTTTCATAGCAAATTAAATTAAAGCTTGGTAATAGGGTTGGCGATGGTGTTGTTGTTGACGGGGGTTTCGCCACCACCGGTGTTGTTAATGATGGTAGCGGTGTTGTTGGTCGAACCGGGTTCACCGCCCGTGCGGGTGACGGTAAAACCGATGTTTTTGTAGCCCAGGGAAGGGATGCTCACGCCGGCTTTGGAAGCGAAGCTGAAGCGGCCCGTGGTGGTGGTGATGTCGAATTCGTTGTTATTGAGGATAAACTCATCCCCATCGATGGTCAGGCTGGAGGCCGTGCTCAGGGTGATGGTTAAGCCGGTGGCCGAGCCAAAGCGGGAAACGAAGAATTCAATGAGTCCGCTGGTGGCCACGGGACCGACATTGCTGACGGTGAGCACGTAGTCCATGGAATCCCCAACGTTGAGCGAGGAGTTGGAGAAGAACTGGGCCGGGGTCAAGTCGGGCACGGCATTGACGACCGATGCCAGGGTGTAGGCCGTGTAGGTATTAGGGGCCAGGGCCGTATTGGTGGTGATGGAACCCGCCGTTAGGGAGCTGGTGCCGCCCAGAATGGAGGTGGCATCGACGGTGGCGGGGATTTTGACCCACTGGGCCCCGTTCCAGCCGACGATGCCGAGCTTGGTGAGGCTGCTGCCGGTCAGGGTGGTGACGTCACTGATGGCGTCCCAGGTGAGGGTGATTTTAGTGGCATTGGTGCCGTCGATGTCCCAGTATTCCTTGGTGCTGACGGTGGTGACGTCGGTGGCTTTGCTGGAAGTAGCAAAGGGCCCTCCCGTGGGCAGGACGGGATAGTTACCGCCGCCGACCATGGAGGTGATGGCCGAAGAAGGGTCGACGTGGAAGTAGGCTCCGGTGGTGCCATCGGCGGCGGCGGCAAAGGGTCCGTACTGGCCGTTGTCGCCCACGGGGAAGACAAACGAAGTCGTACCAAACTTTTGAACGTAACCATCGACGTGGGCTGCATCGGAAGCTCCACTGGACGTAGCCGCCGTACCAAAGTTCAGCACGCCGTAGGGAGCCGTGCGGATGGTGTTGACAATACCGGGCTGAACGCCGGAACCCCCATTGGCAAAGTTGTGAGCACCAAAGACGGTCATTTGAGCACCACCGAAGATGGTAGTATTACCCTGAGAACCTTGCTGAGCAAAGGTACTTAGGTTGGAAGCCATCAGGCAGAACACAGCCAGACAACCCGTTAAGGCTGGTAAATATTGTTTTTTCATGATGTGCTATGAGAATATTTTAAATAAAATTCGTCGACTCTACCCTCATTAAAAGATCAGTTATTTGTTGCTTACGTTCAAGCTCTTGTATTAGAAGGGCCCAACGGCGTACAGATCAGTTAAGTAGATATTGCCTTGGAAATAACCCGTGAAGAACCACGCATACAGCGTTTGTCCTTTCGTAACCGTTATTTTAACAGAAGGGATGGAGTTAGCATTAGCTTGGGCAGGGACATACCGCCATTGAGACGATAATCCCACTTGGGTATACGTTGTGGCACTGCTCGAAAAGCCTAGATTTATAAAACAATGCCGGGCATCCGTATAGCTAGTGGTAGAGCCAAAGGGTATCCAATAGGTTCCATAAATAATGTAAGTACCTGCTTCGGGGAAAGTTATATTTCCACCGGAATAGACCCTAACCTAATTGACCGTTTCCGTAATGGTTTGCGTAGTCCCCAGGGTATTAGCATTAACTAAAGAACCTACAAGAGGCAATTGCCAGCTCGCTCCGCCATTGGCATCGGAACCGAGCACTTTCCCCGCTCCCTGCGTACCATCGGCAATCGTCATCTGGCCCGTAGTCTTATCGACCTTAACCTTACGGCCCGAGGTAGAGGCTTCTACTTCCAGATTGGAGTTGGTTTCAATCGTAGTTGGGTTCGTGCCGACTTTCACCTGAGCCATCAGGCTGGAAGAGGTCAGCAGAGCCACTACAAGGCAGGCTGTGCCGAGTAATTGTTTGGGTGCCATTGGAAATGGTGGATTTGGTTGAATGAATAGTAAAAGCGAGGTACTAAGCTTCGCTGATTACAAACCAGCGGGGGAGGCGGCGGCGGCTCCGGTATTCGTACCACCTAAATCTGCCGTCTGTTCGGGTAATTGCTGAAGGATAGCTTTACTAATTACCAGACAGTTGATTACCCAGGTCCCGTTTAAGTTATCAGCGGTGGTACCACCATTATAATCCGCCGAAAGGTGCCAGGTACTGCCCCCCACAAAGGCCCGATAATTCAATGGGTTATAACCAGGTAAATTGCCCGAAGGTATCAGATTGGTCTTGCCGAAGATTATTCCGGTTATAATGACTACGTACTGCGAACTATTGATTTTGGTATCAAAATCACCAAGCCAATCTTTTTGTACGTTACTGATGGTATACGTGACGTTTGAAATAGGAAACGAGTTATTCGGAGCGTTTTGTAACACCTTTAATTCGCCCGTCGAATTATCCCGCACCACTTGCGAAGTGGCTGAAATAGAGTTCAAAGCAGTCGCTTGTCCCAAAATCTGATTGCCCGCTACGTGCAGTTTTGCCCCCGGTGTCGCCGTACCAATACCGACATTACCGTTGTCTTTTTGAACGACGGTTTTATTGCCATTCGTCGCTTCAACTTCCAGATTAGAATTAGAGCCAATCGTGGTCGGGTTAGAGCCCACTTTTACCTGAGCGAATAGCGTAGCAGAGGACATAAAGGCTACGAAAAAGCAGCCCGTGCTGAGTAGTTGTTTGGGTGTCATTGGAATGGGTGATAATTGGTTTTTGAAAGAGATTGTAGCACGGAAGGCTGACCTCTGAATAGAGGCTTATAAAAATTGTACGCTTAAATGATAGTATGGATACTGACAATTAGTAAATAGGCTTAGAAGAGCTTGGTAACGGACATAAAGGCACTCGTTACGTTGATGTTTTGGGCATCACTAACATTACCTGATGCTGTCAAATTATTAATAAAAACGTTGTAGGTGGATCCAGCAGTTAGATATCCCTCCCAGAAAACAGTTAAATAAGGCCGATTACCCGTAGAAACTTTGTCATAGAGCATTAAAACTCCAGGTCCCCCATTAAAGCCAATGTAAAAGTGTACCAAAGCATATCGAGCAGGATCAGAAACAGTACCGGCGACGTTTCCACCCGCATGGATTCGATAATACCCACTTTCCTGAATAGTGTATTGCTTAGTAGTTGTATTATAACCAGCTATTGAGCCAGTGCGGGGAACAAGGGGTATCCGGTCTTTTACTACATTGTGAACACCTTCCCAAGGAGTTACGGTATAAGTGCCAGACTGTTGGCCAATCCATATGGTTTCAGGAATTCGCAGGTTGTCAATAGATTTCCAGCTCGCTCCTCCATTGGCATCGGAAGTGAGCAATTTACCGGCCCCCTGCGTACCATCGGCAATGGTCATCTGGCCAGTGGTCTTATCTACTTTAACCTTACGGCCCGAAGTAGAAGCTTCTACTTCCAGATTGGAAGTGGATTCAATTGTAGTGGGATTAGTTCCCACTTTTACCTGAGCGAACAGGCTGGAAGAGGTAAAAAGGGCTGCTACAAAGCAGGCCGTGCCCAGGAGTTGTTTTGCTTTCATTGATACGTGTAGATTTGAGTTAAACGGTTGCTTACGGTAATTTATATACGTTGATTGGATAGCGTTGGTACAGGTCGGTAGAGGCATTGGAAACCGAGGGTAGTAAAAAGCCACAACCCGTTGGTAAGAGAATGAAAAGGGCACACGTGTGCCTGATCAGCAACGGCGAGTCGCAAGCCGTAGCTCGCTTACGCGTTTCAGCCGCAAAAAGCTACGGCCGCTGAACAGGCTGATAGATCCAAAGAAGAGCAGAATCAGAGAAGTAAGTAGATAATTGATGCATAACGTAGGTGATTAATTGAGTATTAATGTTGGATTATGGTGCCAAGCTACTAGATGAATTTTAAATAAAAAAACAAATAATACTTAAAAATATTTTAGTAGTAATTGTACTACAAAGTACAGGTACTTGATTTCAGGTAAGTGCTTGTTTATAAAATTTAGTTTCGGATAGGATAAGTAAAAATAAGAGTGGGATAAAAAAATACTACTACTATACGTTTAGTATGCTTTTTGGATAAATATTGTGGATTTAATGCCCGTTTATTGGTTAGTATCCATGTATTGATAAATGTTTATTAGCAAGGTACGGGACTGGATAGAGCAGGGATAAACCCTGTTTTTATGCTCAAAAATTTTTTTCCAAGCCTGAAAAAAAATAACGGTTACCGTGGCGTTAAACCAGTAAAGCCCTAAAAAGACGAGGGATCTGATCTCCGTGGGTAAGAAGCTCCGTTGGCGTATGGGTATTTACATTCGCTTTACCTAACGCAAGGGTTGGGAGAGGGCTAGCCTAGTCTCCCCCAAAAATTGAATCAATAACAACAAGCGGGCGCTCGTTTGGGTTAAAGAGATAAAGGCCTTTTTCCCAACAAACAGAGAACACATGAATTTCAATCTGGATTTTTTACAGCGGGTCTACTGGCGAAATACCGTACAGGATTATCTCATTACGCTGGGTATTATTCTGTTGGGAATCGTGCTGGTACGTTTGTTCAAGAAAGGAGTCTTAGGAAAGCTACGCCAGTGGACCAGCCGAACCAAGAGCAATCTGGACGATTATCTGGTGGATAGTATGGACCGCTTTGGGATTCCAGCCCTGAATTTTGCCGTCATTTACTTTGCCCTGGATTTTATTCGTCTGTCTCGAAAGGTCGATAAGATCGTAACGATGATTACCACCATCATCATTACAATCCTGATCATACGTATTCTGTCCTCGACGATCTTGCTGGTTTTACAGGCCAATCTCCGCAAACAGCAACAGGGGGAGGAGAAGGTCAAGCAGATGGGTGGTTTGATGCTCATCATCAACAGTGTCATCTGGATTCTGGGCATTCTCTTTCTGATTGATAACCTCGGCTACAACGTCTCCACCATTATTGCCGGTCTGGGTATTGGGGGTATTGCCATTGCTCTGGCGGCCCAGAACATCCTGGGTGACGTATTCAATTACTTCGTCATTTTCTTTGATCGGCCCTTTGAGGTCGGAGATTTCATCATCATTGATACCAAGATGGGAGTCGTGGATTACATCGGCCTGAAAACGACCCGGATTAAAAGTCTTTCGGGGGAAATGCTGGTGTTTGCCAATAGTGACTTGACGGGCTCGCGAATTCATAACTACAAGAATATGCAGCAGCGGCGGGTACTGTTTAAAATTCAGGTGAATTACAGTACGCCTCCCGAGAAACTCACCGCGATTTCAGCCATGCTCAAGCAGGTCGTAGAAGAACAAAGTCCCGTGCGGTTTGACCGGGCTCATTTCTTCAATTACGGAGCGTACGGCCTTGAATTTGAGATCGTTTACTTCGTCTTGGATGCTGACTATACCGTATACATGAACGTACATCAGCGAGTCAATATCCGGATTTACGAAGAGCTGAAAAAAATGGACGTAGCCTTTGCCCTGCCAACGCAACATTTGTACTTGGCCAACCTGGACACGGAGCAGGAATCGTCGGTGAGGGGATTAAAATAAATGCAAAACTTTCGGGCTGTATTTGGCTGATTCCCACGAAAAAGCTATCTTTGCGACTCGTTTTACAGAACTGCTCTTACCGGGCTGATTCTCAAGAAATTAAAGCCGATTTATTCGGTCTACTGATAACTAATAAAAAATACTATTATGGCACGGGTTTGTCAAATCACGGGCAAGAAGACGCAGACGGGTTTTAACGTCTCGCATGCCAACAACAAAACGAAGCGGAAATTCTATCCGAACCTGCAAACGAAAAAATTCTTCATTCCTTCTACGGGTGAGTGGGTTCAGATCAAACTTTCGACGCAAGCGATCCGTACGATCAACAAGAAAGGCATTGAAGCCGTTCTGAAAGAAGTTGGAGCTAAATTCTAATTGTTAATCATTAGAAGTAGCCGTAAAGGCCTTGGCATTTCGTTGTCAAGGCCTTTTTTACGTCACCCGGTTTATGCGGAAGTTACGCACCTATCTCGTTGATTTCATTCAGGCGGATTTTAAGCCGGGACTCTACGGCTGTACGGCTTTGTTTCTGGCGATCTGTATCGCTTTCAATTACGCCGTTGATCTGGAGGACACTTACATCGATGCCTACCGGGGAAGCTGGATTCGCTTCGTACTCTTTCTGGGACTCGACGCGTTCGTCTACTATACCGTAACGCTACTCTGGCTTTTTTTTCACCAGCGACTGGCCTTGCTACGAACGCCTACTTTCTGGCTTTTTAGCGGATTTGGGATGATTATCCTGGCCTGGTGGCAGGATTTTACGGGTTACCAACCTCTGGCTACGCTGCCCGCATTCGAGTCCGTTTATCGATTTGCTTTTTACTGTTTATCCAACCTAAGTTCGGGTTTGACCATTTGGGTACCGCTCGCCCTATTTTATCGTTGGACGGATGCACAACCTTCGTATTTTTATGGTTTCCGGCCGGACCAGGGAAGCCTGCGTATGTATGGAACCCTGTTGCTGTTGATGGTACCATTGATTGGCTGGGCATCCTTTCAACCGAGTTTTCTGGAAACCTACCCGATTTATAAAGGCTGGGGAGCGGCAGCGGCTCTGGGTGTATCCGAATGGGTAACGGCCCTGGGCTTTGAAGCCTGTTACGGCTTTGATTTCGTGTCGACGGAATTACTGCTGCGGGGCTTTCTGGTGATTGGAATGGCTCAGGTGCTGGGACGAGGGGCGGTACTACCAATGGTGGCGGTATACGCCTGTATTCACTTTGGTAAACCGCTGGGTGAAACCCTCGGCTCCGTACTGGGAGGCTATATTTTGGGCATTTTGGCCTACGAAAGCCGGACGATCTGGGGTGGCATTGCCATTCACCTGGGCGTAGCCTGGCTGATGGAATTAGGAGCCTTTTTACAAACCTATAGTCAGCAACGGCAATAATTAAGCAGAGGCCTGGTTAAACTTCCAGGTGTTTCTTTGTCTGAGCAACACATAATAAGCGATACGTCAACTGCTCCTGTATGTTTAAACAACGTTTACTGATCATCCTGGGTACGCTGATGCTAGGTTGGGCTCTGTACGTGATTTGGTCTAATAAAAATCGAAATATTGCTCTGCCGCCGGCCGATGTCCAGTACCGATCTTTTGCCGAAATGGGTCGCGATTCGGGGCGGGGCAACCTGATTGGCATTCAGCCGTATATGTTACCCGTCGATTACTCCAGTGAAGAGGCTTTCTTTCAGAAAATGAATGGCTATTTTGCCGAAGCCCGGCGGAAAGGCTGGCTCAACCGGAAAAGCATTGTGGTGTTGCCGGAAAATATTGGGCTGTGGCTGGTGATCGTGGGCGAAAAACGCGAAGTATACGCCGCCCCCAAACTACAAGACGCCATTCGGACGCTCACGTATAGTAATTTCTTTACGTATTTGTCTACCCGGATGCAGGCTCCACAGGAGCTGCGGGACCCCACCAGCTATAGTTTGCTAGCGATGAAAGCCGCTGACATGGCTAATATCTACCAGCAAACCTTTTCGCACCTGGCCAGTACCTACGACGTTACCATTGTAGCCGGAACTACGGTACTGCCCGAGCCCGCCATCAAAGAGCAAAAGCTAGCCTACGAAAGTGGAGCCCTGTACAGCGTATCGGGCGTTTTTCTGCCCGATGGTTCACTGGCGGGACTGGTAAAGAAAGCGTATCTCTCCAAGCAGGAGCAAACGTATATAACTCCCGGAACGATCAACGATGTACCCGTGGTGTATACGCCAGCTGGCAAATTGGGCGTACTCATCCACCAGGATTCGTGGTTTCCGCAGGCGTATGCTAATCTGCGGGAAAAGGGAGCCTGTATGCTGGCCGTTCCGGCGAATATTACGTTGAACAACTATTTGCGGCTTCCCTGGGAAGGATATCAAAATTACCCCACACCCGCTGAAGCCCGAGCGGACGTGAACAAACTCACCGAGTCAGAAGCCTGGGACAAATACAGCTTCCCGACGCGGGCCCCCCAGGAGGCGTCCATTACGAAAGCGATTGGGGTTTTTCTGAAAGGAGAACTCTGGGAGCTGGGGGCCGAAGGCCAACCCCTGCTATTACAGGGAGCTAGCTATAAAAAGGGTCAAACCACGCCGGGAGCCAGTCTTTCGTGTATTTGGTTGTAAGGTCTCGTAGAAAAACGAACCCCTACATTCCGAAAACTCCCCTTCGCGGCCTACTTTTGTTCTGGGAAACCAACCGGAGGTACATTCAACTGGGTTTCACTCACTTATTTCATTCCATTCCTTGCGTTCTGCATCTATGAATACGACGGTTCATACTACTGCCAACATTGTCAATCTGGAAGCCTGGAAGGCCAAATTGCCGGAGTTGAAAGCTCAATATCAGACGGAACATCCGTATCCGCACATTTCCATTGACAATTTTCTGGAAGAGTGGGCTGCCGAAAAGGCCATGCAATCTTTTCCGGCCATTCAGGACGAAGGGTGGATTCACTACGTACACGTAAATGAAAAAAAGCACGGCCTCAATAAAATGGAGCTGCTGCCCCCTTTCATTCAGGAAGTGATTACCTACCTCAACTCCGATGAATTTGTCGCTTTTATGAGCGAACTTACCGGGATTCCGAATCTAAAAGCGGATGACATGCTCGAGGGAGGCGGATTACACCAGTCCAAACGCGGGGGCTTTTTGAACGTGCACGCGGACTTTACCGTACACCCGCACAAGCGAAACTGGCGACGCCGGGTAAATTTGCTGCTGTACCTTAACAAAGACTGGAAACCCGAATACCGCGGAGATCTGGAACTGTGGGACCGCAAAATGACGGGGGTTGAGGCAAAAATCGCTCCGATCTTTAACCGCATTGCGGTATTTAATACCGATGACGATTCGTTCCACGGTCTGCCGGATCCCATCCAGTGCCCGGAGGATATGACGCGGAAATCCGTTGCCCTGTATTACTTCACGGAAGAAAAAGAAACGCCCAAACTGCGTCCTACCAACTATCAGGCCCGTCCCGGCGATGGCATCAAGTCGGTTGCCATTTGGCTGGATAAACAAGCCGTAGCTACCTATACGCGGGTGAAACGTACCCTGGGTATTGATGACAAAATGGTCAGTAAAGTGCTCAATATCTTTGGAGGTAAGAAAAAGTAAGGGGATCGTCTTTCACGTATGAATCGTTTAACCACTCTAGTACTCATCGCCCTGGTGGCGGGATTGTTCTTTATTCCCTTCCTGGGCGGCGTGCATTTGTTCGACTGGGATGAAATCAACTTCGCGGAAATCTCCCGCGAGATGCTGGTCCTCAAGGATTACCTGCGGGTACACGTCGACTTCAAACCTTTCTGGGAGAAACCACCGTTCTTTTTCTGGTTACAGTCGCTAGCCATGCATACGTTTGGCGTAGGGGAGTTTGCAGCCCGCCTGCCCAACGCTTTGTGCGGAATCCTGACGCTGAGTTTACTGTATCTGCTGGGCGAACGACTATTTAATCGGCGATTTGGATTGATTTGGGTAGGAACGTATCTGGGCTCCATTCTGCCGCATTTGTACTTCCGATCGGGCATTATCGACCCCTGGTTCAACCTCTGGATTTTCATTGGACTAAACGGAATTATCTTTTTCCGCTGGAAGAAGGATCATTTTACCTTTCTGCTACCTAAGAGCAAATGGTTTTACCTCCTGCTAGGCGGCTTTCTGCTCGGGATGGGTGTACTGACGAAAGGTCCCGTAGCCTATATGCTGGTCTGTGTGACCCTTGGGGTTTACTTTGTGGTGAATGGCTTCAAGTTATTTATTAGCCCACTTCACTTCATTGTCTATACGGTGATGACTTCGCTGGTAACGCTGGCCTGGTACGGCCTGGAAACCTGGCAGCACGGTCCCTGGTTTATTCAGGAATTCATCAAGTACAACTATCGCTTATTCTCGACCCCCGATGCCGGGCACGCGGGTTTTCCGGGTTACCACTTCGTCATTCTGTTCTTTGGCTGTTTCCCGGCGAGTACGTTTGCTTTGCGGGCCCTGAATTTCCGTACGGAATCGGGCGAAACGGATTACCAGCGGGATTACCAGAAATGGATGGTGATTTTATTCTGGGTAGTATTGATCATCTTCACGATCGTCAAGTCGAAAATCGTACACTACTCATCCATGTGTTACTTCCCGCTAACGTATCTGGCTAGTTTAACCATTTATCGTCTGTGGACGGGCCGGATTGTCTTTCGTACCTGGATGAAAGTAAGTCTGGCGGTATCGGGTGGGATTTTCGTCATTTTAACCATTGGCTTACCTATATTATCGCACTACGTCGATTGGTTACAGGCTCAGATTGCCCCCGACGATAGCTTTGCGGCGGCTAATCTGGATGCTAAAGTCAACTGGACGGGTTGGGAGGCTACCCCCGGTGTAGTTCTGTTCTTGGTCATTCTCTTCGGTATTCGTTTCCTGAGTCGTCAACAGTACGAACGTGGACTGGTAACGCTTTTTATCGGTACAGCCGTGTTCACCACCCTGACGCTGTGGTTCTTTGTGGCCCGTATCGAGAGTATCTCGCAAGCGGCGGCCATCCGGTTCTTTGAAGCTCGCCAGGGCGAAGATTGCTACATTGTAACGTATAAGTACCGCAGCTACGGACCTTTCTTCTACGCTCGTCAGCAGCCCGAACGCCATCCCAAAAGCTGGGACGATGACTGGGCTATTCACAGCCCGGAAGTGGACAAGCCGGTATACGTGATTGCTAAAAACCTGCTGGAAGCGGAAGTCGATACCATTCCAACCTTAAAGAAAATCGGTTCGGAAAACGGGTTCGTCTTTTACAAACGAAAATAGACGGCCCGTTGAAGCATAGGTCAATAAAAAGAGCCATCGGTTAACCGATGGCTCTTTTTATTGACCTATGTGAAGTACGCTTAACGGCTTACCGAAGCAGTCTTGGCTGATTTTTTCTTCATGAAATCGCCGCGTGAAAAGAACTTCTCAATCATGCAGTACAGTAAAATAAAGAAGTAACGGCTACCCATTTCCTTGATTTTCAGTTTAGACTCGCCGTATTTCCGGTTGGTCCAGGAGTTGGGGATCACGACGAACGAATAGCCACGAACGTACGCTTTCAGCGGTAACTCAACCGTCAAGTTAAAGTGCGGGGAAAGGAAGGGCTTAATGCCTTCAATGGTCTCACGTTTGTATAATTTAAACGCGTTCGTTGTATCGTTATACTTAATGCCAATCATCATTCGGATAATCAGGTTGGCAATCCGGTTGATGAATTTCTTCAGTCCGGGATAATCAATCACCTTGCCGCCTTTCATCCAGCGGGAACCGAATACAGCATCGGCGTCGGTTTCCCGCATTTTGTAGTAATATTTTACCAGATCTTCGGGATCATCCGACAAATCGGCCATCATCACAGCCACGCAGTCGCCCGAGAAACGTTCCAGACCGTAACGAACGGCGTATCCAAAGCCGTTAGGCCCCAGGTTGGTTTCGTAATGCAGGGTAGGAATCTGTAAGGACAGTCGTTCGAGTACCTGTAAGGTATTATCCTTGGAGTTATCGTTAGTTACGAAAATCTCGTGTTCAATTCCCTCGCGGGCTAACGTTTGATACAGCGAAAGCAAGGTTTCTGAAATAGAATCCTGTTCATTATACGCGGGAATGACGACACTGAGTTTCATAAGCGAAGGATCAAGCGTTGCGAATGGGTCGATAGTTAGTTGAAAGTCATAGGACTAGTTCTACAAAGGTACGCATGAATCGCATGTTTTGGCAAGGTCTCTGACAAGTAGGCAAATCCCATGTATACAAAAACACCGGACGTAAGCCCGGTGTTTTAAAAATATACTACTTTTCGCCTAGGCAGTACGTAAACGCTCGGCGATACCGTCGTGAATTTCAACCAGCGTCGAGTGGATATCGTAGGTCCAGTTCCAGCCGGGATAGTGGGCTTTGAATTTCGACAAATCCGACACGTACCAGATGTGGTCACCGATGCGGTTGGTGTCTGAATACGTATAGTTCATTTTATTGCCGGAAATCTCTTCACAAATCTTGATGCCTTCCAGCATGGAAACGTTGGCAAAACGACCACCTCCCGCGTTATAAACTTCGCCCGGACGTGGATTTTGGTAGAAATGCCAGAACATGTTCACCAAGTCATGTGCGTGGATGTTATCACGTACCTGCTTACCCTGGTAACCGAAAATGGTGTATTGGGTACCGGTAATGGCACATTTCATCAGGTACGAAAGAAAACCGTGTAACTGAGCACCCGAGTGGTTAGGACCCGTCAAACAGCCGCCCCGGAAAACACCGGTTTTCATGCCAAAATACCGGCCGTATTCCTGTACGAGTACATCAGCCGCTACTTTTGAAGCTCCGAACAAGGAGTGCTTGGTATGGTCGATGCTCAGATTTTCGTCAATCCCGTTTTCGTAATAGGCGTGATCCTGAGAAATTTCCCAACGGGTTTCCAGCTCTACTAAGGGCAGGAAGTTGGGATTGTCGCCGTATACTTTATTCGTAGAAGTGAAGATGAAGACGGCCTCAGGGCAGTGCTGACGCGTCATTTCCAGCATGTTCAGCGTACCGGTGGCATTGACCGAGAAATCCGTAAAAGGTTCACGGGCGGCCCAGTCGTGGCTGGGTTGAGCGGCCGTATGCACGATCATCTTCACATCACTGCCGTACTCCTTGAAGATAAGGGCTAATTCTTCAACCGAACGAATGTCGGCGGTGCGGTGCACGTAGTTGGTGTATCTTTCCTGTAAACGGTTGCGGTTCCAGTCGGTGCTACTTTCGGCACCGAAAAAGTACTGCCGCATGTTGTTGTCAATCCCAACAACCAGGTCAAATTTGTCGGCAAGAAAAGCGACCGATTCGCTTCCGATCAATCCGGCTGAACCGGTAACTAAAGCAATATTCATACGTCAAAGGCTTTTAAAAATGCAATAAGATGAGAAGAATGACAGCAATAGCGGCGGAGAGTACTTCATTAAACCGATAAACTAAAAAAGCGGTATAATCGTTTACGATCACCGCTTTTAGAGTATACTTTGTCACCTACTCACCAGGAGTTAGTTATGGGTAGAACCCTTCAGGGACAGTAATTTCAAACGGATGTTTTCAGCTCGTTCGGCTGTGCCTTCTTTATCAGGCCAGGTATTTTTGAGCTGAGCGGCAGCACTGTCAGGAGAAACGCCATAGACCGTTTTATTGTTTTTACGGACATCAGCCTGGTCAATGGTATTGGCTCGTTGATAAGCACAGGAAGCCAGCAGGCTACCTAACATCAGAACGGATAGAATGGCTTGTACTCGCTTCATAAGGAGAATATTGTCAGGGACTGGGTACAAAAATAGACAGCAATTATTTTCAGACAAACACATTGGTATAAATTCCTGTGGTTAGAAAAAAGTATTCCGGCCATTAAAATCAAAAAAGAATGATAATTCCCGTGGAAAACGGCTCAAGAACTACGCTGGAAAGCTATCTTTGACTGATGTAATCGTCCGCCAACGTTATATGAAGATTTTCTTCGAAATTCTATTTTGGTTCCTGATTTTTCTAGTCTTTTATACGTACCTCGGCTATGGAATCTTCCTTTGGCTGCTGCTAAAGTTCCGCAAAAGGCGTACGTCCCAATTTTCTGCCTCGTATCAGCCCGATGTCACCCTGGTCATTCCGGCGTATAATGAAATGGGTTGCCTGGCCGAAAAGGTTCATAATTCCCTGGCACTGGATTACCCCCCCGAGCACTTACAGATTCTTTTCGTAACGGAAGGCTCGACGGATGGGAGTACCGAGTGGTTGCAGCAGCAGTACGGTAGCCATCCACGAATTTCCGTCATGGGCGGGAGTGAGCGTCGGGGCAAAATTGAAGCCATCAACCAGGCCATGCATTGGGTGCATACACCGCTGGTTATCTATACGGATGCTAATACCAATCTGAATCCGGATGCCGTAGCTAACATAGTACGACACTTTGCCGATCCGCAAGTGGGGGCTGTTTCGGGAGAAAAACGCATTCAAACGTTCGAAAATGAAGCCGCTGCCGGAGCGGGCGAGGGCTTGTACTGGAAGTACGAATCCTTCCTGAAAAAACTCGATACTGAACTCTACAGCGTAGTGGGGGCCGCGGGTGAATTATTCGCCATTCGGACGGAACTTTACGAGCACGTTGAAAAAGATACGTTGCTCGATGATTTCATGATTTCGCTTCGCATTGCCACCCGGGGGTACCGCGTGGTGTACGATCCCGAGGCCTATGCCCTGGAACGGCCTTCTTTTTCCATCGGCGACGAACAGAAACGTAAAGTACGCATTGCCGCGGGAGGCTTTCAGTCCATTGCCCGTTTACCGCATTTGCTGAATATTTTCCGCTATGGCTGGTTGTCGTTTCAGTACATCTCTCACCGGATGATGCGGTGGGCCGTGGCTCCGTTTGCTCTACCGCTGGTGTTTATTTTGAATGTGCTACTGGTGCTGCTCAGTGAAGGCTGGTTATATCCGGTATTGCTGATCGCTCAGATTGCTTTTTACGCAGCCGCATTGCTGGGCTACTGGCTGGAAAACAAGAAGCTTCGCGTGAAGGCCTTGTTTGTACCCTACTACTTTTCGTTTATGAACTGGTGTGCCATTCTGGGGTACTTTCGGTACCGGAACGGACTGGCCTCCGGCATCTGGGAAAAAGTACGCCGGGCGGAGTAACGCATTCCATGTATTTTAAAGGCCTCGCTGACGATGAAGAAATTGATGTTGAAGTCGCTGTATGCACTGGCGGCTCTTCGGTACCCCAACATTAAGAAAAAATATCTGCTCTACTTTATTCGGGATAATTACTACTGCAAACTCGTGCAGACGAAGTTTTTGCTGAAGGATTACGTAGAGAAAAAGCCATATAAAGTCATCGAGTATCGGGGCGAGTTCGATCAGGAATTACGCTACGTATTGCCTTTTGCGTACTGGCATCACCTGAATGGCACCCTTGAAAAAACCATCTCTGCCAGTAATACCAAGGAGTTTTACTTCTTCAGTCCCAATCACGAAGAACGTTACAAAGAACGGATCTGGACCGAATCGTACGATCACTACGACGTGCCGAACATGACGCACAGTAACTCGTACAGCTTTCAGAAATGGGCTCAGGTACCCTTTCGCGAGCATTACAAAAATGATCTGTTCGTTTACGATAAACCCATTCTGCTGATTGCCAATAAGTACAATCGCGAATGGGATCAGCCGCCCATCAATTTTCTGGGCATTGCTGAATTAGAACGGATCATTCACTTGTGCCGGGATAAATACCAGATCGTATATAACCGGCCCCTGCCTACGCAAATTGTACAGGATAACAGCGAAACGCTTGATTTAGGAGAGCATGCCTGGTTACGGGAAAACCACCCCGAAGTAATCCAGATGAATGATCTGTATCGACAGTATCATCCGGGAAGCGTGATTAGCTACAACCACCTGCAGTTGATGGTATACGCCAACTCGGAGCGTTTCATCTCCATGCACGGCGGAACGGCAGCGTTGGCGAGTTGCTTCGGCGGCTCCAATATCATCCTTTCCAATCCCAACTGGGGCATGGAACACGCCTTCAACGAATACGAAAATCTTTTCCCTAAACTCTCGGGAGCCCAGATATTACACGCTCGGGAAAAGCCGGAAATCTTCCAGTTTATTGAGCGGGAGTGGCTGAAGTAGTACTTACAAAGCAGGTACTCATTCTTCGGAGGCGTATAGGTCTGACGCTATTTACCCTTTTCTATAAAAAAGAGACTTGGCTTTTCAGCCAAGTCTCTTTTTTTAATTGCTGTCAACGAAGCCCTTACATTTTAATGACTTTCTTCACGGAACGCTGCGTACCCTGTTTTACCTCAATCAGGTACAAACCTTTGGGTAAGCTTGTTAGGTCAATTTTACGGATGAATGAAGTCTTCTCCTTCTTATAAGCAATGCGGTTTTGTACCCGGCTTAAGGCCATGTCGTAAATGAGTACGTCAACCGGTCCCAAGTTGTCATTGTCTAAGGCAATGCTGACATAATCCGCTGTAGGATTAGGATATACGTTCAACGTAGCCAGTGAAACATCCGTAGGTTTGATTACTTCCGCCGCTACCCGTCCGCCGCTCGCCGTTCCCTGGGGTATGACAAAACTAGGCGTTTCAGTAACCGTCAGCGTAACCTTTCCATTCGTTGCCGTAACCGTGGTCACCTGCATGGCATCGCCTCCTGCCCGGGGGGTGTACACCAGAGCGGAAGCCGCTCCTTTCAAGTCCAGTGTGTAGGAAACCGTACGGCCCGTTTCGCCGGGTACCACCAGTGCGTAGATCGATTGGCCGTTGTTTTCGTAACGATCCACGAAAGGACTCGTGCTTAAAGTTTGCTGATAGCTGTATTCGCCGAGCAGTTTATTGACCTGCACCAGATAGTCCGTTGCCAGCTTACGCGTCATATCCCCGTTGATCAGACCCATCGAGCCAAACTGAATGGGTGACTGTGGATTGTCATCGTATAACTGATACAAGAACAGTTTATCAATTCCGGAACGAGCGTAGAGCAAAGCCGTACGTAAAATCCAGTCGGCCTGCGTTTGTTCTACCGTTTTATTACCAATGGCAATCGCTTTGAGCGGACTACCCTGGTTGAGATCATAACCCGCTTCTGTAATCCAAACGGGCATATCCTGAGCCTGCTGGTGAGCTAATTGATTGAAGCTATCGGCCACCAAAGCGGCTTTCGTTACTTCAGGAGCGGCTCCCCGCGAAGACGTACCACTTTGTGAAGAAGAGGCATCGTCCGTATAGAAATGGTAATTGATGACGTCCCAGCAGAGGTTTACGCTACCGTCAGCTTTATAACCCCGGTACTGCTTGCACCAGTCGATCATACCTTTCACGTAGTCAACCGTAGCGGAGGCAATACCTCCCATGACGACTTTCATGTTCGGGTCAGCATTTTTCACACCTACGCCCGGGCCCATCGTATTCTTATGGCCGTCGTAGAACGCCGAGAGGTTGGCCGCGTATTCCCGACCCGTTTGGTACGCTTTACGGCCTTTCCAGGATTTGTCCCGTTCGTTATCGCATTCGAGATACTTAATGACATTCATACCGATCTTCACGACGTTGATACCGTCGCCAGTCCAGCGTTGAGCACTGTTTACCGTAACCAGACTCGGATTAACGTTCGGATTGCTACCGTAGCGGGCTGCGTACTGGAAGCCAACTTTGGCCTGTTCCAGGTAGGATAGGGGGTCGGTGAAATCCTTTCCGTAGCGAAGCGGTACGTTTTCGCCATCGCGTTCGCTTTCCGGATACGTCTGCTGGAGCCAGTTGGGCAGGTTTTTCAAGCAGGCCAGTACTTCGATGCCCGCGGCTTTGCAGCGTTCGTAAATGATGTCGTAATTCCAGCCGCCACTGTGCGTTGGGTTATAGGTGTACTTGCCTTCGTTGGCTTCCAGGCGTTCCCAGTCCATGTAATGCCGAATTCCCGTGAAGTTTTTCACCACGTTCATGCGGGACTCGTTAATGACACTGGGATTATTGGCATCTTCAAAGTTCCACTCAAAGCCATTCACACCCAGCATGTCCTTAAACTTCACAAATTTTTGCGGAGCGGGCGAGGGTTGTACCGTTGCGGGCGTATGCGTGCCGTACAATTCGATTTCGGTCGGATACTGATACCAGGCATTGATGATGAGGTAACGGGCTCCGGAAATGGGGACATCGAGTTTAAAAACGGATTCACGATCCGGATACGGACCGACCCAGGTGCCGTACGATTTTCCGGTAAAAGTGGCTACCGGAATGCGTTCCCACTGATCATTGATGATGAAAATTTTCAGCGGATATTCTTCCAGATTACCCGGACCGTCAAAAAACTTGATGCTTTGCAAGGTCATGGACTCGCCTTCCAACAACGGATAATACGAATCATAATTGGCCAGGGGTTTCCCATAACCCGTGTGTACGTCTACATCCGTAATGCCATCAAATAAGGCATCCAAGCCATTGCTGACGTTGTTCATCTGGTACCAACGTTTGGGATCGAGCGTAATCTTGGTACCGACTACACCAGTAAACGGAGGTGCCGCAGCTACCGTAACCGTTTGGCTAACGGCAGTCGCCGCCGTATACAGGGCCGAACCCGCCTGCGTAGCCGTCAGCGTCGCGGAACCCGCCCCAACTACCGTAGCTTTCCAGGAACCGCTGGCATTGGAAACGGAAAGTACGCTGGCATTGGAAGACGTCACGAGAATGGGCGTACCCGACTGCGAACTGCTAACGGTTAGATCAAAGGGAGCATCGCCAATGACTTTATTCGCCGGAGCGGTAAAGGATAGTACGGCCTGAGGTAGTACTACTGCACCACCCGTAGTAACTTCAAAATAGTTGAGATTAAAGGCTCCTTGGCGAGCGTAAATGCGAAGCAGTTGTGAGCCCGCGGGTAGCGTCGCCGTTGTACTAATGGTAGACCAGCTTTGCCACCCGCCCGTCTGCGGTACACTCAGCGTAGCATTCAGTACCGAACCCGCTGCATTGCGGATCTCAATCTTGCCGTTGCCGTAGGCATTGGCAATGCGGAACTGGAAGGTATAGGTACCCGCCGTAGGAACTTTCACCAGGTAATCCAGCCAGTCATCGTCGTCAATCCAGCTAATGTTTAAACCACCACCGACATCCGTAGTGGTTTCCGTATTAATGCCATTCATGGATATGTAGCTTTCGGCTTCAATCTTGCCGGGCAGCGATACGGGGGCAACCACTTCAAAATAGTTGAAGTTAAAGGCTCCCTGTTTGGCGAAGATCCGAATCCGTTGGTTGCCAGCGGGTAGTGTAAGACTGGTAGTGATGGTCCGCCAGCTTTGCCAGCCGCCCGTCTGCGGTACACTCAAGGTAGGGTTAAGTACGGAGCCGGCTGCATTACGGACTTCAATAAGACCATTACCATAGGCATTGGCGATACGGAATTGAAAGACATACACACCAGCCGAAGGAACGCTGACGTCGTAATCCATCCAGTCATTGTCATCAATATGCGAGACATTTAGACCCGCACCGACGTCGGAGCTGGTTTCCGTTTGAATGCCGCTCATGGCGACATAGCTTTCCGCTTCAATCTTTGCGGGCAAGGGCTGGTAGGCCAGTGGGCTGGCGAAAAGGAAACCTGGAGCCAATAGGATCCCAATCACTAATGAAATTAGAGATGTTTTCATTGAAACTTTGTTGGCGGACAATTGTTTCTTTTAAAACTTTCCAAGAAAAAGCTTTTTTAAGAACCGACTTGTCAAGGGTGGATTGACAGTGAATAAAACGTGGTGTGAAATATAAAAATGAAGAATTGACATTTGCAATAAAAAAATATAAAAAAATTGCAAAAAAAGAGTAGAATACAGTCGTGGGATTGAAGACGTATATAAAGCGTAGTTTCAAAAATAAACTAATTCTTTGATACTTAGTTCCTTGATGAATAATTATTTTTGTCTAATATCCATAAAATCCCCGCCAGGATGCAGCAACATCGTTTTAGCTATTCTCCCGATACCTTGAGTCCGGAATTTTTACGGGAATTACGGGAACGTCTAGCCAAATTTCAGGTAGAAGATCCAGAGGTAACCATTGCTATTCCGGCGTATAATGAGGAGAAAAACCTGCTTAATACGCTTTCTTCCCTGGCCAGTCAGGAGACCCGCTTTCGTACCGAAATTATTGTCGCTAACAATAATTCCAAGGACCGAACCCAGGCACTACTCGATGCCTGCGGCGTTAAATCGATTCTGGTTACGCAACAAGGTATTGGTTACGCCCGACAGGCGGCTTTGGAAGCGGGGCGGGGAACGTATTTTCTTAACGCCGACTGCGACTGTATTTATCCGCCTACCTGGGTGGATGCACTCGTGGAGCCCTTGACCAAACCCGACGTTTCCTGTACCTATGGAACGTATTCATTTATCCCGAGTGCTCAAAATTCCCGCTTGGCTCTGTTTCTGCACGAATCCGTTTCGCACCTAGGATTTAAGCTTCGGGAATGGAAAGGGCTGGAGTATATTAATGTACTGGGCTTCAATTTTGGTTTCCGGCGAGCTGATGGACTAGCCGTAGGTGGGTTCCGAGTCGATGCCGGGCACCAGGGAAATGTGGCCGCTACGGGTGTGTGCGAAGACGGCTGGATGGCCATGACGCTATTGGACAAAGGACGCTTGAAACACGTTATCCGGGGGGCTCACGTCTGGACGAGCGATCGCGTACTGAACCGCGACGGAGGAGTGGCGAAAGCCTTCCAGAAGCGTATTTCGGTAGAATTGTCCCGCCTGTTTCACAAACCCGAATAAGCCGTTCCATCCTTTCATTGCCCATTTCTATGCTGGCCACATCACCGGAATCCTATCCGCTCATTTCCCTTGTTAGTATCAATTACAATCAGGCCGAAGTAACCCGGGATTTTCTGGAGTCCTGTCGCGGCTTGACGTATCCCAATTACGAAGTCATTCTGGTGGACAATGCCTCGCGGCAAGTATTGTCTACCGTAATTAACGTGGCCGATTATTCCGGCGTAACTATTGTACGCAGCGAGGAAAATCTGGGCTTTACGGGGGGGAATAATCTGGGGATGGAAGCGGCCCGGGGTGATTACTTCTTCATCGTCAACAACGATACGGAGTTGACACCAACTTTACTGGACGATCTACTAAAACCCTTTCAGCAGGATTCCCGGATTGGCGTTACCTGCCCTAAAATTAAATTTTACGATTATCCCGATATTGTTCAGTATGCGGGTTATAATCCCATGAATCTGTACACGGGTACGGCTACGCCCGTGGGGCTAAACGAACGCGATAGCGAACGTTTTAACCATTCAGGATATACGAACTTTGCTCACGGCTGTGCGATGCTGGTCAAGCGGGAGGTCATTACTAAGGTAGGGCGTTTTGCGGAACGTTTCTTCTTATACTACGAAGAGCTTGACTGGTCGCAACGCATCAAAGACGGCGGATTTTTGATTTATTACCAGGCCTCGGCTCTGATTTTGCACAAGGAATCCGTATCGGTAGGGGCGTCCAACCCCCTTAAAACGTATTACCTCACCCGCAATCGTATTTTGTACATGCGGCGGCACGGATCGGCCTTTCAACGGCTCATTTTTTACGTATTCTTCGCCACTTGTGTACTGCCCAAACACGTGTTTACCTACCTGATGAAAGGAAAATTGACGCACGCCAAAGCCTTTTTGAAAGGGGTACGCTGGAATCTTACCTCGCCCTCTACTTCTGCCGTGTAGATTAGCTCAGTGCCTTCGCGGTAGCAGCCCGCTGTTTCTGATCGAGTGTATAGGTAACATCGATTAGAGCGGCCATTAAATAAATGTAGATATTGAGGGGAAACTGTACCAAGGCCTCCTGGGGGTAATTACCGATATTCAAAACGAAGACGCTTAAGGTCATCGCCAGACAGTACGTCTTAAGCTCCGGGTTTTTGATCCGGTAAAAATTGATAATTCCTGCTCGAATAATTAGGAAAATCAGCGTACACAGGAGCAGCAGACCTACCCACCCGGTTTCCATGGCCACGCGTACATAACCTCCATCGGGAGGAATATTAGCCAGAAACGAATCGGGCGAAAAGCGTTTGCCCCAGCTACCCGCAGCACCCAATCCACCCCCGATGGGATGGGACTGAATAAAGGGCTGAATTTTTTTCTGGTTCTGGGCCCGCAGGTTAAAGGAAGCGTCGTTGGTCGGGCGAAAGGCCGTTTGAAAGCGGTACAACGTTGGATTCGACGTCGGAATCATAATCAGTACGGCCATACAAAAGCCCGCGATCAACGAGAAAAATAGAATGATCCGGTTGAACTTAAGAATGGCAAACAGGGCTAGTCCGGCGGGTAATAGTACATACGCTCCCCGCGTTCCTGAGAAAAGCATCGCACTAATGAATAGAAAGATCATGCCTACCAGGCTTATCTTCTTCCAGAGAACCAGCGGGCCGGTCAACAGGGCTACGCAAATCAGACTCGCAATGACCATGTTGTAGGAGAAAATCACGGGATCGGCAAAAAGCGCGTACTTCCGCCAGTGACCGTCGATAAAGAGCAGACTACCAATGCTAGGATCGGAGTCAAGGTAGGCCTGTTCTGAAGCAGCAAAGCCAATGTATTCCTGTTTATAGGCTAGTAATGCGGCCCAGACCGAGATAAAGAGCCAGATTTTTAGAATGACGCGGATAAACTGGACGGTACGGATCTGGTATTTGAATACAAAATACATCAGTACGACAATGGCCGCCGAACGTACGGTATACACCCAGGCTAGCCGCGAATCCGCTACGGGATTCAGTACTTGTAGAATATTGAAACTTACCCATACCAGCACCATCGTACTAACGGGCCCTTTGAAAACGGACCAGTCGGGTCGGGAACGTTGACCGATGAAAAAGCCCAGAATCAGTAGGTACTGTAAGCCATCGAGTAAGGTGCCTAGGGGAAATTCGACACCCAGCCGCAAAATAAAAAACAGCAGATTGGCCATCACGAGTAGCGTTAGGATCCCAAACTCGGGTTTGGCTACAATCGCATACAGAATGGGCAGAGCAATACCTGCCCCCAAAATAGCGAAGCTCAGCTTGATATCGACTTCAATGGCAATCCAGCCCAAGCCCAGTGAGGCCAGTAGCAGCAAAGCGGCTCCTGGTAGGTTATAGAATTTTTCCACCCACAGCTTTTGCCGAATCCACGTAAAGATGGATCGCTGGGCAGAATCATTCGATACGGGCAGTTTAAAGGAGCTCACTTATAAAAATACGAGTTTGAAAAAGAAGAAATAAACGCTACCCAAGGCCAGTAGAATGGCAATTTTTTGCATCAATGCTTCCGTAGAAGTTAACCCCTCGGGAGCATCCGTTTTTCCTGGGGTTCGTTTGGGGCGATCCGGATAAATCTTCATAATCCTATTCGGAAGAACCGTGTTTGGTTGCCACTGAAATCTGGTTGGCTTTTCGAACTTTTAGCAAAGCCATGATTTGGTAAAGCATAAACCGGGGAATATTCCAGAGCGACTTGTAAATTTTCGGATGCGTGTCAGATAGGAGCAGGGCTATGAAAAACCCAGCTACGAAGGTGAGTAAACCCAGGAACCATACCAGAGCCAGGGTCGGAGCCACCCATACGTTGATGAGCATAAAAACCACCGACAACAGCAGAAAAATAAACAACGGTGGCCGTAACAGGATGAGTCCAAA
This sequence comes from Siphonobacter curvatus, assembly GCF_002943425.1. Taxonomy (NCBI): domain Bacteria; kingdom Pseudomonadati; phylum Bacteroidota; class Cytophagia; order Cytophagales; family Cytophagaceae; genus Siphonobacter; species Siphonobacter curvatus. The sequence goes on from NZ_PTRA01000003.1 coordinate 64,799, forward strand.
TACAAACTGGTTCCAGTTGAAGGTGGTGAGGCCTTTGAAAATCAAACCGAACCCGTACGAAAAATACTTGAACCAGGTATTAATCCAGCGAGCCCGTTGCTTGACCAATTGATCCGATTTGGCCGTTTTTTCATCGTATACGATGGCTGACTCCGTAAAGGCAATGCGGTGGCCAGCCCCTACAATGGCATTTTGTAATACTTTGTCAAAACCTGCTCCCGTCACGTCCAGGTGTTCCAGGCTGGCCCGGTACAATTCCGTAGTAAAGGCCATACCTGAGCCCGCTAACGTAGCCGAAGAACCTACTTCAAAAAGCACCTTACCATCGTAGAAATGATAGTAAATATCCCGGGCAGCATCCAGACAGGAGAACGTAGTATCCAGATTTTTTGCCTCCCGAATTCCCTGTACAGCGGTGAAACCCTGAGCGAAGTAACGATTTAGCTCATTGAGATACTCCGGATCAACCAGGTTATCACTGTCGATAATCGTGAGCCGTTCATGCGGCCGGATAAACCGTTGGATGGCGTAAAAATGGGAGCGGGTGTTACTGGCCAGTACTTGCTCCGGCCGGAGCAGTTGCACCCGGGGATCGTCAAAGTGTAAGGTACTGATGTCACACTTATCGGCCACAATGTAAATGACGTAATTCGTATAATTTAATTTCAGCAGAGAAGCTACTACGCTGGGTAACAGCACCGTTTGTTCATAAGCCGTAACAATAATGGCGTAATCCGGCTCAAGGGTTAGCGGAGCGGACTGGCGTTTGGAAACAAAAGCTTTTCGAATCAGATACCCTACCAGTAAAACTACGGGTAAAACCAGATTGTATCCGATACTTAATTGCAGCAGTAGCCACAGGTTATAAGCTAGGGTACGTACATCCATTCAATTCCTTGGTTAAGATACCGTAGTCGCCTTAGTTAATACCCAGCCTACCAGGGTATCGCCCAGACTCTTTAAATACTGAATGCCTGGAGTGTGTGAATCTCGAATCGTAGTATGGGCTTCGTAAACGGCCACTACTTTATCGGCGAACTGAATCCATTCTTTCGCCTTATTTCGCGTTTCTAAAGCCGGCGTTTCGATCAGTATGACATCGAAATAGCTTTTTAGTTCAGCAATTTTAGCGGCAATGTGCGTTTCGCTGGCCAGCTCAAAGAGGGAGTAATCACCCCGATTATTACTCAGGGAATAAATGCCGTTTTCAACGTACAGTGATTCCAGAGGCATGGTTGTATGCAGGAAATCTTCCACATATACGGCTTTAGGAGTGAGGGAAGTGCTGTGGGTACTGCTAAAGTTTCCATCTACAATCAAGACCCTTTTATTAATCATGGCAAACGCATGAGCCAGACTTAAAAGCAGCGTTGTTTTCCCTTCTTCCGGTCGTAAGCTGGTTAAGGCAATAACCTTGCCCGTAGTTAATTCATGATCGAGTTCAAACCGTATCGAACGTAAAGCATTCCGATACGTTAGTACGGATTTACTCGGGGACGGATCATGCCATAATTGCGTTAGATCCGAACTGGTATCAATCTTATGGAGCGTTCCAATGACTGGAATATCAGTTGAATTGGCCAGTTGTTTAGCATCATGAATCGAATTATCCAGATAGAAAACCAGGAAGAGAATCAACAAGCAGAGAACAAAACTGATAATTCCCGAGAAAACAATGAGGATTACTTTTTTAGAAGGCGTTAAGGTACCCGGCAAAGCTTTTTCAATGAGCTTCAACTGCGTAATTTGCTGGGATTGCATTTTGGCATTGTTGTAGCGTTGCAAAGCCTCAATGTATTCCTTACTGGCAATATCAATACTGGTTTCAAATTCCTGAATCTTCGCCTCGTTGGGTACTAACCCATCAAATTTCCGATTCAAGCGAACTAACTCTTTTTCAACCGTTGCAATGCTATTCTGAGCCAGCTCCAGGGCAATCTCCATGTTTAATTTCTGACTCACCAGCTCCGTTTTGGCCACCAAAGGATTGTAAATGTAACTATCCGTCGATTGATTGATCTGGGTGGTCAGTTTATTCTGAAGCGAATCAAGGCGAGCTTTGTATTTAGGGTCAAAATTGGAACGGAAGTAGATATCATTCGCCGCTCTTAACTGCTGCTTGGTTACAACAATGTTCTGGTTAATGGCCGCCAGCGTACTTTCGAGGTACCGCCGATCGCTGGGGTTAAATTTATTATCAATATTTTTCAAGGCTGCCGTATACGCGACTACATCCTTAATAGCTACTTCTCTACGTGTCTCGAAATCAATGATTTGACCATACATGCTTCGGGCTTGTTCATTGAGATTTAAAACCCGATTTTTAATTTTATACTGTTTCAGCTGATCCATCAATCCGGTCAGATTCCGCATTTTTTCGTTCATGAATTTTTCTAGAAATTCAATGGAACGATCATTACTCGTCTGTAATCGAATGGAATAGCGACTGATAAAATCTGTACATAAGGTATTGACCACAAAAGCCGTAAATTCAGGATCATCGCCATCAAATTCAACCCGGATATAGTCACTATCCTTCACCCGAGAAACCGTGAGGTTACCGGAAATAGCATCCGTATCGTAATGCATGGATTGCAGAATATTCAGTAACTTCTTTTCTTCGGGACTTTCAATGAAAAGATCCTGCTGGGTAGAAAGCTTTTGATTAAAGATGGCAATAGCCCGACTCTTTTCAGTGGAACTCAGCTCCTGTACGGGTTTACTGGGTTTATGAAAAGCTTTGGCGGGCTGGGTAAGATCATGCAGAATGAGCCGATAAGAAACCATATTTAAGGTATTCTTCAGCTGCATACTCTGTATGATATTGTCAAACTTTTGCGTTACTTCCGACTGCTGTTCGTTGCCACCGCCCGTGAATCCCTGATCCGTTTTATCCACTAGCCCCGTCGCAATTCGTGCCGTTGATGTGTACTCGTCGGGGAGTTTCTGAACCAGGAAATAGGCGGCAATGACGGTTAGTAAGGGGACTGCCAGCAGCAGCCACTTCTTTTTATATAAGAAATTAAGAAATCTAATGAAATCTGCCATTCGATTGCGTGATGCTTAACTTATGTAGTATGGGTCAAGGATAAATTGCTTATTGATCTAACTTGATGTTTTCAAGTTTTTCCCCCACAAGTTCTTCCAGTCGGGTTTTAGAGATGAGCACCTCACTTTCAGCAATAATCAGTTGCTGATTATTGTCCGAATACATCACCAACACGTTATTGTAGTTTTCAAGGCTTTGTTCACCCTTTTCAAATTTATATTTTACGTCCTTCAGCATGCTCTCTATATCCAGTTGCAATTCATGCTTGACGCGTAAAACGGCTCGTCGTTGGATGTAGGCAAAATAGCGTTGCTTGACGTCAGCTTCTAAATTAAGATCAAAGGCTTGCTGCTCGTACTCGGCCACTTTTTTCTCTCCTCGGGCCTGTTTCAAAAGCGGAGTTTTCTGTAAGATGGATCCTATGTTCAGTAGCAGGCCAATCTGATAGTTATTAAACCAGTTCGGGTTAACTACCGTTGGTACGGGAGAGGTAGGATTGGTAATGTACGTAGGCGTATTGGCCGGGCTGTAGAGGTAGGAAACAGACAAGGCGTCAAAATAGGCTACTTTGGCTCTTCTGATGCCTAAGTCAGCAATACCTACGCGTTCTTTGAACGACTTACTACGGGGGTAATTTGCTTTAGCTATTTCGATTAATTTTTCGAGATAGGGATAGGAGATATCCTGCATCATCGACTGAGTCGCTTCCTGAGCTTGTACCGAAACAGTACTTACTTCAAGCATAAATCCCAGCAAGAATACCTTCGCAAACAGCCTACCTGCGTAGTGGCGACTAAGAAAAAAAAACGCTTTCATTCGTACGATTTATGACTTTGGGAAGGACGATTCCTACGCCAGGGAAGAAACTCTTATACGTTTTCGGATTGAATTAAAGCCGGGAAAGTTTTCAGAATAATCTTTACATCCATCCAGAACGAATAGTTTTTAGCGTATTCAATATCCAGTTGCATGCGTTCTTCTTCCGACATGTCTTGCTTGCCTTTTCCACGTTTGGTCACTTGCCAAAGGCCCGTCAGTCCGGCGGGGCCCGCAAAACGCTGAATGTATTGATCAGACGTCAGTTTTTCCGCTTCGTAAAGCGGTAAGGGACGGTTGCCGACCAGCGACATATCGCCCCGGAAGATGTTAATGAGTTGTGGCAATTCATCAATACTGGAATTCCGCAAAAACCGACCAATTCGCGTGATACGGGGGTCGTTGCCAAACTTCATGAACGCCGCTTTGTTGTGTTTCCGCTGGAGATATACCTTCTCACAAACTTCCTCATTGTCGAGGTACAGCATTCGCTGGCAGGTATTCTTGCCGCTATACACGCACTCGGCACACAAAGCGAACTGCTCTTTTTCAGGCACTTCTTCTACTTTGTTGTACATATTGAAGGCAGCCATTTCCTTCACGAGTTTGTCGGCATCGGTACGCATGGTCCGAAACTTAAGCAGATCGAATACCTTATAACCGCCACCTACGCGTTTAGAGCGATAAATAATAGGTCCTTTGGAATCGATACGAATCAAGAGGGCCACCAGTAAGAACAGGGGCGAAAGCAGGAGCAGGGCCAGACCCGTAGTGGTCACATCAATGAAGCGTTTCCACCACGTCACGCGTACGCGAAAACGAGGCATACGCGTCGGCTGTAGAGCCAGAAGCTGACTTTTCCGAACGAAGTAATGAAGTCGAGTGAGCAGATCACCGCGACTAAAGTCTTTGGGGTATAGATCATTACCTCCTGCTTGAAGCACCTCTTGTTTGTAGGTGTTGTTCAGGGTAGGTACGGTTACAATAACCGGTAGCGCACTCAACCAGGGAATAGACCGAAGCTGCTTCAGGAATGAAATAGCCTGAGCTTCGTAGCTTATAATCACAGCATCGGCCGGATAGTGGTCTTTCAGTGCTGCCAATGCTTCTTCCGCAGAGGTAAGCTGCCATATATTCAATGGCTCAGCGAACGCTTGCTTAAACGTATCACTCGCACTACTATCAGGTTCTACGTACAGGATACGTAAAGGTGGATGGGTAACAACAGACATGGCGGTGCCTCATTACGAAATGAAAACTTACTTCGCACACTAAAAAATAACTTATTTATAAACCCGGCGGAGTACTGCTTTTACTTTAGCAATGATTTCCAAGGGATTAAAAGGCTTCGTCATAAAGTCGTCAGCACCTAGTTCCAGACACTGAATCCGGTCATTGCTTTCTTCACTGCCTGACAAAATAATTACTGGAATATGACCAAATAGATTACTGCCTCGTAATACCTTCAAAAATTCTTTGCCATTCAAATGAGGCATGTTTAAATCAGCAATGACCAAGTCTACCGGACTACCCGTCTCAATGTAAGACATGCCAGCCATTCCGTCGTCTTTAATAATCGTATCAAATTCTTTGTTGAGGCATAACTGGAGTACTTTTCGCGTCATGGGCTCATCGTCCAGTATTAAAATCGTTGACTTTTCGAGGGTGGAATTTGGCGGATTCATAAGGGACAAATAATATGTATTGATAAAAATCAAAGCTTGCCTTCGGCAGGTGAACCATTCAGTAACCGAACACGAATTCGATCCGTAAAGGTTGAAAGAAATTTAAACAAATTCAGTAAGCAGGCGTATTCGTTGGCTTTTCACAGCGTCGCTCCCAAACGTTTTTAAGCGAAAGGAGAAATGAAAATAGCGAATTCCTGAAAAAACCATTCTAGAACGATTAAGTTTTTTAGAGGCGTAGAAACCAAGGCCAGTAACTCTTTCTAGAGCGTTCGTTCCGATGATTAGTTATAGACAAGGAGATCGAAGAATAGGATAAATCAAGGGACGGATAAAGTTTAAGTATAGCATATTTTGCTTGGCGGAATTAGTAAATACTTATATAGCCCTAAGGTACTGGGTATCATTTTTTAAAGATAAGTTAAGCGATTAAAATGGGCAAAAATTGCTTAATTTATTTTTTTGTGAACGCGCTATAGCGACTTTCAGAGGTTTAGAGATCTAATTTATTAAGTAATTATACTTATTATTTCTAGGCTTTAAACATAAGCAAATGATTTCCGATTATTGAAACCAGGAAAGCATAAAAAAGTGCTTCTTTTTTGAATAAAAATAGTACCTTGTAAAGAATTATAGATGCTCCGTACCGCCGCTATAACGTAACATCTGTTCTACCATTACGCTTCATGAAGGCAATCGACCGTAATTCCGCCAAACAGTTCGATAGTATCATTTGTGTCAGCCAGACTCCCTGGCAGGGAAAGTTTCAAAACTCAGCCGTTCAACTCCTGACTGTACTTTCCGAACGTTACCGAATCCTGTACGTAGACTACCCCTACACGGTAAAAGATCTCGTTGCGGGTCTGCGAGGTAAACGTCAAGTCCCTGTTAAAGCCTTAACTCGGGTAGAAAACCCACTGACGCAGCTTTCGCTGGGACCGAATCGGAGCGTTCACGTATGGACACCGCCGGTATTATTTCCCATCAACTGGATGTCGGCGGCTTCGCACGATACCTTTCTGCCCCTCAATACAGGTCGTCTTATCAAAGGCTTGCGAGGCGTTATGCAGCAATTGGGTATGCAAAAGCCGCTGGTCATTAACGCGTTTAATCCCGTGTTAGGACTGCCTCTGGTGCATCAGCTTCATGAGTTTGCTACCATTTATTACTGCTTCGACGAGATATCCGCCGAGGCCTGGATGGGAAAACACGGGACTCGGTACGAACAGGAATTTATGAAGCAAGTAGATGCGGTCATTACTACTTCTGAAGCCCTGTACCGCATGAAATCCCAGACGCAACCCCATACGTTCTGCGTAAAAAACGGGGCTAATTTTGACTTATTCAATCAAGCTTACGCCCTGCGTCAGCAACAACCTGCCGAACGGACCATCGTGGGTTATCTGGGTACGGCCGATAATCGGATTGATACGAAGGTTGTCGGGTATTGTGCCCGTACGATGCCGCACGTGGAGTTTCAATTTGTAGGACTAATCGTGGATCCGCGGGTTCAAGAAGAATTATCCGTTTATCCGAACGTACGATTTATTCCCTCCGTTCCTCCCCAGGAACTACCCCCCATACTGGCTCAGTGGAAAGCAGGGATGATTCCCTTCGTGTGTAACGAACATACCTACACCATCTATCCGCTCAAAATCAATGAGTACTTAGCGGCGGGGTTACCAGTAGTATCTACGCCTTTTTCGATTCTGGACGATTTTAGCGATGCCATCGCTATTGCCGCAACCCCTGAAGCCTTTCAGCAAAGCCTCGGTCAACGCATAGCCGAAGATACGCCCGAGAAACAACGGCAGCAGGTTGCGTTGGCTCAGGCAAATTCCTGGGAACGACGGGCGGAAGAGTTTGAAGCCGTATTTGAGCAGGTGAAAGCCGTCAAAAGTCAGCTTTAGGCTTTGGGTGTCCGTACCCACTGTTGCGTAGCGGCGTCGTATTGTTTGATCAGGCGGGCTGGATTACCACCGACCACCGAATACGGCGGCACGTCTTTGGTTACTACGCTACCGCCCGCTACGACGGAATGCCGACCAATGGTTACGCCCGCCGTAAGGACAGCGTTCGCCCCGATCCAGCATTCATCTTCAATCACGATGGGAGCCGTCACAATCGGCTGGCGGTGAATGGGCGTACGTACATCTTCGTAGACGTGATTCAGTCCGGATACCGTCACGTGCTGAGCCATAATAACATCTGATCCAATCTGTACCGGTCCGATAACCACGGAAGAAATCCCAATGGTACAATGATCGCCAATGATTACATCGCCTACGCCGTTGTTGATTACGCAATACGACTCGATCACGCTTTTGGCTCCCAGGGCAAATTGTTTAAAAGGAAGTACGTCCATGCGAGCCGATGATCGAACAATAGCCGAGCGGTGCTTCCGGTGTACAAAGGGATTCACAAACCAGCTAACCCAACGCCGGGGCCGGGCTTCACCCGAGGGAATAAGTAACCAGTGAACCAGCTTTTTAAGGCCTGGATTAGAATCAATATAGTGCTTCAATGCCATAGGTGGGGTACGCAGAAGGGCTACGTTCGCATGAAATGAATATCGTAATTGTATTTAATCTGCCGGTAGACGTCCCGTACCAGAGCAATCAGCTTATTATTACTTTGCGTCAATGCACTGCGGGTCATGGTACTCGGTTCGGCGGCTGAATTGCGTTGCGTAAACAGCGACTGGTAGTCATTGTAAAACAGACCCTTCCCGCCTTTTTGTAAGAACGAAATGCACATCCGGTACTCCATCCGATCGCCCTTAATGCCTTCTGCGTAGCGACCAAACTTCTGCAGAAACGTACTCCGACGCAGGTGAGGATGGTCACTGTAGGCATAAATCTTCGTGTAATCGATACCAAAGGCAGGAAGGTACATCTCCGAAAAGTTGTACGCGTAGGGCCGCAGGTAGGGATAGGGAATGTAGGCGTAAAACCGAATGTAGTCCAGGTTTTTATTCGCCTGCATTAATTCCAGGGCGTGGTTAAAATGCAGCGGAAAATCCGTACTGGGTTCAAAGTCTTCCTGAACGTACAGGGTCAAAGGCGTTTTTACCGCATCCTGGCCCTTATTGATATTGTTACCAAGGCCTCGGTTTTGCGGCGTGGTAATGAGCTGAAAGTTAAATATTTGCTGGAGTTCCCGAAGTTTCTCTACGTGTTCGGGTTTACTGCCGTCGTCTGACACCACCGTATCTCCAAACTGGCAACCGATCTGCCGATAACTAGTCAGCAAATGCTCCAGTGAACCACTTCGGTTATAGTGGGTTACCAGTAAGGTAACCTCGGGAAAGGAATAATTCATTCGCGTAGTGGGATCTTAGCGTTGATAGGTCAGTAACTGGACGGTATTTTTCAAAAACCGATATTTCAAATACCCCCATCGCAGCATTCGCACCCAGGGCGTGGAATTCTGTTTCCAATCGGCCCGGAATGTCGCCGTACTGGGTTCACTAGACGAGTTCGCCTGATCAAAAAGGGTGGTGAAAGCATCGAAAAATAGGCCTTTCCCGTCGTGTTTAATGAACGACAGACACATCTGAAACTCGGCTTGATCACTGTTAGTGCCTTCCTTATAGCGGCCAAACTTCTGAAAGAATGTATTCCGACGCAGGTGAGGGTGATCGCTGTAGTAGTAAAATTTCAGGTGATCCATATTCCAGAGCTGGCCTTTAAATACCATCTCCGAAAATCCTTTTTCGTACGGCTTTAGGTAGGGATAGGGAAAGTAAGCATACAGTCGGATGATGTCTAAACGCTCGTTCTGATGCATTAACTGCAGGGCATCCTGAAAATGCGTGGCAAAGGCCTGCTTTGGAATAAAATCTTCCTGCACATAGAGCGTATAGGGCTGTTTGACAGCATCCTGGCCTTTATTGATATTATTCGCCAGTCCTTTATTGACGGGCGTCGTAATCAAATCGAATGTGTGCGAATGTTGCAACGATTGGAGTACCTGCAGGTGTTCAGGTTTGCTACCATCGTCGGAAACGACAATCTGACCGAATGTACAGTTCAATTCCTCAAAACCCTGCAATAACCGTTGCAGCGACTGGCTACGATTGTAGTGTGTAATCAATAGCGTAACCTCAGCAAAATGAGTACCCATAAATCGGATGGTAAAGACGGCGGTAAAACAGAAAACGGCCTCTTAGTGCTGGTCCGGAAGGGTCCTTTTGGGGGAACCACGTAGGGAATCCAACCACTTATAATCCTTAAATTTCATTTCTACATGATGGTACGTCCAGCGGGCAAAAAGGAAAATAAAGGTATAGTTGAGAATAAATAAATAACTGTAATCCTCTTTCTGGAAATGTAAAATTCGAATAAATAGAATGTTGAAAATACTCAGGGTGAAGGGGTGTGTCAGGTAAATGGAGTAACTGTACAACCCAACTTTATGTAAAAAGGGAATTCGTTTTAAAAATTTGGAAACGAATCCTTTTTCAAAAGAGAAAATCAAGATTGGAATGAAGAAGATGAGGTCATATACGACGCCTATATCCTTCAAATACGCCCCAAAGTAAATAGCCAGAAAGATCAAGACTACGGAGAGGAATTCGGCCACACTAAACCAGGACTCTTTGCCGGTATGCCAGCGGGGATACACCTGTTGGAACACACAAAAACAGACGGCCCCCGTAAAAAAGCCAATGAGTCCTCGCAAGAAACCGTAATCATAGCCATAATTCATTCGAAAAGCTCCGGTTACTGCGTAAAGAATAGCAATACTGAGTAGAACAACCAGTGCGTAGACTTCCTTTTTCCAGCGAGTTAATTTTACCTGAGCAATGAAGAGCATACAAACGCCGAAGAAAAAGTAGGAAATCATTTCGGCACTGATCGACCAGCTGGGTATATTCCAGCTCAAATCCTTGACTCCAAATAGCTTGACTGAGTTGAGCAAAAACAAGGAAGTAAAGAAAGTAACGACGTTGTTATTTTCATTATCAAGCTGGTTAATGTGAACGTAGGAAGTCATGTATTTCTTCGTTACTTCCATAATGAGAAAGATCGCCAGCATGAATAAATGCAACGGATAAATACGAAGAATACGCTTGCTGAAATACAGCGAAAAATCCTGCGTGGTAGCAATGGCCTGATAGCGATACGTGATCACAAAGCCACTGAGAACGAAGAAAAAGTCAACGAAAACATCGGCGTGATCAATGAATTGGTTGTTAAGCAAGGGCGTATCGGACGATAGAGCCATGTGGAATAATACCACTAAAGAGGCAAAAATACCCCTGAAAATATCTAGTACATCGAATCGGTGTTTCATCGTTCTGGTCAGCTTAGGATTCGACTTAGGCTAGGAAACGCTTCGTCTAAACGCTACAATTTCTTTCAGCGTAATCTTGTATTTAAAGGTCAGTAGCAAATAAATACTGCCACCGATGAGAATCTGAGCGAGCGTATGGAATAGTCCGTCGCTACCTACGTAGTGTTTATACGCCACAATAAAAAGAATCATCAGGGCACAGAAAAGGACGGGCTTGATGAAGTTGGCGAAGAAATCACGAATAAAATCACCGACTAAATATTGAACGATAAAGAAGTTTAGAATCAGGTTAATAAACGTACTCAGCAGGAAAGCCGTAGCAATACCGTAAACCTGCCAGCGGGTACCCAGCAGATAGAGTAAGGGGACTTTTACCAGCAGGGTAACCAGGTTAAGATAGAAAAGTAAATTGGGCTTCCCTTTGGTAAAGGCCAGCGTAAACAACGGATTGGAAAGGCAATAGAAAATACTGACGAATACGAAAATCTTAATGAGTGGAATCGTTTCTTCCCATCCCGGACCATACATCAGCGGGACTACGCTGTCTGCCGTAATATACAATCCCGCCAGCAAAGGAATATTGAGGTAGCTTACCAGGTCTAAAATGCTCAGATAGGCTTTCTTTAACTCCGAATCACTTTCCTTCATTTTAGCTAGAATCGGGTAGGCGACCTGTAAAATAATGGGACTTAATTTGGTAATGGGGAAGATAGCTAACTGCGAGGCAATGGTATAATAACCCAGGGCTTTAACGCCGAGTAATCCTCCCACAATGATGTTGTCAGAATTGCCCTGAATGAAGCCTAATAAGCCATCCCCTACGTTATATACGCCGAACTTTAAATGCTCTTTAATGGCACCGAAGTTCAGATAAAATCTGGGCGTAAACAGGTGGCGACCTAAAATAACTTGCAAAGAAGTACGGATAACGTGCGTAGCTAGTTGTCCGTAAATCAGTGAGAGTTCTTCGTAATGATTATAGGCTAAGGCAATGGTAATGGCCGTACCCGCAACGGTGGCAATGATTTCCATCAGAGCAATCGTTTTAAACTTCAGCTCTTTTTGCAGTAAAAACAGGTAAATCTGACCAAAATAGATGATGAGAAAGTAAATCGACGCCAGCTTGATTACGTAGTCGAGCTTGGGTTCTTTATAGTACGCTACCACCAGCGGAGCACTCAGATAGGCTATACAAAAGATGGTAAGGCCCAGCAGTAAACTGGTGAAATAAATGCTGGATAAGACGTTACGGTCATTTTCCTGCTTGTAGATGATGGAATTGGAAAAACCGAGATTACTAAAGATGTAAAATAAGTTAATAAGTAATGCACTCACACTCACTACCCCAAATACCGAGGGGTCTAAAATTCTAGCCAGGATGGTAACCTGTAAGAATTGAAAGACCGTGGAGATAACCGTGGATAAGGTTATCCATTTGCCCCCGTCTACTGCACTTTTTTTCGTACTCATGTAGCTGTAATAAATGAATTGGGATGATTCCCAAAAGCTGTTAAGGGTGGACTACGCGATTAGCGTATGAAAGGGCATAGCCGCAAGGCCCGTGGCTTGCTTCCGTTACGCGTTGATATAAAAATTTGGGGTAGAGCAGGAAAAAGAAGCCATCAAGTGTGATGGACGAGGGAAAGGCAGGGGCTGATGCCAACCCAGAGCATACGGGAATGTTCCGAAGCTTACAAAGGCGGGAAAATTCGCTGAACTAGCAATGCACTTCCAAGTCATAATCTTGATGGCGGTCAGATTAATAGGCTTTAAATACAGTAAAAATAACAGAAATTAAAAAGCCAGCAAACGCTGTGGCGAATTAATTCGAATGGAAAGGGATGAAAAAACTGTGCTACGGTCAAATTGGGAAAGAGCAGATTTCTGATCACGGAATACCTGACGAAAGTCGATGAAGACGTTGTGACGGAACTGATACGAGGCTACGAGTTCGCCGTAAAAAAGATTAGTTCCTACGCCCTGACCGATAAAGTTGCCGTATTCGCGTCCAGCGGGGCGGTCGGCTTCGTTGTAGTTAAGCAAGGGATTACTTCCGTAGTTACGACCCGGCAGATCAAGCCCATAGTTGGCACTCAGAATCACGGCCGTTACGTTCAAACGAGGCAGGGGCTGATAGCGAATGGTACCCGCTATTTCCTGAAAGTTAGCTCCCAAGGGATGGGCCATGACCTGATTGTAGTGCACAAAATTGGTTTTGTTGGAAACGTGCTGGAAGGTATACGGGCGGGCTCCGTTCCATTCGAGCTGTAAATCAAGGTTATCGACGCCAAAGGCATTGATGTATTTTCCGCCCAACTGGTAGCCAAATTTATTGCCCCACCAGCCGCGGCCTTTGCGTAATTCCTGAAAGTTGAATTCATCCAGATTAAGCTGTCCGTACGCCTGAAATTTTCGCAGGAAAGTCCAGCGTACGTCCATACCCACCATGGAGTTGTCGGCACTAAATTTCTGAGCTTCAATAGCCCGGTAGAAAATGACGGGGTTCAGGTAGCTCAAATCGAAGTAGCCCTGCGATTTATCCCGGCTGTGAATGATCGTTTCGAAAAGGCCAATGTTTACGTTATCACCAATGTTCAGGCCCAGACGATGATAGGCCATGTATTTTTTGGTAGGCAGAGCACCGTATGCCGGAATGCTATCCTGCTGGTTACTGATTTCACTGAATAAGTTGACGTACTGAAAGGGGCCAATTTTGGTAGTAAGCTTCAAAAAGAGGTAAGGGCCGCTGTTATCCGAGAGAATCATCGAACGAAAGCCATTGCCAATAAAAACCTTATCGTGACCAAACTGAAGATTAATCTGCTTGATAGGATCGAAGGTGATGTAGCCGCGAGCCGTAAAGAAATCAGTAGCCGTTTCCGGCGTAACCGTTACGCCGTCGGAACTGGTCGTACTGCGGAAAATTTTGTAAGCGGCTTCGTTAGGAACGGCTTTAAAAAAGTTGATCCGGTCCTGATAATAGCCCGGCAGACGCATCTGCGTATCGGTCACGTACGTGTAAAAACCCAGCTTCTTGCCAATGGAACCCCGAATCTCAATTCCACGGGTGTTGATGTAAGAGTAAGGCGAGGCATCTTTGCCAACGCCCAGCAAGCCATAAAGAACGGGATTGACATGCAGCTCAACGTCATCGTTGGATACGCTGTACATATCGTTCTTCTTGTGGTAGAAATATTGCCAGAAGGATTCTTTGCTATTGGCTGTTTGCTCGGGCTTCTTACTCCATTCCCAGCTATCTTCCCGGAGATACTTAATGTTAAAGCGGTCTACATCCGATAAATCAGCACATTCATCGCAGGAAAGGCTGTCGATCAATTGCACAATATTTTTACGCAGGTAGGGCTTTACCGTACTTTGATAACCCGGAGCATGTTTTCCGCTTTTGATTTCATATCGATCAATGAGATGATAATAATCCGAATTAAGAGGGGCGTATACGCTTTGACTCCACGCAACCGCAGCCTGTAACCACAAAAGAAAAAAGAATAGGGTAAATCTTGGCATAGGAGAAAGACGCGTACCCTCGGGTTTAACGTTTTATTACTTACTTTGTAAACAGCCAAAAGGCCCTGCAAATTACAAAAGGATTCTGAAATTCATTTTTACATGTTTGTCCTGACCGAGCAATCTTCCATAGCCAACCATTTCATAGCCGAACTTCGAGACGTCCGTATTCAGAAAGATCCCCTGCGATTTCGGCGGAATCTGGAACGGCTCGGGGAGATTCTGGCCTACGAGATTTCCAAAACCCTTACCTACTCCAAAACGGAAGTACAGACCCCGTTAGGAACGAGTAAGACCTTTCTCATGGCTCAGCAGCCCGTACTGGCGGCGGTTTTGCGGGCTAGTCTGCCTTTTCATCAGGGCTTTCTCAATGCTTTCGATGGAGCTCAAAATGCCTTTATTGGGGCGTACCGGGGGCTTCACGCGGAAGGAGAAGAGTTTACCGTCGAGCTGGAATATATTTCCTGCCCTGATTTAACCGGAAAAACGCTCATCATTGTGGACCCCATGCTGGCTACCGGAAAGTCGCTGGAAACTTCCTACCGCTCACTCATCCGTTACGGCATTCCGGCTCGTACGCACATTGCCGCGGCCATTGCGGCTCCCGAAGGTATCAAATATCTGCAGGACCGCATGCCCGAGTGTCGTTTGTGGGTAGGGGACATCGACGAACGATTGAATCATAATTATTATATTATCCCCGGTCTTGGCGATGCCGGTGATTTGGCCTTTGGTGAAAAGCTGTAGTAGGTCATGACACTGATTAGTAAGTACCTTTCCGTTGTACTGGCTTCCATGCTGAAGTTTGTCGGCGGACCACTGGCGGGTTTAGCCCTCCAGTTATCATTGCTGGAAACCATCGTTTGCACCGTCGTTGGAATGATGGTCAGCGTCTTCCTGTTTACCTTTCTGGGCCAGTGGCTTCGGCTGGTTTGGGAAGACTTACGTAAAAGCAAGCGGAAGCGTTTTAGCAAAAGCACGCGGCGGGCCGTTCGTATTTACCGGAAATTCGGTATTGCCGGTATTGCCTGTCTGACACCCTTACTGTTTACGCCCATCGGCGGTACTCTGCTGGCGGTATCCTTTAAAGCATCGCCGCTGCGTATTCTGAGCTGGATGCTGGTATTTGCCGTACTCTGGGCCGTGGTGTTTAGCTGGGCGTTTTACAATCTGTCTGCGGTGCAGGACTGGTTTATTAAAAAGTAAGAGCAATAGAGGGCCGTAGTGCATACGGTAGTAAATACAAAGAAAGCCCTTCAAGTCCGGATCCTCTCAGGCGAAGGGCTTTCCCATTATAAGCATACATACAACGCAGGATTAACTGAAAACCGTCAACGGCAAACTCAGTAATTCGTACGGGCCAGTTTTTCAATGATTCGCATGATTTGCTCAAGTCCCTGGCGGTCTTCTTCGTGGAAATCGTCGAGCTGATCGCTGTCCACGTCCAGTACCAGAAAAACTTCCTGATTGACATCAAAAGCGGGGAGGACAATCTCCGAACGGGAAGCCGACGAACAGGCAATATGTCCCGGAAAGGCGTCCACATCGGGTACTAGAACCGTCTGCTGCGTGGTATAGGCGTGCCCACAAACGCCCTTGTTGAAGTCAATCCGCGTACAGGCGATGGGCCCCTGAAAAGGTCCCAGAACAAGTTGATTATTTTTCCGCAGGTAAAAGCCAACCCAGAAAAAATCAAAGGTTTGTTTCAGGGCAGCCGCAATGTTGGCCAGATTGGCTACAAAGTCGTCTTCACCCTCTACAAGGGCTTCAATCTGGGGTACCAGACTTTCGTAGAGTTCCTGACGGGAAGTGGTTTCGGGAATGAATAAGTTTTCGGCCATACTAACAATACGTGTTTCTTTTGAATCAATGGCTGGCTTGCTAATGAATGACCAGCTGGGTTTCTACCCAAAGTTCCTGATACGGAATTTCCTCCGGACTCTGGATGAGTTGCAGGAGCAGTTCAGCGGCCTTTTCGCCCATGGTATACGCAAACTGATCGACCGATGCCAGAGGCGGGTGAGCAGCGTATTCCATCATGGGCAGGTTCGCAAAACTTACAAAATACACATCCTGATTTGGAATCAGACCCAGAGCCTGGGTCCGCTCCATGGCGTAGAGGGAAATGTAATCATTGAAGGCAACAATGGCCTGTGGTTTTGGTTCACGGCTGAGCAGATAGTCGACTTTCGCCTGCGTATCGGCTTTCGATAAATCCGAAGAACAGACGTACGAAGGATCGATGGGCAGGTGCCGCTCTTTCATCGCTTGTAAATAGCCCTGCTGACGTTCCTCGGAAACTTCCAGCTGAGCCGGACCATTGAGCAGAGCAATGCGTTCGAGGCCACGGTCGGCCAGAAAATCAACCAGCTCGCGGGCGGCGGTACTGATATTACTGCGAACTTTATGCGCAGGCAGTCGCCGGGGGACGCGGTCAAAAAACACGACGGGAATGCCAAAGCTTTCCAGCTCCTTGAAATGCAGATAATGATGCGTTTCCGCCGAAATGGAAGCAATGACGCCATCTACCCGACTGGCTAGAAAGGTAGCCAAAGCTCCTTTTTCGCGTTCCAGTTCATCCCGCGACTGACTAATGACGACGTTGTACCCCGTTAGGACATCTTCAATGGCCGTAATGGCCGTCGAGAAAAATTCTTCTTTCAGAAAGGGCAATACTACGCCAATGGTACGGGTATGTTTTTTCTTGAGTACCAACGCCGCCGGATTGGGCCGGTACTGCAATTGACGGGCCAGTTCCCAGACGCGTTCGCGGGTACGCAGGCCGATGCGTGGGTTGTTCTGCAAGGCCCGCGAAACCGTGGAGATCGAAACGCCTAACTCCTGGGCAATTTGCTTGATGGTGGCTTGGCTTTTTTGCATGATCCCCTGTTAAATCTACTTCATTCGTGTACTTGTGCAATGCTTTGCAATCCCTGATCCATTGGTTTCTACGTCTTGCGGACGAATGTAATACGGACGATCGCCAATGAATCTCACAAAATACGTGTTCTTTTGAATACAAAATCTTAATACGACGCATTACCTCAATGATTATGGATCCTCTCGTTACTGCCATTATAGAAACCTTCCGTGCTTCGTTCGGAACTGAACCGGCCTTGTTGGTTCGTTCTCCGGGACGAATCAACCTCATTGGTGAGCACACGGATTACAATATGGGCTTTGTACTACCTGCGGCGATTGATCGCGAAATGTTTTTCGCCATTAGTCCCCGCACGGATAACGTATGTCGTACGATTGCGTATAACCTAAACCGCCAAGAAACGTTTGCGACGGATCAGCTGGAGAAAACGGAAGAAAAGTGGACGTACTACCTCAAAGGCGTTATCGATCAGATTCAGAAACTGGGTTACGAATTTCATGGCTTTGATCTGGTCTTTGGTGGAAATATTCCGGTAGGAGCGGGCGTCTCTTCTTCAGCGGCTCTGGAAGCGGGGCTGGCCTTTGCCATTAATGAACTGTATCAGCTGGGCATTCCCAAGATGGCCCTGGTGCAACTTTGCCAGCGGGCCGAGAATCAGTTTGTGGGCCTCAACTGCGGGATCATGGATATGTTCGCTTCGCTGATGGGGGATACGGATGCTGTAATCCGTCTGGACTGCCGTTCGCTGGAATACGAATACTTTCCTTTTACGCAGGACCAACACGTACTGGTGTTGTGCGATACGGGCGTAAAACATTCCCTGGGAACCTCTGAATACAACACCCGGCGAGCCGAATGCGAACGAGGTGTGGCTATTCTACAGGCTCATAAACCCAGTATACAGAGCCTGCGGGATGTGAGTATCGAGTTCTTGCAGGAACACCAGGCTGAGTTTGATCCAGTAACGTATAAACGTTGTAAATACATTGTTGAGGAAATCAACCGCGTTGTGGAAGCCTGTAAGGATTTGCAGAAAGACGATCTGGAAGCGTTCGGAACGAAAATGTATCAGACCCACGAAGGCCTGCAACATGAGTATGAAGTAAGCTGTGAAGAACTCGACTTTCTGGTGGATCAGGCTCGCCTGAATCCGGCGGTACTGGGAGCCCGCATGATGGGGGGGGGCTTCGGCGGATGTACCATCAATCTGATTGAAAAAGGAGCGGCGGATGCTTTCATCGAAACCATGACGAAAGCGTACAAGGAATCGCTGAATCTGGATTTAGTAACGCATAAAGTCGTTATCAAAAAAGGCACTTCTCGTCTGGAATCATCGAACGAACGGGTTTAAACAAGCAACGCCAAACCGAACATCTGAAACGCAACACGCCTCATGAGTGAATTTCAATTTGACGAACATCCGCACCGCCGCTACAATCCGCTGACGGAAAGCTGGGTGCTGGTGTCGCCCCACCGGACCAAACGTCCCTGGCAGGGACAGGTGGAAAAGTCGGCGGAAGACAAACGACCCTCGTACGATCCAACCTGCTATTTGTGTCCAACCAATACGCGTTCCAACGGAGAAAAGAATCCGGATTACGAAAACGTATATGTCTTTACGAACGACTTTTCCGCGTTGATTCACGATACGCCCGCCGGACAGGTTTCCGATGGCGAACTGTTTCAGGCAGAAAGCGAATCAGGCATCTGCAAAGTAATTTGTTTCTCGCCCCGGCACGATCTGACCATTCCCGAAATGGAAGCCAAAGACATTCGCCGCGTGGTGGATGCCTGGTGTCAGGAGTACGAAGGACTGGGTACGGACCCGAAAATCAATCACGTACAGATTTTTGAAAACAAGGGCTTCGTCATGGGTTGCTCCAATCCGCACCCGCACGGTCAGATCTGGGCTCAGTACAGCATTCCCGATGAGCCGTATAAAAAACAGATCGCCCAGAAAAAGTACTACGATCGCCACGGGCGAACGCTGTTGAGCGATTACCTGACGAAAGAACTGGAAAAGAAAGAACGAATTCTGTTCGAACACGAGCATTTCGTAGCTCTGATCCCGTTTTGGGCCGTATGGCCGTACGAGGCGATGATCATTCCAAAACGACCCATGGCATCTATTCTGGAAATGACCAGTGCCGAACGCGATGGGCTGGCGGAAGCCTACCGCCAGCTGACGATCATCTACGATAATCTTTTTGAAGTATCATTTCCGTACTCGGCGGGTATTCACCAAGCCCCAACCGACGGCGACGTACACGAAGAATGGCACTGGCACTTTGTGTTTCTGCCGCCGCTGCTGCGTTCCGCAACGGTGAAGAAATTCATGGTAGGCTACGAAATGCTGGCCAATCCCCAACGCGACATCACACCTGAGCAAAGTGCTCAGCGGCTGCGGGAGTTGCCTCGGGAGCATTATAAGAAGTAGTTGTTAGGGGATGATTGTTTTATGCTATAGTAGATCCGTTTTCGTCCCGCTGAGACGGCTGATCTTTTAATCCATTATACAATCTGGTCAATCAACTCGGTTTCTACCCATCGAAAAAGGCCCGAACGTTACAGAACGTTCGGGCCTTTTTTATACGGTCTACAAAAAACGATTAACTCACAACCAAATTAAAAAACCGTTTCATCCAGCTTTCTGCCGCGGGTACTTCCCATTGGGTACGGAACTCGCCGACCGTTTTGACCTGATTGTTAAACAGGATTGTATGGGGTTGAATGGTACCCGCTTTCACGGCTGATTTACCCTTGAGGCCGTCTACAGAGTCAATCCCCTGCGGGGTACGGAATACAATCGAGCGATCAAAGAAGTTGATACCCGCCTGTTGACCGATCTGGCTAATAATTCGGGTAGAGGCGTCGATGGAACAGCCGCTCGCCGCGTAGGCTTTTTCGTCAACGGCCAGCAACACAAAGCGTCCTTCCACGATTTGTACCGCATTCGTCAGCGGTTGGCCGTGGGCGGCCCATTCTTCAAACGAGGCCTCCAGCTGCTGCTGAATGGCTTTTTGCTCAGCCGTCGAAAGGCTGCGATCGGCCTGATATACCCAAAGGCGGGCATGATCCGGCATATGTTCCAACGCAATTCGCATGATCTTAGTGGTTGGTTGTTGGTAGATAGTTAGTTGTTTCGAGCTCCGTCAAACCACGAATAACCATCAACGAATAATTATCTTCCAATAAACTCCGAAACGAGTCGTTCCGTTTCCTGGGTTGACGTTTCCAGATCATCATTAACCAGAATGACGTCAAACTGATCCTGGAAGGACATTTCGAAGCGTACTTTATAAAGACGTTTGGAGATGCTGTCTTCGGTTTCGGTACCCCGTGAACGTAAGCGTTGTTCGAGTACTTCCATGGAAGGCACTTTCACAAAAATAGCCAGCGCCCGGTCGCCAAAATATTGCTTCAACTTCAGTCCCCCGCGTACGTCCACGTCAAATAAAATGTGTTTGCCCGAAGCCCAAACCCGCTCTACTTCGGACTTAAGTGTGCCGTAGTAGCCACCGGGATACACTTCTTCCCATTCAGCAAAGGCGTCTTCGTCAATTTTTTGTTTAAACTCGTCGATGCTCAGGAAGTAGTAGTCTTTCCCGTGTTCTTCGGCCCGGCCGCGTTTGTCCCGCGTGCAGGCAGAGATAGAGAAACCGAACTGATCGGGCTGTGAGGCCAGCAAATGTTTAACGAGTGTTGTTTTTCCGGAACCGGAAGGTGCACAGAAAATAATGGCTTTACCGTTCAAACCAATGAAATAGTTAAGGTCTGTTAATGAATAACCCCGGAGCGTACCCCGAGGTCATGATATAGCCTCAAAAATAAATCAGACGGATCAATATTGGATATAAAAAACGTAACTTCTTAGCAATGAGAAGGATAGTCTTAAGGCTATATGTGTCGTTTTAAAGTTCGTGGATCTTACTTTTGATGCAATCAACCAGACTTTGCGGTACTGCTTTTTGCTCAACGCGTAATTGTAAGGCTTGCTTAATTGCTTTTTCTAAGTTGTAACCGCGGTTACAGGGTAGACAATTGCCCAAATTCTGGCGAACGTGTTCGAGTTCCTCGGGACTGGCTTCGCCGTCCAAAGCCATCTGAATGAGTTTCATGCAATTGGCATGGTTCTCACAGTGCTCTTTCTTAACCACCTTCTCTGCTTCGGCAGATGAACTGGATTCGGGTGTCATGGGAGTCATGATAAAATAAGATAATTAGCGGGGCTCAATGCACCTCTCTAAACGTGGAAAACTGAGGCCAAAATCAATACCTGGTTCTTTTGGTTCCTGAGTTACAGATAATTCTTTCGAAAATAAATTTTAAGGTACGTTACGCTGGAAGAAAGTAAGACGAACGATTAATCTTTTGGCAGACAGAAAAATAGGACTGCTAGAGGCAGTCCATGCTATAGCAGATTTCTCCGCCAAAAAGTTTCCGTCTTACAAGGATTCTTCGTCTTCCGAACGCTCACTCGTATCATAACCCATGTAGGTCGCATATGTTTTGAGCTTTTCCTTCAACAACATACGGGCCCGGTGCAGCCGTGAACGGACCGTACCAATGGGGATATCGAGAATTTTGGCCATTTCTTCGTACGTAAATCCTTCCACGTCACAGAGGATCAGTACCGTACGAAAATCGATGGGCAAGGCATTCAGGGCATTCGTAACTTCATCACCCAGCAATTCCTGAACCGTTTCGGCCCGCAAATCGGTGGTCTGACTAGTACCCGCCATTTCTTCCGAATCGTAGTAGGTTTCTACCTCCTGGTAGTCTACTTTGTTCGGCTCCTTCGACTTACGGCGGTAGTCGTTGATGAAACTATTCTTTAAGATCCGAAACAGCCAGGCTTTAGCGTTGGTCCCCTTCTCGAAAGAATTGATGAACCGGAACGCCTTCAGATAGGTGTCCTGAACCAGATCGTTGGCATCGTCCTCGTCTTGAGTCAGGCGAAAAGCAAAGTTATACATCGACTGGATATGCGGCATGAGCTCCCGGTCGAAGATGGCGTACTTTTCGGACTCTGTATATTGCCGGACGGCGATAAATTCGTCGGCTGTCATGGCTGTGATAAGTTTTTCGGGCTAAAGCTAAAATATTATTATGAATACAAAAGCCTGCCACTTCAATACTGCTGACAAAATGGCTGAACCATAGGGTGTAAGTCTATAGAAAACTGTGCCTGCATACCTAAAGACTATTTCCTAGCGGCTTAGTACCCTGACTATCAAGCGTGAAATTTTACGATTTCATAAAAATTCTTCTGAAAGGGATTTCTTGAAAAGCCGTACCTTCGCAAATCTATTTGAATTATTTGAATGGCCTTCGTGTTGCATACAACAGATGTAAAGTTCATTCATTGCTATTCCTAAGCTTGCTAAAATCAAACTTCATCATAGTAGTATGTCCAACGGAATTTATAACGTCCCAATCCCGAAGAACGAACCCGTATACGGATACGCCCCCGGTTCACCCGAACGTGAAAAACTGAAAGCTACCCTGGCTGAGTTACGTTCCAAAGAGATTGAGGTCCCTTTATACATTGGAAATCAGCAAATTCGTACGAATAAAAAAGTAGCCATTACGCCGCCGCACGATCACCAGCACGTACTGGGCTATTTCTACGAAGGTGGTCCGGAACACGTGACCGAGGCCATTGAAGTAGCTTTGCAGGCCCGTCATGCCTGGGCTGTATTACCTTGGCAACAACGTCTGGCGATTTTCCTCAAAGCTGCTGAATTGTCTGCGACCAAGTACCGGTATCTGTTGAATGCCTCTACCATGCTGGGGCAGTCGAAGAACGCCTTCCAGGCCGAAATCGACGCCGCGTGTGAGTGGGTGGATTTTCTACGCTTCAATGTGGCTTTTGCGACAGAAATTTACCGAAATCAACCCATTTCTCCGGATCCTACGATCTGGAATCAGGTAGAGTACCGTCCCTTAGAAGGGTTCGTGTTTGCGTTAACGCCTTTCAATTTTACGGCTATTTCCGGAAATTTACCGGCTTCGGCGGCCATGATGGGTAACGTGGTCGTCTGGAAACCAGCCCCTACGCAGATGTATTCGGCCTATGTGTTGATGCAAATTCTTAAAGAAGCAGGTTTGCCCGACGGCGTGATTAACCTCATTCAGGGCGATGGTCCGATGATTGGTGATCTGGTCTTCAGTCATTCTGAGTTTGCGGGTATTCACTTCACGGGTAGTACCGCCGTGTTCAAAACGATCTGGAAAAATATTGGTAGCCACATGGATAGCTACCGGTACTATCCGCGTATTGTGGGCGAAACGGGTGGGAAGGACTTTATGCTTGCCCACGAATCCGCCGATGTAAAAGCCTACGCAGCGAACCTGTTGCGGGCCGCTTTCGAATTCCAGGGCCAGAAATGTTCCGCCGCTTCCCGGGCCTATATTCCGACCACGCTGTGGGAATCCGTATGGTCAGAAATGAAAGCCATGCTGGAAACGATGAAAGTAGGGCCGACGGAAGATTTCTCCAATTTCGTGAATGCCGTCATCGATGAGCGGGCTTTCCAGAAAATTACGGGCTTCATTGAGCGGGCCCGCCAAAACTCGGCCAACGAGATTATCTGGGGTGGTACGTACGATTCATCCAAAGGCTGGTTTATCGATCCGACGTTGATCTTGACGACGGATCCGCATTCGGAAACGATGGAACAGGAAATCTTCGGTCCCGTATTGACGATCTATCTGTACGAACCTACGCAGTTTGAAGAAACGCTGAGCCTGATTGACCGTACGTCGCCGTACGCTCTGACGGGTGCCATCTTCTCGCAGGATCGCTACGCCATTGACTTGGCAAGCCGTAAGTTGGTGAACTCCGCTGGAAACTTCTACGTAAACGATAAGTGTACGGGAGCCGTGGTGGGTCAGCAGCCCTTCGGCGGTGCCCGGGGCTCCGGAACCAATGACAAGGCAGGTTCGATGCAAAACCTGTTGCGTTGGGTATCGGCTCGTACGATTAAAGAAGGATTTGTACCCGCAACGGATTATCGCTATCCGTTTTTAGCGGAATAAATGAATAAATGCGTAGTAGGTTTAGGGTTTTGAGTTTGGCGTTTTGACTGGGGTTCCTTCCAAAACACTACACTCAAAACCCTAACTGCTTTTAGATTTAACGGTATTCTTATGCAAAAAGAACTTCACCCTTCCCAGCAGCCCCGGGTATTTGAGGAGTTGCCCAGTCGGCGAAAACAACAATTGATGGC
Organism: Siphonobacter curvatus; assembly: GCF_002943425.1. Taxonomy (NCBI): domain Bacteria; kingdom Pseudomonadati; phylum Bacteroidota; class Cytophagia; order Cytophagales; family Cytophagaceae; genus Siphonobacter; species Siphonobacter curvatus. Next base: position 89,285 of record NZ_PTRA01000003.1, read on the forward strand.
CTTTGATCGGGTGTTGACGATCATGGATGAGCTTCGCGAAAATTGCCCCTGGGATCGTAAGCAGACCATGGACTCGCTACGGCATTTGACGATTGAAGAGACCTATGAGCTGTCGGATGCGATTCTGGAGAAGGATCTCAATGAAATCAAAAAAGAGCTGGGAGATGTACTCTTGCATCTGGTTTTTTACGCTCGCATTGCTTCCGAAACGGGCGATTTTGATATTACGGATGTGATGGACAGCCTGTGTAAGAAACTGGTGGATCGGCATCCCCATATCTACGGCGAAGCCCAGGCCGATACCGAAGAACAGGTCAAACAGAATTGGGAACAGCTAAAAATTAAAGAAGGGAATAAGTCGGTACTAGGTGGCGTACCTGGTTCGCTACCAGCTCTGGTGAAATCCATGCGGATTCAGGAAAAAGCCCGTGGAGCGGGTTTTGACTGGGAAGATCGGGAACAGGTTTGGGATAAAGTACGCGAAGAAATTGACGAATTCCGGGCGGAGTTCAAAGCCGGAGCCGTGCATGATACGGAACGAGCCGAGAGTGAGTTTGGTGACGTATTATTCTCGCTGGTTAATTACGCTCGCTTTGTGGACATCAATCCCGAAACGGCTCTGGAGCGTACCAATAAGAAGTTCATTACCCGCTTTCAGTATATCGAAACGAAAGCCAAAGAGTTAGGAAAAAGCCTGAAAGACATGACCTTGGCTGAAATGGACGTCTTTTGGAACGAAGCTAAAACATTGAAAAAGTAGGGATTTATGACTTTTGATAAGTAACTAAATGCGTACGGTTAAGTTCGGTGATCGGGTCTGCCGTTTAGGGTAACCAACACCCCTTAGGGCTGCTACGAGCCACGCAGGCAACTGCGGTAGTGACCAGACGAATCGTGGTCGAATCAATGAAAAGGCAGTCAGAGCCTAGACCCTGACTGCCTTTTTTGTTTACAGCTAGGCTTACTTACCCACGGTGACCATACGGCTTGATTTACCCGCCGAATCGAAGCATTTCAGTTTCACCGTTCCCTGTACCGGCACGGGCGATTGGTACAGCGTAGACTGTGGTCCAGGTTCGGAGCCGTCTGTTGTATACCGAATCTGCAGGCCGGGATACTCGGCATTGGCTTGGAGGGTACCATTTTCCAGAACCGCTCCCGGCGTTGGGATGCGATAGTTATAGCCATTGTTCCAGTAACTCAGGCGGGGAAGTTCGCGTTGAGCCAGCGTATTGGCAAACACATTCCAGCCCGTTTGCATGGACTTCTCGCGTTGGTCACGGTTTTCGATCGTCTCCCAGGGCCGCTCAGCCGCCCAGGCACTTTCCGCAAACCCGATGAGTTTCGGTAACACGTAATACTCCATCATGTCGCGGCCTTTGACGGTTTCACTCCACAATTGAGCTTCCAGACCCAGAATGTTCTGACGATTTTTGAGCTTCTGCTTGCCCGTAAAATCCAGTGGTTTCCCCAGCGAATTGGTATAGGTAGTCTTGGCAAAATCGTAGGGAGCAAAGGTCCAGGCGTTTTTCGGTCCGACAAAGCCACCCCAGTACAAACCGGGTTCTTTCGGATCATTGTTGTAAGCCAGATCCATGTACAGATTCGTCACATTACACAGCACCACCGGATAACCTGCATTGGCCATGCGATACCCCAGATCCACATCGAATACGTTATTCCAGATGTAGGGAACGACGCCTTTGCCCACAAAATCCGGATTGGCTACGTACTGACCCGAGGCGTCTACGTTCAGGGCTACTTCCTCCCAGCCGTGGATTTCCAGCTTATATTTTTTCAATCGGCTGAGCATTTGTCCGAAGAAGTAACTCTGCAGGTAGCGAGGACCTTTGATTTCGGGATGTTTCTTCAGCAATTCGTCCACCATCGGCGATTTCGTCCAGACGCCCTGCGGTACTTCATCGCCACCCACGTGGAGTACGGTCAGTTTCAATCCCGCTTCGTCGTACATCTTCGCTACGTCAGCAATTACCGTTTCAAAGAAATGATACGCTGACTCGCGAGCCACGCAGATCACGTTGTCCTTAAAAGCTTGAGCCGAGCTATAAACCGATGTATCCTCGGGATCGATCAGTCGGAATTCTTCGGCTTCTTTCGTTTTGCCTTCTTTCATGAAGCGCTCGTACCGAGCTTCCATGGATTTGATAGCCGCCCGCGAGTGACCGGGAAATCCGATTTCCGGGATAATCTGAATGTGTCGTTGCTGAGCGTATTTTAGGATGTCAATAAAGTCCTGACGGGTGTAGTATCCACTGCCGTATTTGCCCTTGGCATCGGCGTGGGGACCGGAGCCGTAAGCGGGGTGTAGGGCCGCCGTTTGCATACCCGCCGTATGTTGGCGATGCGAACCTACTTCGGTCAATTCGGGCAGACTCTTAATTTCCAGCCGCCAGGCTTCATCTTCCGTCAGGTAAAACAGCAGGTGATTGATTTTATAGAAAGCCAGTAAATCCAACATGCGTTTGACCGTTTCCTTGGTTTGAAAATTTCGGCAAACGTCGAAGTGCATACTCCGGAATTTGAAGCGGGGAGCGTCTTCTACCTGTACCTGCGGTAGGGCCAGGGGAGCGGTCGCTTTCTGGTAGGCAGCAACCGGAGCCAAAGCCAGTAAACTTTCTACGCCGTAGAAAACCCCGGCCGCATCACTTCCCACGATCTGGATACCGTTGGCAGCTATGTTCAGTTGATAGGCTTCGCTCGTAACACCGTTGACAGCCACGGAACCCGTACTGAGCTGAATCCGTTGCTCCGTACTCGTTCCTTCTTTGGTCACAAACGAGGTGCCCGTCAGTACCTGGAGGCGTTGAGCCAGAAACGCAGCTTCATTGGCCAGCCCTTTCGCGTAATAAATGGGCCATTCCTTCGTCAGACTAATGGAGCCCGCCGTTTTAGTCACCTTCACCGGAGACGGAATCAAGACCGGCAGTTGTTCCGGCGAAACCAGACTCAGGGCCGCATTTTGCTGATACTGATAGGCCGCCGTGGGCAGAGGAATCTGATCGTTGGGGCCGCGTAGGATTTGTTCTTTTTCTGTGAACGGTTCGACTGTATAGTCGGCTACTTCTTCGATTTTCTCTTCTTTTCCGTCCGTATGCACAAAATACAGACCCATCGGGGCATCTGTTTCCTTGATGATAGCGACCGAAGCTTCGTAGGGAATTTCCAGACTGGCACCGGGTTTCAGCTCAAAACTTTCGTTGGGCGTGAGCTTGTACCAGTCGCCGTTGATGTGTTCGACGGTAGCCGGAGACGGTGTTTTGGAAGCCAGAATCGGGCGGGGAGACATGTTGAAGTACAGCGTCCAGCCCTTGTTACCCAACGTTTCACTACCATTATTTTTGAAGATAAAACGGGCTTTAAAACCAGAGGGAGTATCGGTGAAGTTGGAAATTAATTTCCAGGAGATCGCTACCGAAGAGCCCTCCGATGCTTGTTCCGAAGATTTACAACCGATAAAAAATAAGGTACAGAGCCAGAGAAAAGCCAGCGACAAGCGACCACGCATACAGTGAAGAAGTTAAAATGGTTGCGATAAAGATACTAAGAACAAACGATCTGTAGGGATACGAAAAAAGCCTGAGTCGTGGGACCCAGGCTTTTTATACTGAAATAGGGTTTTACGCAGGCTTGACCCAGATGATTTCCAGCAATTTCGCCAGACGATCTTTCAAATCCTTGCGATCCACGATGAAGTCGAGGAAGCCGTGTTCCTGCACAAATTCGGCACTCTGGAAGCCTTTAGGCAGATCTTTACCGATGGTTTCGCGAATGACGCGGGGACCCGCAAAGCCGATGAGGGCTCCGGGTTCGGAGATGTTGAAATCACCCAGCATGGCAAACGAAGCCGTTACGCCGCCCGTGGTAGGATCGGTCAGAAGCGAGATGTAGGGAATTTTGGCCTGATCGAGCAGAGCAATTTTCGCCGACGTTTTCGCCATTTGCATGAGCGAGAATCCTGCTTCCATCATCCGGGCACCCCCTGATTTGGAGATCATCAGGAGGGGAATCCGGTTTTTCAGGGAGTAATCCATCGCCCGGGCGATTTTTTCACCCACCACCGAGCCCATCGAACCGCCGATGAAGTTAAAGTCCATACACGCCACCACCATATCGATGCCCTGTACTTTGCCATAACCCGTACGAACCGCATCTTTCAGGCCCGTTTTACGTTCGGTAGCCTTGATCCGGTCGGGATAAGCTTTGGTATCTTTGAAGTGGAGCGGATCATCCGACGTCATCGTCGGATCGAGTTCAGTATAAAGGGTATCGTCGAAGAGCAGTTCAAAATACTCCTGCGAACCGACTTTTTCGTGGTAATTGCATTTCGAGCAGGTATAAGCCTGCAGCTTGTGCTCGCGGGTATGCATGATGTTCCCGCACTGAGGGCACTTGTACCAAAGCCCGTCGGGAGCTTCCCGCTTGGCTTCAGTGGGGGTTTGAATACCCTTGTCTTTCCGGGTGAACCAAGACATGTGTTAGAGTTTTTGAAGTTTAGTGCTTAGGCAGCCCTAACAGACGGGCACTAAACCTAAAGCTTGATTTGGGACATCAAAGATAGGCCATTCCTAGGTTTGCAAACTAGCTATTGGTTAGTTTTTGTACTTTTCGAGGCGGCTTTAATGCGTTTTTTATGATTTTTTGGATTTTTCAGGCCCCGATTGGAAACGAAAAAGTGATTCTGTACCTTATTTAAATGGAAGTACGACGGATGAAGGAAAAATGCCTAAGTTTGTAGCCGCTGATGGCCAGCCGCCTTCCGGTCAGGCCGGAAGATTCTGGTAAGATGCTTCTTCTTCATCAACTTGAAGTTCTCGTACAACGAACCTCGTATGGTTGGTTTCAACGGGATACACAGTTTCAGAAACGACGAACTTCTTTCGATACGAGTAAAAAAATTTAGTTCATAATCATCACATTTCAACGCTTAGTATGGCCAATGCAACTCAAATTGCTCCGGGCGTTCTTTCAGGAGATGCCGTTCAGGAGTTATTCGAACTCGCTAAGAAACACCAATTTGCTCTTCCGGCTGTCAACGTTATTTCCAGCAGTACGGTAAACGCAGTACTGGAAACAGCACGCGACCTGAATTCTCCCGTCATCATTCAATTTTCCCACGGCGGATCTCAGTTTTACGCAGGAAAAGGCCTGAAAAACGATAACGAACAAGCCGCTATCGCCGGAGCTATTTCAGGAGCTCAACATATTCACTTACTGGCCGAACGCTATGGTGTGCCCGTTGTACTGCACACGGACCACTGTGCCAAGAAAATCCTTCCTTGGATTGACGGCGTACTGGAAGCCGGAGAGAAATTCTTCGCTCAGACGGGCAAGCCCCTGTACTCTTCGCACATGCTTGATTTGTCAGAAGAATCGCTGGAAGAAAACATCGAAATTTCTTCGAAATACCTCGAGCGGATGGCCAAAATGGGCATGACGCTGGAAATTGAATTAGGCGTAACGGGTGGTGAAGAAGACGGTGTGGATAACTCCGATGTAGATTCTTCACGTCTGTATACCCAGCCCGAAGAAGTAGCGTATTCGTACGAAAAACTCAACGCCATCTCCAGCCGCTTTACGGTAGCTGCGGCGTTCGGTAACGTGCACGGCGTATACAAACCCGGTAACGTAAAACTGCAACCCATCATCCTGAACAACTCACAGAAATACATCCGTGAGAAATTCAGTCTGGAAGCAGAGAAACCCGTAAACTTCGTATTCCACGGTGGTTCAGGTTCTTCACGCGAAGAAATCCGCGAAGCCATCAGCTACGGTGCGATCAAAATGAACATCGATACGGATATGCAGTGGGCGTATTGGGATGGTGTTCTGGGCTTCTACAAATCCAAAGAAGGCTACCTGCAATCACAAATCGGTAACCCTACGGGCGAAGATTCTCCCAACAAGAAATACTACGATCCCCGCGTATGGTTGCGTGAAGGTGAAAAGGCTTTCGTTACGCGTCTGAAAGCCGCGTTCGAAGATCTGAACGCCGTAAACGTAAATCAGTACTTATAGTAGTTGGGGTCACTCCACGAGAGCGCTTCATTACAAACGCTGGCAGAATTCGTTCTGCCAGCGTTTTTGCATTTTAGCTTACTTCACCGCCGTCGCTTCCAGCTCCACCGATAACGTTTCAAAAAGCGTTTTTACTTCAAAAAACGTACTGGCCTGTTGAATCCCGTGTTTGGTGATCCAGTCCTGAAAAATATCAAAATGAGCGAACAGCTCTTTTGAAGAAGTGGTGTAGACGTTTAACCGAACGATGTCCTGGCACGCATAGCCCGCCTGACTGATCACCCGTTCCAGATTTTCGATGGCCTGTAGCAATTGGGTTTTCATGTCCGCATTACTCGACGTACCATCGGCTAAAACGGATGCCTGCCCGGCACAATAGAGGGTGGAGGTTACATTTTTTACTTCTACGGCCTGTACGTAATTCCGTGCGTCCTGCCATTGCCAGGGGTTAATGATTCGCTTTTCCATTTGATTTGCTGCTTTACATGAACGCAACAAAGGTCCGGCGAATCGAACGGCCCAACGGTGAGCTACCGCACAGTTTTCGAGTGACGTAGATCACACTCCGAAAGAAAGTCGACTCAGCGTTTCGCGGGAAACGCCCAGATAAGAAGCCAGCAAGGTTTTAGGAACCCGCTGAACCAGCGTAGGGTATTGGTGGATAAGCTGTTGGTACCGCTCTTTGGCCTGGCTAGTCATCAGTGATAACAAACGCCGCTGCAAAGCCATATACCCCCGGTTCGCTTTCTGAAGGAAAAAATGCTCCATTTTGGGTAGATGCTCGCAAAGCGTCTGATAGCTTTCCAGCGAAAGACCAAGCACGACGCTATCTTCAATACAGTCCAGTGAAAAGGTAGCTTCGGTTTGCGTATAAAAAGCTTGATAATCGCTTTCCCACCAGTCTTCCATAGCAAAGGAAATAATCTGCTGCTTGCCCGTATCGTCGGTGTGTATTAGTTTCAAAAGTCCGGAGACGACAAAATAGACGTACTTGACGGGCATGCCTTCCTGAATGAGAAACTGATGCTTTTTATACTTTTTGAGAATAAAGTGCGATTCGATGAAGGTGAATTCTTCGTCCGTCAACGGTATGATTTGCTCCAAATGGGCTCTTAATACTTCCTGCATTACTTCAACTTTAAATAATACTGTCGCTCGGATTCCGGTAGTTTTTCGATGGCGTAGCGAAGCATCGTACGGGGCATCTGTAGGGTGTGTTCGTCGAGAAATTCTTTTAAAACTTCCCGATCCTGTTGGCCTACTTCCCGGAGCATCCAGCCGCAAGCTTTGTGAATCAGGTCGTGCGGATGGGAAAGGAGTAAGGCACACAGCGCCAGCGTATCGGTATATTCTTTCCTTTTAATGAAATACAGTGTGGCAATCACGGCAATACGAACGCTCCAGAGGTGATTGGATTGAGCATAGTCGTACAAAAGACTTCGATCTTGATCATATAGAAAAGCCCCAACAATGTCACGGGCGGAAACGTCTACCAGATCCCAGTTATTCACGTACGGCCGATAGGCTAGATAGCTTTCAAAAATTTCCATCCTTTGGAGCGGATCACCCTTCTTAAACTGATCAACCCAAATAAACAGAGCCGCCGCCCGATGTTCGTGATAGGGACTCTGTAATAAACCCAAAACGTCTTTCTGGGGTAGGGTACGAAACTGTTTGGCGATGGCCCGGGTTTGTCCCACAGAAAGGCCAAGGAACAGATCGTTTTCACCGTATTGCCCCGGACCCGTTTTGAAGTAACGGGCGACAAAGGCCGCTCGCTGAGGATTGGCCTGCGATTCAAACAGGTTGAGGATGGAAGGATGGTCCATACGGGCAATGGAAATAAACGACAATCACTTCAAAAGTGGAGAAACCTTTTACCTTGCAGCAATCTAGCTAGCTGGCAAAAGGGTACCTAAGAAAAGACAAATTATTCATGATCACCATCGTTTCTTCAACGAATCAGAAAAATTCCCGTAGTCGCCAGATTGCGGAGTATTATCGGCAACAGATTCAGCAGGCGGGAGCCGAATCCCGTATTGTGGATCTGGCGGATTTGCCCATTGACTTTATCTACTCGGCTCTGTACGCCAACTTTGGCAAGCACGATGCCTTCAATGCCATTCGGGATTCGGTCGAAAACGCGAGTAAGCTGATTTTCATCGTTCCCGAATACAACGGGTCTTTTCCGGGCGTACTGAAAGCGTTTCTGGATGGATTCCATTATCCCAGTAAATTGAGCGGTAAGATGGTGGCTCTGGTGGGAATTTCGGATGGAGGAAGTGGAAATCCGCTGGGGATGAGTCACCTGACGGATATTATGAGCTTTATGAACGCGACGGTATTGGGGCTGCGGGTGAAGATTCCCTTCCTGAAAAAGAATTGGGTCGAAGGCGAAATTCAGGACGAGTTTATCAAAACCCTGATTCGTCAGCAGATAGAAACATTAGTGAGCTTCTGAGTGATACACTCAGAAGCTCGGTATCGATTACTTGCGTTTGCGCAAATAGATATTGCCCATGGAAGAATGAACCCTAATGGAAACACCGGGCGCGTTAATGATGCCCCGAGTACCCGACGTTCCTTCCGAAGGAAAAAATACAGAAGCGTTTCCAGGCTCAGTAGCGTAGTTGATGGAGATCGCTTCAGAAGAAATCGGATCTTCAACAATCGTTACCTGTTTAGCCGCCAGTTCTCTGACCTTATCGGCAGCCGCGAGTTGTTGGTTAATGCTGATGGCCGATCCCTTAACCCCGACGCCAGCAACGGCTCGGGCTCGGGCGGCCGCTTTGGGACGTATTACCAACGAGTCAGGTAAAGGCTTAATGTCAAAATCGGTAAACGCATTACCCATGGAGGTTACTAAGGCTACCTGAGCTTTCGTATCCGCGGGAAGACTAATGTCGATAGACTCGTGGCCCGAGGATAAGGAAATGGGTTTGCTCTGATTCACCTTACTGAACTGAGCGTTGATTTTTCCCATAGAAGAATAGGCAATGACCGGTCCTGAAATGTCTTTCAGATTAATCGCGGTGGAAGCCGTACGAACCTCAATTTCGCCCTGTATTCCGTTGATGGATAGTTCAGAATCATCGAAGCCATACCGGTTATTCGATTGCCAGTTTATATTCAAACGGCGTGGCAACCGAATGACATAACTGATGCCATCCTGCCGGATACTGGTGGTGAGATTGAGTACATCGCCTTCCGTACGAGCCGAAAGGTTTACGCCCGTATTATCCGTACCGCCGCCCCCAACGGGTCGCAGGCCTTCAGCCTCTTTAGGTGGGGGCGTAATACCCTGCGCTTCAACTAGGATTTCGTTACCATCCGTTCCCTGAATGGTTACGTTGGCATGTTCAATGCGGAGTACGACTTTCTTCCCCGCGAATGTGGTACGATAGGTTTGGGTGCTCGGTTTTTCCTGAGCGAAAAGGCTACTACTTAGCAGGATCAACCCCGCGATAAATCCTTTCTTCATGACATTAAATGGTTAATAGTTGAATGCTTTGCTGTGCTTTTTGGCGAATGAGGGGATCGACCGTTTCGTCTTCGGTCAGGTGTTTGAGCTGCGGCAGTGCTTCTTGAATGCGTAAGCCCACCAGCGTTTCTATGACGCTTAGTTGCTCAGGGACTTCGGAAGCGGTTTCCAGCCGGGCCAGAAAGGCTTCCCGAACTTTAGGATTTTGTCCATACGCCCGTAAGGTTTCAATGGCGGCGAGTCGTACGTTGATATTCTCATCCTGCCGAAGGGTTCGTACCAGACTGCGTAGTACTTCCGGTTTTAACTCGGGTAGATGACTGGCGTACTGTAAGCCCTTCAGCCGCTCGGCCGCTGATTCTTTCCGTAATAAGCCCAGCACGACCAGTTCCTGGGTAACCTTCAGCTCCTTGCGAAGCGTAGCTACTTCCTGCTGAACCTTCGTTAGCGATGTCTCTTTTGTTTCCGCGGCCTTCGGCGTTTCTACCTGGGCAACCTCTTCTGAAGGGGGCATTGCCAACGGTTGCATGACCTTTTTTTCGACGGTAAGCGTCCGTACGGTAGGTGTAACCGTCAGGCGGCCCAGCCAGAACATGAGTCCGAAAGCGGCCAGTACGGCGGCATAAGGCCAGTAAGAGCGTCGGCGGGGTAAGGCCTTGAGGGGTTGTTGGCGAGCTTTTTCAATGGCTTGATTTTCTTTTTCCCGATCCAGTAAAGCATAGAAAGACGTATCCATTCCCGCATCCGGTTCGACTTCCTGTTGTTGAACATTGGACCAGATTTTCTGCAATCCGTCGGCTTCCTGCTTGAGGGGCAGGTCGGCGTCGAGTTGTTGCTCAAAGGCCAACCGTTCGGATTCCGACAGGCGTCCCAGCAAATAATCAATAATCACCGTATCTTTTTCCACGAGCGTATGCGTTGGTTGACTTTATTCATTCAACTGGAAATACAATTCACGTAACTTCTGTAAGCCCCGAAAGGCCCGTACTTTCACATTCGCCACCGACAGTCCGAGTACCTGCCCAATTTCCTCGTAACTCATGTTCTGAAACCGACTGAGTAAGAGTACATCCCGGTACGAATCGGGCAGTTGGCCCAGGGCCTGGTGTAATTGCTGATGGCGATCTTCGGGCTCCTCTTCCGTATCCAGTAATTCCGGAATTTCATTGGTTTGCAGCCGTACTGTTTTCAGGTGATCGTGAAATACATTGCGGGCTACTTCGTACACCCAGGTCCGGAACACGGCCTCTTCCCGAAAGGTATGCCGATACCGCAACACCCGCAGGAATACCTGCTGGGTAAGGTCGCGGGCTACGTCCCGGGACGGTTGTCGATAGAGGAAGAAATTGAGCAGCGACTTTTTGTAGCGTTCGTACAAAATGGCCGCTTTGTCCAAATCACCTCCTTTGACAGCTAGCATGGCCTGTTCGTCGGTCATGGAGTAGGCTAAGGTTCAGAATTCGGGAAAGGATACGCCAGGGTGGGGGAAAGGTTACAATCTAAGGAAAGAAAATTTTTTATCGGGCGGGGCGTTAGTTCTAAAGCCGTAAAAAGCGTGATTTTTGCACTATGAAATCCAAGTACCTGCGTCCCCTGCTTTTAATCATTGGAATGGTGGCCCTGAATGTCCTGGCCAGTTTTTTCTACGTTCGTCTGGATTTGACGGAAGATCAACGGTATAGCCTTTCGGATGCGACTAAAAACCTGCTCGATCAGCTGGACGAGGAAGTGTACGTGAAGGTGTATCTAGATGGTGACCTAAATCCGGGCTTTCGTCACCTGCGGGAATCCGTACGTGAAACGCTGGAGGAATTTAAGGCTCAGTCGGGCGGACACCTGGAGTATCGATTCATCGACCCCTCGGCGGAAACGAATGGCGAGAAACGCAATGCATTTTACGAAAGTCTGACTGAAAAGGGGCTGATTCCGACGAATGTGGTCGAAGGCGGCCAGGACAGCCGTACCCAGAAACTCGTCTGGCCGGGAGCGTTGCTGACGTACCAGAACAAGGAAACGGCGGTTCAACTACTGAAAGGCAACATTTCTAAATCCGCTCAGGAAAACCTGAATCTCTCGGCGGAAAATATCGAGTACACGTTGGCGACGGCTCTGCGGGAGCTTACCCAAAAGGAAAAGAAAAAGATCGGACTGCTTTCGACGTTTTCGAAGAAACTCAATCCCGTACGCATTTCGGATTTGATTGTGGCTTTGCAGAAGCATTACGAAATCTATCAGGTCAACCTGCAAACGTCTCCGAATCTGGGTGGACTCGATGCCGTATTGGTTGTGAAGCCCGATCAGGAATTTTCGGAAGATGATCAGCTCAAACTCGATCAGTTTATTGTGCATGGAGGAAAAGCCATGTTCCTCATTGATCAGGTACAAACGGATTCCGTAGGCCGGGAAGGGGTCTATGCTCAGCCCACGAATCTGAAGCTGGACGAACTGTTGTTCCGGTACGGATTACGGGCTAATCCGGTTGTAGTGAAAGATTTACTGTCCGCCGAAATTCCACTGAATATTGGAACGATGGGCGATAAAGCCAACATTCAGCTCATGCCCTGGCGGTTTTATCCGTTACTGAATTCCTTCGGAAAATCGCCGATCACCCGAAATCTGGATGCGATATACGGACGCTACGTGGGGTCACTCGATACGGTCGGGGCGGAAGGCATTCGGAAAACGCCCTTGCTATTTACTTCTGCGTACACCCAAAGTCTGCACGCTCCGGCGGTGATTCCCTATAATGAGGCCGGCCGTAAACCCGATCCGACGCAGTACAACGGTGGACCGAAAGCGGTGGCGTATTTGTTGGAAGGGAAGTTCTCGTCGCTGTTCCGGAATCGCTTGTTACCCGACGACCCGCGAGCCAAGGGCTTTGCCCTGCAGGATCAGCCTTCAAAAATTGTGGTCGTTGCCGATGGAGATATGGCTCTCAATGACTTTGATCCAAAGCGGGAAGTACCCTTACCGCTGGGTTTCGACCGCTTCAGTCCGGATCGGCACGTGTACGCCAACAAGGACTTTATCCTGAATGCGATGGATTACATGCTTGATGATAACGGCGTTATTACCGCCCGTACCAAGGAGTTTAAACTTCGCCCCCTCGACAAAATACAGGTAGACGAAAACCGGACGGCTTGGCAGGTACTCAATTTGCTCGGTCCGCTGGTACTGATTGCTCTGTTGGGGGCAGGCTGGTACTTCTGGCGGCGGAAGGAATATGCGGTGTAGGGGAGTTTTGGCTTTAGAGTTTTGAGCGGCCGCCGCTGTGGTTTCCAGTTGTGATGGGCACAATCCGATAAAGTGAGCGGGGCGGGTTGTCCGTAGCATTTACTACGGATGCAGAAGTTGGTGTGCCTACCGGGCGGGACGCACCCATACCCCGCATTGCATACGGGGCTAAGCACATTGAACCCTTTCGGGGTTGATAAGCTGGATGAAGGAAGCGTCTCTTTTAGGTTTGTAATTCGAAAGCGATCTGAACGGGATTTGTAATCCCGTGCCTTGCCCGTGCAAACCAGCCGGATTTCTGATACCAAGCGTGAACAGCAAAGTTTTACTTCGCGATAGTTAACAGTAGAGGCATAAAAAAACGTCTGAACTTTACGTCCGGACGTTTTTTTATTTAAATAACGAAAACGAATGCCTACACCAACACGTCTCCCGTCATGATTTCGGGTTTTTCGATGCCCATTAGGGAAAGAATGGTTGGGGCGATGTCGCCGAGTTTTCCGTCTTTGATCGTTTTGTGATCATCGTCGAGTAAGATGCAGGGAACCAGGTTCAGGCTGTGCTGCGTATTGGGGCTACCGTCGTCGTTGATCATGTAATCCGCGTTGCCGTGGTCGGCCAGGACGATAACCGAATACCCACTGTTGCGGGCGGCGGTAACAACGGCGTTCAGCGACACATCTACTGATTCGCAGGCAGCAACTACGGCTTCAAAGCTACCCGTGTGGCCTACCATGTCCGGGTTGGCAAAGTTCAGACATACGAAATCCGCTTCTCCTTTTTCCAGTTCAGGAACTAAGGCATTCCGAACGTCGTAGACGGACATTTCGGGTTTCAGATCATATGTAGCTACTTTGGGCGACGGGCACAGAATCCGATTTTCTCCTTCGAAAGGTTCGTTACGACCTCCGGAGAAGAAGAAAGTGACGTGCGGATACTTCTCCGTTTCAGCAATCCGGATTTGTTTCTTGCCCGCTTTCGAGATGATTTCACCCAGTGTAGCGGGCAGGTTGGAATCGTCAAAAATCACATGAACACCCGTAAACGACTTATTATAGTTGGTCAGCGTCAGATACCGGATGTCGAGGGTATGCATACCGTATTCCGGGAAATTTTCCTGCGTTAAAGCTTTCGTGATTTCCTGCGGACGGTCGGTGCGGTAATTGAAACACAGAACGACGTCGCCCTCCTGAATAGTCGCAATCGGCTGACCATTTTCCGTCAATAAGATCGGCTTGATGAACTCATCCGTTACGCCTTCTGCGTAGGACTGGAGCATCGTTGGAATCAGCTGATCAGCGGGCGTTAGTTGGCCTACGCCTTTCACCATCACGTCATAGGCCAGCTTGATGCGTTCCCAACGATTGTCCCGGTCCATGGCGTAATACCGGCCCGTAACACTAGCAATTTTCCCAACGGAAGTCGGCAAAAAATGCTGTAGATCTGTTAAGTAGCCTACACCAGACTTAGGATCAGTATCCCGGCCATCGGTAAAGGCGTGGATGAATACGTCCTGCAAACCATTGTCTTTGGCAACGTTGCAAAGGGCTTTGAGGTGATTGATATGGGCGTGTACACCGCCATCGGAAACCAGTCCAATCAGGTGTACCGGTTTCTGGTTCGCCTTGGCGTATTCCAGAGCCTCTACCAATACGGGTTCGTGGCGAAGGGTATCCTGCTCGATGGCATCATTCAGCCGTACTAGACTTTGCTTAACGGTACGACCCGCTCCGAGGTTCATGTGACCTACTTCAGAGTTGCCAAACTGACCCACGGGCAAACCTACCGCCGGGCCGAAGGTGACGAGCGTAGAATGCGGATAATTCGCAAATAAGGAATCGTAGAAAGGCGTTTGAGCGGCAATGATCGCCGAACGGTCTTCTTCACCTTGTTTGGCAATGCCCCATCCGTCGAGGATGACTAAGAGAACTTTTTTGCTCACGATATTTAGGGGATGAGAATGGACCTATCAATGGAATTCGGAGCAAAGGTAATTTGAAGGAATCAGAATCGGGACAGAAGTTTATGAAAAGCGGCGGATAAAAGCCGCTCTAATCCTGGCGAGCCGTTAAGCCATGCTGCTCAACAATCCAGTCCAGTAGCTTCTTTGTACTGCGTTCGGCAATCTGGTATACTTCTTCAAAGGCTTCATCCGCCTCGTAATACGGATCGGGCAGGGAAGGAATGGTCATGCTGGACGAATCCACCAGTGGATCAAATTTCCGTAGGAGGAATACCTGCTCGTGACGGGGATACGCTCCGCTGAATTTGTAGGACATGGTTTGAATGTTATCAAAATTCGAATCATCCATGCCAATGATGTAATCAAAATCCACGAAATCGGACTTGCGAAGCTGCTTGGCCCGGTGATCGAGCTGCAGCCCATGCGACTCCGCATTGCGGCGGGTACGGTGATCGGGACGATTACCAATTTCGTAAGTACTCGTTGCCGCAGAATCGCAGTAAATCTGGTCGGATAGCCCGCGTTCTTCCACCGCTTTCTTGAACAAAGCTTCCGCCAGCGGCGAGCGGCAAATATTTCCTAGGCAAACAAAAAGAACGTTAATCATTGTATTGTTTTCAATGGGCAGTTTTCAATGCTGAAAAGAGATCAATTAGTATTTCCTGACTAGAAGGTGTTAATCTAAGGAGTATTATCCATAATGCTACTAAACCGGTAAGGCTCAGATCGTCTGGTAGACTCTTCGCTGTTTCAGATTTGTAATCTGGAACTTAGCAGCTATGCATTCGCAATACATGGGAGCTTTACGAATCGCTTTCGGATTGGCTAACCAGGCAGTTAAAGACTACTTAATGGTGGGTACAAGTTTGGAAATGTACACTAGTCGCCCTTCTGTAATCAAACCTCAGCCAATACTGCAGCCGACTCACGGAAACCTAACAAGTGTCAAACCTTAAACCTAATCTCAAACCTACCTAGAAACCTCAAACCCTCACTCCACCGGATTCCCCTGCTCATCCACCAGTACAAACACCTCTTCGTTTTCCTTTTTCATGTGGTACTTTTCCCGGGCAAACGTTTCCAGCGATGTGGGCGATTCGTTGATGGCTTTCCGCTCGTCGTGTACCCGGACGATTTCCTTTTCCATGAATTTCTTCTGCTCTTTTAACGCCACCAATTCACGACTCATTTCCCACTGTTTGAAGGGGCTGTAGTCGCTAATACAAATCATCACGAACCAGACGATTCCGGCCAGGATACGAAATTGAGAGGGCTTGAAACGAGACATAGTCGAGAGGGGATTACACCTTTGTAACAAAAAAATGGGCTATGGGTTTAAGTTCTCCGAAAAGAACCCAAGCCCATAGCCCAAAAGACTGCCAGCGAATTAGAACGCTTTCAAGCCGGGGAAGTACGCTGAATCGCCCAGTTCTTCTTCGATCCGGATCAATTGGTTGTATTTCGCCATACGGTCGGAACGAGAAGCAGAACCCGTTTTGATTTGACCCGTGTTCAGAGCAACGGCCAGATCAGAAATGGTAGCATCTTCGGTCTCGCCCGAACGGTGCGACATGATGTTGTTGTAGCTGTTACGCTTGCCGAGGTTTACGGTATCGATCGTTTCGGTAAGTGAACCAATTTGGTTTACTTTCACCAGTACAGCGTTGGCTACACCTTTTTCGATACCCATTTCCAGACGCTTCACGTTGGTTACGAACAAGTCGTCACCCACCAGCTGCGTTTTTGAACCGATGCTGTCGGTAAGAGCTTTCCAGCCATCCCAATCGTCTTCGGCCATACCGTCTTCGATGGAGATGATGGGGTATTTGTTGACCCATTCCGTCCAGTAAGAAACCAGTTCAGAAGACGTCAATTCGTCTTTCGTTGATTTCTTGAAGATATATTTACCCGTTTCTGCGTTGTAGAGTTCAGATACGGCAGCATCCATGGCGATGAATACGTCTTCGCCCGGACGGTAACCAGCTTTTTCAATCGCCTGTAATACCGTTTCCAGCGCTTCTACGTTCGACTGAATGTTCGGAGCAAAACCACCTTCGTCACCTACGTTGGTTGAGTACCCTTTTGATTTCAGTACACCTTTCAGGGCGTGGAATACTTCCGTTCCCATACGGAGGGATTGCGAGAACGTTTCTGCTTTAGCCGGAACAACCATAAACTCCTGGAAGTCGATCGCGTTATCAGCGTGAGCACCACCGTTGATGATGTTCATCATCGGTACGGGCAGCGTGTTGGCGTTAACACCACCGATGTAACGGAACAGGGGCAGACCCGCTTCCTGAGCCGCCGCCTTAGCGATTGCCAGCGACACGCCTAAAATGGCGTTAGCTCCGAGTTTGCTTTTGTTGGGCGTACCGTCCAACTCGATCATGATTTTGTCGATCATGTTCTGCTCGAATACAGAAATACCAAGAATTTCAGGGTAGATCAGTTCATTGACGTTTTCAACGGCTTTCAACACGCCTTTACCTAAGTATACAGACTTGTCGTCGTCGCGAAGTTCAACCGCCTCGTGAACGCCCGTAGAAGCTCCGGAAGGTACAGCAGCCCGACCCAGGAAGCCATTTTCGGTGCGAACGTCTACTTCAACGGTTGGGTTGCCACGCGAATCCAGAATCTGGCGAGCGTGTACGTACTGAATCGTACTCATAGAAGAGAAAAGTTTATGGTGATTTCCTGTCGTGAAAAGAGATGAAAGAGGGAAGGCAAGTGACCTTCGCGAACCACGTCCGCTTTCTTTGATCCCGCAAAATGCCCTGCAAAGTAACGCATTTTGCCAGTGGTCTGAAAGTCCTGAAAAATCAATTTTCCGGAGAAGCCTTTTTACCGAGCCTGTTCAGGGTCAATTGTACCCAGATTTGAGCTTCCTGACGTAGTAATCAGCATTCTTAGATAATGGACCAGCAAGTCCAACCCTTTTTCGAAGTGTTCGTTATTGGGAATGACAATATCCGCCTGAGCCCGGAAGGGTTTGATGTATTTCTGATAGGTCGGTTTGACGTGGTGCTCCCAGCGGTATAATACATCGTTGATGTCGTAGCCTCGCTCTTCGGCATCACGACGAATCCGGCGGTTTAGCTTCACCTTGTTTTTAGCATCGATGAAGACTTTCAGATCCAGCATGTTCGCGATTTCTTCGAAGTAAAATACGAAAATACCTTCCACGACAATGATGGGCGAAGGTTGGAACGTCAGCATGGCCGGAACAATCTCCGGGTTGTTGAACGTGTACTCCAGTTTTTCCACCAGTTTCCCTTCCCGCAGGTCGTGAATGTGCTGAGCGTACTGCTGAAAATCAATGGACTCGGGAAGATCAAAGTTATGGACACCGTGCCGGTCCAGCGGAATTTCGTGCCGGGGCCGGTAGTAGTTATCCTGTGAAATTAATGTGATTTGTTCCTGGGGAAAAGCCGCTAAAAGGCTTTTCAAAAACAACGTTTTACCCGACGCACTACCACCCGTAATGCCAACAATGAAAGGTTTTTGGGACTGCATGTATTGTGGATTTCCGCGACAAAAGTACGCAAGAAATACGGATAATAGACACGCAACCCTTGCTTCAATACTGCTCGTGAATGGCCGTGAGTACGCGTTCAACTTCCTTACGTACCTCACTCGTGGGTCGGTTGAAGTTATTATTCATAAAACTGACCAGCAACGTTTTACCCGTTTTGGTCAGCAAATAGCCACTCAGGTTATAGCAGGTAGATAGCGAACCCGTCTTCCCAAACAGGTACGGTTTCCGATCGGCGGAGCGGTAACTATTCCTGAGTGTACCGCTTTGTCCACCCACGGCCAGTAGCGGAAAAAGCCGCTCGCGGGGCACTTCGGCGAGTAGTTTTTCCAGTAACGCCACGATACTGCGGGGCGTGAAGAGATTATACCGGGAAAGACCCGAACCGTCTACCCAGTGTGGAGCATCGGGCAGATCCCTTAGGTGGTTGTTGAGCATGTAATCAATCGCTGTACCGGGATCGAAAGGCTGTTCGAGTTTGGCACAAACGAGTAGGAGAATCTGCTCGGCCAGGAAATTATCCGATGGCTGAAGCATGCGTTTAAAAAGCGTATCACTCGCTACCGAACGCAGGGGCTGGTATACCTTCGACGTAAAAGCCGGTAAAGGAGTAATGGGTTTTTGCAGCGTATCACTGAGTAACTGCAGCGTTACTTCCGTCGAAGTCCGGAAAGGTACGTCCTGCTCATACCGCAGGGGAATCGGTGCCTTCGTACCGTAAAAGAGGTTTTCGGTTTCCGCCCTGCGAACCTGAAAATCCCGATGCAACGTATCCAGTGTATACCGGAATTGGCTGGGATTAGCCTGTACTGTTTGGTCCGATTTTCGGGTAAACCGGACGACATTGCCGTATAGGGGAAGGCTGGTTCGTTCGGCTTGGTAATAGTCGTTGTAATCATCCCAGGCCCAGCCGGGTCCGTAGGGTTTAAGGAGCGGGTTGCCGGGCCAGAAGTACAGCTTTTCCGAACGGGATTGCAGAAAATCCACCACCTTGGTACTCGGCAGATTGGGATTGAGCAGCGAAGGATCCCCCGTACCCCAGAAGATTAGTGAATCCTGCTGAACGACGTATCGCAGGGCTTCGATGGAATCGCCCAGCATTTTCATTCCCGCATAAAAAGTAAAAAGCTTAGTGTTGGATGCGGGTACAAAATAGCGTTCGGCATTGTGCTGGTAGACCACCTTGCGGGTATCCGCGTCCAGAATCATCAGTCCGGCGTGGTGATGCTGAAACGCGTTCGACTGCCAGAGCGTATCCAGCGAAGTAAGCGAGGACCGCTGACGACTTACGCGGCAGGAAGACTGCCCAAGCAGGACTAGGCAAAGGAGGCAATACCAGAGAAATTTCATGGGAGAAAGGGTAATTCGTGCCTTAAAGGTACGCGTCACCAGGTTAAAGAAGAGCGTTAGAAGCACAAAAAAGCCGGGTGAGATAAGGCACCCGGCTTTTGGTAACGTATTGGTTTTTATTTGGCAATCACGACCCGTCGGGTAATGACTTCGGCGTCCGTCTGGAAGCGAATCAGGTACGTACCCGCGGGCAGATTTGTCAGCGACAAGCGTTCCCGCAAGGAACCTGGATTGGCGATGGTTTTCTGATAAAGCGATTGGCCAAACAGGTTCGTGACTGAAAGACCTAAAGATTGGGTGACTGAAGGAAAGTCCGCTTCCACCAAAAATTCACCCGTATTACTAGGGTTTGGAGATACCGCTATCATGGCCCGTTGCAGCGTAGGCTCTACCGAAGTAACGACCGGTTTTGCCCGTTGAATATACAAATTATCGATGCTCCAGCCCCAGCCGTGCGAAAGCTGATCGGCGAATAAGCGGAAACGGACCAGTACCTGCTGACCCGGACTGAAATAACCCGAACCCAGCATGTTTACTTCCCGGCGTTTGTACAGCCCTGCCGTACCGGCGTAGGTAGAGTTTTCGGCTCCGTTCGCCCGAACTAGCTGCGAATTATAGGCCGTCAGCCATTCGTTGTTGGCCCGGGCATCCCAGCCGTCATCGAAAGGAACCCAGGTTTTTCCCCCGTCCCTTGAGCCTTCCACCACCACATAATCATAGAAGTCAGAACTACCGAAAATGGAACCTGCAGCTCCTGGTTCGACCAGACAGATTTCATCGAACCGAATAAAGGGGTCCTGATCCGAAAGCCGAATGGGTTTCAGTAAAGTGTAGACGTAGTTTGCTTCGTACCCCTGACTGGCAGGGCCATCAACGTAGGGGTGATCGGAATGAATAGCTGCGTCGAGGAAACCCGTCGGCGTAGTAATCTGGAAACCATTCCCCGAAAAATCATTCGCTGCGGTCGTGGCATTAAAATCATTGACGTACTCCGCAACCGCAGTACCTACGCCCGCTACGTTGACGGTGAAGTACCCCGTGGCGGGTAGTGTACCCTGGTTACGGGCTTTGGAACGGTCACGAGCTACAATACGGTATTCAATCTTATCGCCGCCCTTAATCCGTCCCGATGGAAACGTTAGTACGCCAACTGCGTAGATGTTGTTGCTGCGAATCCCATTGGTGACGTAATAGCCTAAGCGAGGCATGGGCACTGAAGCCTGAGCTACGCCATTGATCCGGTACTCAATGTAAGTCGTATCAATACCGAAATCAAAGTCATCAAAAACATCGGCATCCAGAATCAGCGAATCTGCCGTGGATAAAATCGTTGATTGCGGAACGTGTGTAATGGTGGGTGGCGTATTGTCGGTACCGATACGGAAGGTCCAGAAAGCCCGACTGGGAGCTTCGGCGGGGCTAGTGAAAACGCGGTTAGAGTTATCCTCGGCCGTAATCCAGTAACGGATGATCCGGGGCGTATTCGACGCCGCCAGCGTATAGGTATACTCCGAACCCGACTGGGTCATGTTAACAGTCGTGGCATTCGCCCGGGTCGTATCATTGATCGTGTAGGAAAGTCGTACGTTCCCTTTCAATGTGGTATCACTAACGACCGTTGCCCGGAACGTAATGGGTCGTCCGAGTAGATCTTCTGAATCCCGAAGCCGTTCGTGCAGAATAGAGGTAGATTTCCAACCCATATCCGTAAAGATGTTCATGACGATGGGGCCCGGATTCTGGTTGACTTCTCCCCGGGCCAGCGAGGGCGTCATCAGGGCATTGGCCGTCCCCGTACGGTAGGTCGTTTCGTCGAGGTGCGAAATACTGGACCCGACGCTGTAAGTAGTGGGAGCGTATAGTTTCGGTTTTGTACCGCCATTGCGTTGCGTGGCAAGGGGGCCGTTGAAGAACAGGTTATTGCTGGTCAGTTGTCGGTACAGCTCGTTGGAAGGGTTGCTAAATAGCGTTTGATCGATGAGCTGCTGATTATTGGCATTCACTACAAAGTGGTCGAACGCTTCGGGATAGCCATAATTCGAATCATTGCCCCATACGCCGATTGGGTTTTCAGCGTAGAAAGAACTCGTAAAGCCTAAGCCGTGACCCAGCTCATGCGTGACGACGGTGACCAGATCCTGACGACCCCGTGAACCGTTGGCCGCCCCATCCGTACCCAGATACCAGTTTACCTGACTGTTACTATTAAATTGACAGTAAATATCGGGTTGATCGCCGTTGAGATTCTGACGGGCTAGTTTCTCGGCCAGTGCAATCGGATACGCAGTATTGGCTTTCAAGGCTCCCTGCACACCCGCTACGTACGCGTACGGACGGGCCCCACCTAGCACGATGGATCCGTTGGCAGTACCGCCCAGGTTAGTCCAGATGGCTCGCACGCGAATGGGAACGGGGGAGACAATCAGGGAAGACCAGATATCGACGGCGTATTGAAAAGCCGTGCGGGCACTATCCGAAAAACCTTCGTATTCCACAATGATCTGGGCTGTCGTGGCGGTGGTACGTCCACCACGTCGCCGCAGGAATTCCGGTGGAGGACCAATACGACTATCGGTCTGCCCTGTTGAATAACAAACGGTTCCTTTCGCGGGTAAAAAGATCAGGTCAGAGGAAGCGTTCGTACGAATTTTCTTGGCTTGTGGCAACGTTCTCTGACCCCAGGCCAGTCCACTAACCAAGCAAAAACATAAGAGTAAAATTTTTTTCATAGCACGAGTAAGGTAATCTTTCTAACGATACAAATTCTATCTGTGAATTGTTTTTACAACCCTTGCGTAAGAACCCAGAAAGGATTCTCTTTCAATTACGCGATTTTATAGTCAAACGCGGCACAAGCTCGTGTTATTTTTGGACAAAATTTAAGGAGCCTGGAAAACCGGAAAAAGAGGTAGCTTTTGACCATGACGATTGACGAACTATTAAAGCAAGTATGGGGATACGATGTCTTCCGACCCATGCAACGGGAAATTATTGAATCAGTGCTGGCTGGGCATGATGTACTGGCCCTGTTGCCCACGGGAGGAGGAAAATCCGTCTGCTTTCAGGTGCCGGCCCTGGCTCAGCCGGGCTTGTGCCTTGTCATTTCGCCTTTGATTGCTTTAATGAAGGATCAGGTGGAAAACCTGCGAAAACGCGGTATACACGCCGAAGCCGTGTACTCGGGCATGAGCTACCGACAAATTGATCATACGCTGGATGCCTGTATTTACGGTGATGTGAAATTTCTGTACGTATCACCCGAGCGTTTACGAACCGAGCTGTTTCGGGTACGGGCCAAGCAAATGAAAATCAACCTGATTGCAGTGGATGAAGCCCACTGCGTGTCGGCCTGGGGTTACGATTTTCGACCACCGTACCTGCAAATCGCTGAGTTCCGGGAGCTTTTCCCCAAGCTGCCTTTGCTGGCTCTGACGGCTACGGCTACACGAGAAGTCAAAGCCGACATCGTGCAAAAACTGGCCATGCGGAACGAGCGGATTTTTCAGCAAAGCTTTGCCCGGCCTAATCTTTCCTATTCGATTATTACGACGGAAGATAAGGAAGTACGCTTACAGAAAATCCTTACCAATGTCCCCGGTACCTCCGTGGTGTACGCCCGGAGCCGCCGCCGTACGCAGGCCATTGCCAACGAACTCAGCCGCCGGGGTATTCCGGCGACGTTTTATCACGCGGGCTTAAGTGCCTCGGACCGAGCCATGCGGCAGGAAGCCTGGCTTAAGGGGCGTATACGGGTGATGGTGGCGACGAATGCCTTTGGGATGGGGATCGATAAACCCGACGTGCGGACGGTCATTCACCTGGATTTGCCGGATACCCTCGAAGCCTATTTTCAGGAGGCCGGACGCGGCGGTCGGGATGGGGAAAAAGCCTACGCCGTAGCTCTGGTAGCTCCGGGGGATGGAAAAGAGTTGGTTAAACAGGTAGAGCAGCAGTATCCCGAACTGGATTTTGTCCGCCGGGTTTACCAATGTCTGGCGAATTATTTCCGGCTGGCCATTGGAGCGGGTGAGGGGAGTAGTTACGATTTTGATCTGAATGACTTTCAATCGACGTTTGGACTGGCTACGACTGAGACCTACTACGCCCTAAAAATTCTGGAAAGTGAAGGGTTCATTCAGATGAGTGAATCGTATCACAATCCGTCCAAACTGCATTTTACGGTCAACAGCCGCGAATTATACGAATTTCAGGTACGCAACGAACGCTTTGATGGCTTTACGAAACTGCTGTTACGGCTGTACGGAGGGGCCTTATTTACAGAATACCTGATTATTTCAGAATCGGCCATTGCTAAAGCTTTTCTGGTATCCGAAGCCGAGGTACGGACGCTGTTGTACCGGCTGGAAGAACTAAATGTGATCGAATACGATCCGCAAAAAACCAAACCGCAACTAACCTTCATTACGGCCCGTTACGATGCCGCTGGCCTACCGCTTTCGGTACGGGCCATTGCGGCCCGCCGGGACCGCGACTTGAGCAAAGTACAGGCCATGATTGCGTACGTGGGCAATACGACCCGTTGCCGAACGCAGCTATTACTCGAATATTTTGACGAGTCTACCGATTACGAGTGCGGGATTTGTGATACCTGCGTGGCTCGAAAAAAAGCCCGTCAAACGGCGGGCTCGATGACGCAGGAAAAGCAACGAATCGTAGATGCATTAGCGAGTGGACCCATTACCATTCAGCAATTAGTGGCTCGTTTAGCTCCGAAGAATGAAAACGCTTTTCTATTGCTCGTTCGGGAGTTAGTGAGTGAAGAAGTAATGGCGTATGATGCGTTGGGGAATTTGTATTTACGATAGGTTTGAAGCAACAAAGGTAAGCTTAATAGAAGCCTACCTTTGTTGTTTAAGTCATTATTTGAAATTTAACGTATATACAACTCCTAAATTAAGTTGAATATATCTTTCCGTTTTATCCGCACCTTGATCTACGTACTCCTTTTTGTTAAACATAAAATTGTATTCTCCTTCAGCAAATAAAGCAAGGTTATCTACAATAGGTACTTGTAAACCAATCTTAGGAGCAACTCCAAAAACTGATTCAGATTCTTTACTGCCAAGAGCAGAAACACTCTGTACATATATACCCGTTTTAACGCCTGCATAGGGACGAATTCCTTCTTCGGTAAAAAAGTATTCAGCCATTGCTGTAATAGGTAAAATAGAAGTTTTTACATCTACACCTGCAAAATCTACTTTTTGACTCAGAAGATTTACGCCTACTCCTGCGGCAAATTGAGGTGTAATAAAGTAACGTGCTTGAAGACCACCACCCCATGTATTTTTATCACCTTCTACCTTGGGTGTAGAAATAGCATATGCTCCATGGGCACCAATTTGAATCTGAGCTTGTGAGTTTTGTATGCTGAAGGCAAATAGAAAAATAGTAATAAAAGCAGAAAAGATTCTCATTTTATGAAAGGTTAAAAATATTTAAAGGCCGTAAAGAAAGTGCAGGAGAAGTCTAAAAGCAATCATTTTTTTAAGTGAGATAAATTACTTGGATAGAATATGTTATTTCGACCTAGTCAATCCGCTAGGATAGTGTATATAGTCATTTATGAATTTTTTAATATGTATTGTTTTTGTATAAAATTAGAATAGCGGAATTTTTTAAATATTTTCTACAAAAACAATGCAACCCTTTGGGTGTGATTTACATCTTTTAGGGGTATACCATTAAGCAACGATATTTTCCGTTTAACACATTTTAACTAATGTATTCGTTGTTAAACTAAAAATCTCGTTCATCTTTAGACCTCTGATTGCAAGCCTCCCTATCTAAACCTTCTCTATGCGTCACTTTCTATTGAGTGCCTGTCTGCTCGTATTGGCTTTTTGTACCCATGCCCAAACGCGGGTGGTGGTGAAAGGTCGTATGGTTGATACGACCAACGCTGCTTTACCCTTTACAACGGTTATGTTACTGACGCCCAAGGATTCGGCTCTGGTGAGCTACGCCCGGGCAGATGAAAAAGGAGCATTCGAATTCAAGAATGTGAGGCGGGGAACGTACTTGCTCAAGACTTCTTACACCGGTTATTTACCTTTTCAGAAAGAGTTTACACCCGGCGAAGCAGCCGTTACGGATTTGGGTGAGCTAACCATGAAGCCCATTTCCAAAGAACTCTTTGAAGTAGTCGTGAAAACGGCAAAGGCTCCTTTGAACATTCGTGGCGATACCATCGAATACAACGCCAGCTCCTTTAAAGTACCACCCGGATCTACGGTGGAGGACCTGCTTCGGCGATTACCCGGTTTCCAGATTGAACAGGATGGAAGTATCCGGGCTCAGGGACAGGAGGTGAAACGCGTAACCGTCGATGGGAAGAACTTTTTTGGTGGCGACCCTAAAACCGCCACCAAGAACCTGGGAGCCGAGACTATTGATAAAATCCAGGTATACAATAGTAAATCTGAGCAGTCGAAAGCGACGGGTATTGACGACGGTAAGAAAGAGAAAACCGTCAACCTGGCTTTAAAAGAAGAGTATAAAAGAGGAGGGTTTGGAAAGATCAAAGCAGGAGTGGGTACGGACGAACGCATAGATGTTCGGGGGAACTACAACAAATTCGACGATAAGCAGCAGTTTGCTGTCGTTGGGTTCGGCAACAATATCAACCAGTCGGGTATGAGCTGGGATGACCGTCAGGATTTCTACGGTAGTTCAGCCTACCGTTGGGATGAAACGGATTTTGGCTTCGGAGGAGGTTTGACGGGCAATGACGGCGGCAACGATGGGATCATAATTCAGGGCGGCAACGTCATCATTATGAATGGTGGGGGCGGCGACCGGGGTTTCAACAATTCATACGCCGGGGGGCTGAACTACAATTACGAAACCAAGAAGAAGAAATTCAGCTCCAACTACTATTATAACCAGCGTCGGAACTGGATCGATCAGATTTCCAAACGGCAGAGCATTCTGGCGGATAATGAATTCGAGACCAATACGACGTCTAATGAATACACGAAAAACGACAACCACCGCGTGCAATTACGGTACGAGGATAATCTCGATTCGCTCAATACGCTGATTCTGATTGCGAACGGTACCATCAATAACCAGACGTATACCCAGGGTAAACAGGAAGAAAACCTGCGGTCAGGGGGGCGTTTGACGAGTCAGACCACGCAGGATAACCGCAATACCAGCCAGACGATCAATTTCTCCGGTTCGGCCCTGTACCGGCATAAATTCAAGCAAAAAGGCAGAAGTTTTGCCGCCAGTGCTACCTTCAATCTGAACAATGGCGATGCGGACGGACAGCAAAAATCGGACAACGAATTCTTCGTGCCTGCTGAAACAGGGGCTTTGCCGCCCCGCCAGCTCAACCTGCTAACGGACAATACCAGCCGTCAGAATCAGATCAGGACCAGCTTGTTCTACGCACAGCCCGTGACCAAACGCATTGCCTGGGAAAGCTTTTACAACTTCGGAGTACGGCAGGATAAGGTAGATCGCAATGTGTACGACCTAGAGGAAGGTAATCGGCGAAACGATACGCTGAGCCGCTATTATACCAACCAGATCATGCACAATCGACTCGGTACCGGTTTTCGCTACAACTACAAAGGCCTCAACATCGGAGCTGGACTGGCGGGTATTCACATGAACATCTCGGGACGATTTGCAACGGATCAGAACGCGAGTCAGTTCATGAATGTCGATCGATCCTACACGGTAGTTGTACCCGGCGTTAATATGAACATCGATCTGAAAAACAACCGCTACCTGTATATGGATTACTCCGGTAGCGTGCAGCAGCCTTCGGTTCGTGATCTGCAACCCATCATTGATTATTCCAACCCGCTCTACATTACGCAGGGAAATCCGGACCTGAAACCTACGGTCAGTCATAACGCGTACGCCGGTTTTCAGTACTTCAATCCTTCGTCCTTTACGCGATTCTTCGGAAACATCAATTACTCGTACAACGTCAATCAGGTCGTCTATAGCCAAACCATCGACTCTTTACTGATTACGCGGACGCAGCCTATTAACCTGACGGGTGGACAGAATTACGGGACGTATTTAAACTTTGGTTTT
Source organism: Siphonobacter curvatus (assembly GCF_002943425.1). Classification (NCBI taxonomy): domain Bacteria; kingdom Pseudomonadati; phylum Bacteroidota; class Cytophagia; order Cytophagales; family Cytophagaceae; genus Siphonobacter; species Siphonobacter curvatus. The sequence continues at coordinate 116,957 of NZ_PTRA01000003.1, forward strand.
CCACTGAAGAAAAACAAGGCTAACATTGGGGTGAATTCTAATATCAACTTTGGTCGCAGCTATACGCTTATTAACGACGTTCAGAACCGTACCAATAATAACCGCTACAACTGGGGATTGAACCTGGAGCTGACCCCGAGCGAAAACTTCACGTTCTACGGAAATGCAAACTGGTCATATAGCTTGGTGAAATACTCGATCAACACGGGACAAAATCAAAATATCTGGAATTCCAGCTATAGCGGGCAGATGAACGTGAAAGGCCCCTGGGAGCTGTACTTCAATGCGACTTTCAATTACAACATTTACAAAAACGACCGCTTCGGACTCGATCAAAATATCCCGATTCTGAACATGGCCGTGTATAAGTTGTTGGGTAAAAACAAAAAATCAGAGGTTCGCCTGTCGGCCTACGATGTCTTCCGCCGCAACCTCGGAATCAATCAGGGAGCCTCGGGTAACTTCTTTACGCAGACGCAGGTACAAACCATTACCCGGTATTTTATGCTCAGTTATACGTACAACATGCGGGGCATCAAAGCCAATCTGCGTCGGAATGGTGGGTTCTAAGTCAAGCACTGTATTCAACGAATCAATGAAAAAGAAAGTCATACAAACCCTGATCCTACTCGTAACGGTACTTCCCCTGGTACAGGCTCAGGACATGGAAGGAATAGTGAATTACGAACGGAAAACGTACTGGACCAAGCTCATCGCCAAACTGCCTTTTTTGAGTCAGGAAGAAAAGGATCGGGCAAAGATGATGTGGGGGAACGACGACGAAGAGAAAACGAAACTAAAACTGGTCTTTACACCCGCTCAGAGTGTGTATACCTACGAAGGCGAACAGGGCGAAACCGATGATGGTCGCTGGTCGTGGCGGCAGGACGACTACCTGGTCCAACGGGATTTTGACAAGGAGACTATTACGGAATGGCATGAAATGGGTGGCAAAACCTATGTGATTCAGGATTCACTCAAAATTCCCAAATGGAAAATACTCAATCAGCTGAAAGACGTTGCGGGCCACGTATGCATGAAAGCAGAGATGGAAGATCCCGCTAACCAGCAGAAAATCGTAGCCTGGTTTGCCGATGATTTGCCGGTATCAGCGGGCCCTGAACGTTTGTTTGGACTGCCGGGAGTCATTCTGGAACTAGATTATAATGATGGAGTCACGGTGGTAACGGCTACAAAAATTGACCTGAAGAAAGTAGAGCCGAAGCAACTAGCGTTACCGAAAATGAAAGGAAAGAAGATCAATCTGGCCGAACGTGATCGGATTATCAAAGAGCACATTAAAGATAGTATCAAGGCTCAACGCAATCCGTATTGGGGAATTAAGCCTTGGAATTAGGAGAGTTGACTGTTTTTGAATTTACCGTTTTCAATAGATAAGTAATAACCAGGCGTTCACATAAAAAGCCAGCCAGAATACATCTGGCTGGCTTTTTAGTAATATGGAGATACTAGAGCAAAGGCTAGCAATTCACTGCAAACCCAAGACTGAAAACTTGATTTATTCAATCTCCACTACAACCCCTTCCGTGAGCGGGTGGGCTACGCAGGTGAGTACGAAACCGGCGTCGATTTCCTGCGGGGAAAGGCCATCTTCTTCGTCCATGAGTACCTTGCCCGATTTGCAACGACCCATACAGGCCGTACACATCCCGGCCTGGCAGGAGTAGGGTAGATCAATGTCCATTTCCAGTCCTGCTTCCAGAATCGTCTGGTGAGGCTTCACCTCCACTTTGTATTCAGCCCCTTCGTAGATAATGGTCACGCTACGGGTTTTGAGTTTACTATCGTCTTCCTCTTCCACGACTTCCCCGTGTGTATCTTTCGAGGGAGCAAAGCTTTCCTTGTGAACCTGATCTTTAGAGACTCCCAAAATAGATAAGGCATTCTGCACCTCTTCCATCATTCCATCGGGTCCGCAGATATAGTATTCCGCCGAACGGGCGTTGACGCCGAATTCGTCCAATAAACGGATGGCGGCCTGTTGATTAATCCGACCCGTACGTTCGTCCCAGCTTTGAGGCTGGCTCAGTACGTGCACTACTTCCAGTCGATTGCCGTACTGGTCCTGTAACTGCGAAAGCTGATCGCGGAAGATGATCCCCGTTTCCGTGCGACTGCCGTAGAAAAGCGTGACTTTAGACTGAGGCTCACCGGGCAGGGCCGTTTTGATCATCGACATCAGCGGCGTTACGCCACTACCGGCTCCGAAAAAGACCAGATGGCGACCTTTGTTGGATTTGAAAAAGCTCAAACCACCCGTTTTCTGGGCTTGCGGCTCGTACACAAAATGGCCCATCGGCTCCATGACTTCGATGACATCACCCACTTTTACCTGATCGTTGAGGTAATTGGAGACCAGACCATTGGGCAGGCGTTTGACCGTAACCGCGATGGAAGCATCTTTAGTAGGCGAGCTGGACATGGAGTACGCCCGACGTAATTTTTTGCCTTCGACGGTGACGATCAATGTCAGAAACTGACCGGCTTTATACGGAATAGTGGCGTGGGGTGGGTGCCAGAAGTGAATCGTAACGGTATCCTCCGTTTCACGAACGACCTCCTTTACCGTTAAATGAAAATATTTGCTCATTGGGAATAATTAACCGTTGACAGTCAACACGACTAAGGACGTTGACCATGTATGAAAATCAGAGAAGGCATCGGAATGAGTCTCTGCTGAAAAACGAAAAGCAAAGGTACAGTCGATCATGAAAAAACCTGTCCTTGTGAGACAGGTTAACCCTAGAAAGTACGTTTGCAATTATTTATAACTGGGACAGCCGCAGCCTTTGTCTTTTTTCCGGAACAAACCCCACATGAAACCTTTCTTTTTGCGATACGAACGTCGCTTACGAGCGTGGGCCTGTTCGGTTTGTACCGTGGTGCCCGAGGAAGGGCTTGAAGAGGAAGCGGAGGCGTACTCAGGCAACACCATGGCTCCAATCAGTAACGTGAATATCAGCTTTTTCATCGGATCATGTAGTTTACAGGATAGTAACGCAAAGTACGGACGGTTTAGTTTTCAGTTAGCAGTTTTCTATTTTCAGAAGTCAGCCTCACGTTGAGCTTATCACTTCGTGGGCCGTCGTGCCTGGGTATCTTCGGGTCAAAAATACTGAACACTGAAAACAGCAAACCGAAAGCTTACAGCAGTTTCTTCTTCAGATATTCCGACGAATGCTGAAAGGCATCTTTCGTAGCGGCTTCGTCGTAGATTGGGTTACTGGGATTGGCGAAGGCGTGGTCGGCATCGTACATCTTTACCTCAATTTTTTTACCGGCCATTTTCATGTTTTTCTCAAACTGTTCCACTACGGTCGGAGGAATGCCTTTGTCTTTCTTGCCAAAGAAACCAATCACGTCCGTTTTTAGCGTTTTCAGTTTATCAATATCCTGTTCCGGACGGCCGTAGTACATCACGCAACCCACCGCCTGCGAACCTTCCAGCAGGGCGGACTTCAGGGAAAGCATGCCACCAAAGCACCAGCCAATCGACGCAAATTCAGCTTTGGGTCCACCGTAGTTAATGCCCGCTTTCATGATCGATTCCAAACGCTCGGGTTTCGCCTGACTCATGTATTTTCCGGCGTCTTCGCGGGTGGTAGCTACATTGCCGTCGTACATATCCAGAGCCAGTACGTTTACCTTGCCGTCGAGCTCATTGTAGTACTTTTCAGCTTCCTGCTTTACGTAATCGTTCAGGCCCCACCATTCCTGATAGACCAGCAAGTATTTGTTCGAGGGGTTTTTAGCCTTGATGAAAAAGCCGTTTGCCGCTTTTCCGTCGGGAGCATCCATCTTGATCATTTCGCCACCGGCCTTACTAACGAAGGTGAAAGGCAGGGGTTCTACGTGCATGGCTTGAAACTCTTTGGTAGAGGCCATCAACTGCATGGGATCGGGAGCCAGACCTTTGGCCTGATCCTTCGTTTCGTGACAGGCTGCGGTAGCTTCTTCACAGCAGCTTTGACCGTAAGTCAGCGTTCCGCTGATAAGCAAACTAAGAGCAAGGAGTATTTTTTTCATAACATTCGGGATTTGAATCGGGTGAACACGGTAGTTAAGGTAAAAACAAGCCTGCGAAAAAGATGTTTCAACCGATAAAAAGTTAAAGCCACGCAGAAAATTTTCTACGTGGCTTTTTGAGATCCTGTTAAGGAGGAATGGAAGATTCAAAGAACGAACAACGAGGAACTCCGTTTTCTATCCTTTCTTCAATTCAAAAATCGTAATCTCCGGGGGCATCCCTACGCGTCCGGGGTAGCCAATATAGCCATAGCCCCGATTTACGTATAATTTCTGATCGCCTTGTTCGTAGAGACCCGCCCACTGTTTGTAGCGGTACTGAACCGGGCTCCAGCGGAAGTACTTGGTTTCGACACCAAACTGCATTCCGTGCGTATGGCCGGCAAACTGTACATCAATATCCGGGAACAGCGGACGAACCTGGGCATCCCAGTGACTCGGATCGTGAGAGAGCAGTAATTTCACCGGAGCTTCTTCCGTTCCGGCGGCCGCCTTTTTCAGATTTCCGTATTGAGCAAAGCCGCCTGTACCCCAGTTCTGAATCCCGATGATGGCCAGTTTTTCACCACCCATTTCCAGGAAACGGTGTTCATCGAGTAACAGATCGTATCCCATTTCGCGGTGTACCCGTTCGAGATCCAGTAGGTTCTGCCGTTTTTCCTGGGCACTGTTCCAGGCTGCGTAGTCACCGTAATCGTGGTTACCCAGGGTTGAGAAAACGCCCAGCGGAGCTTTCACTTTATCGAATACATCTTTATAGTCTTTTACCTCGATAGCCCGGTCGTTCACTAAATCACCGGTAAAAAAGACCATATCGGGTTTTTCGCGAAGTAGCATTTCAATACCGCCTTTCACCGCCGTTTTATTAAAGAAGCTACCCGAGTGGATATCCGAAATCTGGGCGATCCGTAAGCCATCAAATTGCTTGGGCAGATTTTTCAGTACCAGCGGTACGCGGCGAATGCGGTAATCATGGGCTCCTGATACAATGCCATACGTAAAAGCGATGGCGGGAACCGCGGAAGCGACCAGAGCGGATTTTGCCAGAAACTCTGAACGTGAAATAGTATCCGGATTGCGTAGTTGGGCCGTCGGAGCAGGTGCGGCAGCATCCGGGGCATTCGCAACAATGGGCGTATCGACCGTAGACGAAGAGTTAAAATGGGAAATGACCCAGCGGAAGGCCCGACTGAGATCGTCAAGCAACAGAAAGGGTACCATGAAGATCTTACCCAGGTAACCAATCAAAATATAACTAAACAGAAACCCTCGTAGAATTTTAAACCGTCCCCAGAAATCGCTGCCCAGCGTAGCGGAGAGAGCAAACATGAGTAAGGCAACCACAGGGAAACTCCAGTACAGCAGTCGGGCAAAGCGTTGCCAGCCCGGTGAAGCCTGCTGGGTAGCGGCCTTCACCGCCTGGAAACCGTACCAGTCTACCACCAGGAGGACGGCAAGGGTTATGATCAAAGTGAGACTTCTATTCATGAGGGAAGCGTTAAAACCAAGTTCTGAGGATTGAAACAAGCGTACCAGCGGAGATAGTTCAAATCGGGCTAGTTTTGGGATGAATGGTGAATCCTGAGACTGAAGGGTTTTAAGCGAGTGTGCTTCAACCAGCTGTAACAAAAAAGAGCTAAACCTTACGAAAAAGTTTAGCTCCTTGGCAGGTAGCGTACGCTGATAAACCTAAACTTAGGCCGAAGCGATTTCCATTACCATACGGCCTTCAATCGCTCCTTTTTTCATTTGATCGAATACGTCGTTAATGGATTCCAAAGGGGTAGTATGCACGGTCGCCCGTACTTTTCCTTCGACGGCAAACTCGATGGCTTCCTGGAGATCTTTACGCGTACCGACGATAGAACCGCGAACGGTAATACGTTTCAAAACGGTTTCAAAAATGGGTAAATCAAAGCTTCCGGGAGGTAAACCGTTTAATGCGATGGTACCTTTTCTGCGAAGGGCTGCGATGCCCTGCCGAAAGGCGATGGGCGAAACCGCCGTAACTAGTACGCCGTGCATGCCGCCCGCTTCCTTTTGCAGGTATTCGCCCGGATCCTGCGTTTTCGCATTGACTACTAAGTCGGCTCCCAGTCGTTTCGCTAACTCTAATTTATCGTCCGCTACGTCAATAGCCGCGACGTGCATACCCATGGCTTTCGCGTATTGCACGGCTACGTGGCCCAGACCTCCAATTCCCGAAATAGCCACCCACTCACCCGGTTTGGTTTCGGTTTCTTTTAGCCCTTTGTACACGGTTACGCCGGCACAAAGAATAGGAGCCATCTCAATAAAGTTGACGTTCGAGGGGAGCTTCCCTACGTATCGGGCATCGGCAATGACGTATTCGGCGTAGCCACCGTCTACACTATAGCCGCCGTTTTGCTGACGCTCGCAAAGCGTTTCCCAGCCAGTAATGCAATGATCACAGCAACCACAGGCACTATAGAGCCAGGGTACGCCAACGGCATCACCTTCTTTAACGTTGGTAACATCCGGCCCTAAGGCTACGACATAACCGACCCCTTCATGTCCAGGAATGAGCGGTAGCTTGGGTTTCACCGGCCAGTCGCCATCTGCGGCGTGCAAATCAGTGTGACAAACGCCACTAGCGATTACTTTAACTAAGATTTCGTTACGACCGGGTCGGCGAACCGGCATTTCTTCAATGGATAGGGGTTTCCCGAATTCACGGACAACCGCCGCTTTCATAGTAAGGGGTAACATAGAAAACGTGTTTAGATAGATGAAAGAATACGAGTGAACGAAAGGATCGATCGTTCTTCAAAGGAAAAGCATAAGCTCTACTCCTTACATCTTCAATCCTATCATAAAAACGAACGATTCTATCAAGGTGAAGCGTGATCCCGCACGATTGGGGAAAGGCCTTCTTATGGTGCTACGATTTTTAAAGGGCAATAGGCAGGCCCTATTCTTTTGGAGGAAACTCTTGCCGTACTTTGCAGCTTAATCAGATTCACGCGTGGAAAAGTTAATACCGACTCCTGGAAAAGCGACGCTATCCGACGTTCAGGAAACGTTTCAGAAGTACCTGCAACGAATCGAGCAGCTACGGCAGGACCTCCAGAATTACGAAAGCTGGGAGGCAATGGCCCGTGAACGGGTGAAGCAGGAAATTCTACCGCTGGAAGAAGCCGTCGTAGACGCTCACGTCCGCCGGGTGCATCTTTTCAACGATGCCTATCATTCCAAAGCCTTCAAAAAAGCGGAGAAAGGAGCTTTACAAGCGTTTATTATTCAGGAATCGGCGGTACTCATCCGGCGGTTTGGGCGGGAAGACCTGCGGGCCATCTACCATGAGCATACGGGCCAGGAAACCAAAGCCGAGAAGGACCGTCTCGAAGAATTAAAAGAGCTATTTTCTCAGCAGTACGGTATTAGTTTTGAAGGGGTTCGCCTCACGACTGAACAGGAATTAAGGGCTTACGTGGCCGAGCAACTGGCGAAACAGCAAGCCCGACAAGAGGAGAAACGACAGAAACGGGCGGAGAAAAAGGAAAAACGAAAGCAGAAAAAGGCGGTACAATTACCCGAAGTTGTACCGACTGAACTTATACCGCTGCGTAAACTATACATGAATCTGGTGAAACGCCTGCATCCGGATCGCGAGCGGGACGAAGGCCAGCGGGAGCATAAAACCCGGCTGATGCAGGAGCTTACGGAAGCCTATCAGCAGGGCAACTGGTTTGCTTTGCTGAAATTGCAGAGTGAACAAACCGAGGCTAGTGTGACGGACGATTTTCAGGAAATGGCCGCCTACAATCAGGCTTTGAAGAAGCAGGCTGATCAGTTACAAAGTCAATTGAACGAAGTACGTAAGAGTGATTTTCAGGCCCGCTTTGTGGCAGAGCCCCGACAGATGGATGCCAAGTTTGCTCAGGAAATTAAACGTCTGAAGGCTACTGTTGAGCAATTACAGGAGGAATTAAAACGCAGCCGAAATCCAGCGCATTTGAAAGATCTGATTCGCAATTATGTATAGAAAGACAAAAGGCCGGGATCAAGCGATTCCGGCCTTTTGTTTCTATGCATTTATCCGTGTACCTCAATCGGCTCACCGGATTTATTGTAAAAATGAAATTCGGTTACTCCCAGCGAACTGTCCTGTACCAAATTTACCCAGGTTCGGTATTTCAGCCACCACTTCATTCGGCGAGACGGAAAACCGCTCATAAAGTATGAATAAAGGTAGGGGTGGAGCATGATCCGTAGCCCTTTTTCATTTTGCTTACTGAGTATGTAATCCAGATTTTGTTCAACAATGTCTGAGACTGCAATACTCGCCGTAATCTTTCCCGTTCCACCGCAGGTTGGACAAACTTCCTGAGTCTGAATGTTGAGCTCGGGCCGTACCCGTTGCCGGGTAATCTGCATAAGACCAAATTTAGTGAGGGGCAGAATGGTGAATTTCGAACGATCGAGCTTCATTTCCTCCCGCATCACGTCGTAAATCTGCTTCTTATTCTCGGGCTTTTTCATGTCAATAAAATCAATGACGATGATGCCACCCATATCCCGAAGCCGCAACTGACGGGCAATTTCTTTGGCTGCTTCAATGTTTACATTGACCGCCGTATCTTCCTGGCTTTCTTCCTGATTGGATTTATTACCAGAGTTTACATCAATGACGTGTAAGGCTTCCGTATGGTCGATGATCAGATAGCCGCCGCCCGGTAAACTTACCGAACGCCCGAAAAGCATTTTAAGCTGCTTTTCAATGCCGAAATGTTCGAATACCTTGTTTTTCCCTTGATGGAATTTAACAATATTCTGTTTTTCGGGAGCAATCTGGGTAACATACGAACGAACCTCTTCGTACATATCCTTATTGTCGAGCGTAATACTGTCGAAGTTATCGTTCAGCATATCCCGCATAATCGACGTAGCCCGGCTCATCTCACCGATGATTTTATCACGAGGCTTAGCATCCCGGAGGGCTTTCATCCCCGCATCCCACTTGGCCAAGAGGCTTCGCAGGTCGAGTTCAATTTCCTCCGATTCTTTTCCTTCGGCAACCGTACGGATAATCACACCGAAGTTAGGCGGTTTGATGCCCTGTACGAGTCGATGAAGGCGTTGACGTTCCTGTTTGCTGGTGATCTTTTTGGAAATGTTAATCGAATGCCCAAACGGAACAAGTACCAGAAAACGGCCTGCAATGGAAATGTCGCAGGAAAGTCGAGGACCTTTGGTTGAAATAGGCTCTTTAACAACCTGGACTAAAATAGGGGCATTTTTGGTTAAGACTTTATCAATCTTGCCATGCTTGTCTATTTCAGGCTCCATTTCGAACCCATTCAGCATGCCATCATTCACGCGTTTAGCAATTACATCTTTCGTGTACTTGTTAAGTGAGTTGATGTTATGCCCCAGGTCTAGGTAATGAAGAAAGGCATCTTTCTCGTACCCAATATCTATGAAAGCGGCATTGAGCCCGGTGACCAGTTTTTTGACCGTTCCCAGGTAGATATCGCCCACAGAGAAGTGCTCTTCTGACTCTTCAAAGTGATATTCAACGATTCTTTTGTCCTGCAAAAGAGCGATTCTATCACCTTTGGGAGTCGAATTGATAACTAATTCATTGCTCACAGGTGATGCTCAGAGGGTTTAGAGTAAACCCATAAGAAACGCTTCCAGCGACACGAAAGCGATGCTGACTTAACTTTTCTTATTCATTTACTCGGTTCGAACAGAATTGGGTGAATACACAAAAAGGCTGTAACCCAATCGGGCCAGCCCAAGGAGTGAAAAATGAAAAGTCAAAAAGTGAAAAGTGAAAAAACTGCACTTTTCACCTTTCACTTTCCACTCGATGTTATTTCTTCTTGTGTCTGTTCTTTCTCAGCCGCTTTTTACGTTTGTGAGTAGCGATTTTGTGGCGTTTACGTTTTTTTCCGCAAGGCATAATTGAAAATGAGTTTAAAAGTTGTCGGTTCGTAGGCATCAGTTGATCACCCAGAAACCAGCAACCGAGTTAAAAAATTACTTTAACTGCTCCAGGTATTCCCGGACACCCGCCTGAATAGACGGGTCAGTTTCTTTCTTCCGAACCTCTTCCAGCAGAGGTTTGGCTTTTTCTTTTTGGCCCGTTTCAGCGTAGCAGATGCCTAGATAAAACATCGTGCGGGTACTGTTGGGGTGAGTCCGCAGGATTCGTTCGAAACGTCCAACCGCTTTCTCGTACTGGTTGGAACGCATGGAAAGAATGCCCAGGTTGAACAAGGCAGGTTCAAAGTCCGGGTCCTGCTCCAGAAGCTCGCGTAACATGCCAATACCCTGCATCGGGTTCGACGTGGATACGTAAGTCATGGCCAGGTTGGCTTTTGCCTGCAGCAGGTTCGGATTCTGGTCCAGGGCTTTCTGGTACCAATCCCGCGTTTGCTGACCTAGCGTTGCCGCTTTATCTGAATCAAGGGCAAACGTAAAGGCTTCGTAATACCGATCGCCCGCTTTCAAGTAGCGTTCGACCGTCGGTTGGAGTCCAGCCATTTCTCCGGCGAAATACGCTGCACTGTCAAACCGGCTCACTTGAGTAAAGAGTTCCGCCAATTGCTCGCCGGCCCTAATGCGTTCGCTCGTGGAGTGGTTGGTACTTTCGAAAATCTGACGGGCTCCGTCGATGGCTTTACGTTGTTCAGCCGGGACGGGGGGCAGATGAGTTTCAGCGGCCGGAGCTGAGGGTTTGGACGCTTCTGACTGCGTTGGTACTTTATTCTCCGTGGCTCGTTTATCATCCTTCACGGCTACTTTCGGCAGACTATACAGCCCGCCAATTGAAGCAACAGCAACAACGATAAGGGTAATAAATGATTTCTTCACGGGAGCAATGATTTTAAAAATTTGAGACTAACGATTAGCGAATACGATTCAGCAGATAGAGAAAGTCACAAATTCAACACTTACCAAAGCAAATCAATTCATTGGGTACTTAAAAAATCTGGACAGGAGGGCAGAAAGAAAGTATAGCATGATTGTTAGCCTTCTTCCTACCCTGCATATCCGGAGCTATACCAGCGGCTTAAACGGCTTGGCTAGCTTTTTCAGAAGTTTTTACTGATTCCGTAAATTCTTTAGCGGGCTTAAAGCTAGGAATGTAGTGCTCGGGGATTTCCATCGTCGTGTTTTTAGAGATGTTCCGTGCTACTTTCTTCGCCCGCTTCTTATTCACGAAGCTGCCGAAACCGCGAACGTATACCGGCTCACCATCCACGAGAGCTTCTTTCACTACGCCAAAGAATGTCTCCAGGCTCTGAGCTACATCAGCTTTGTCAATGCCGGTCTTTTCGGCGATTTTTGCGATCACGTCTGCTTTGGTCACTTGGGTAAACTTTAAAAGGTTTATAATGATTTTTAATTGAGAAAGTGCCTAAGGCTCAAAATTTTAGAGGCACAAAAGTACGGGTTTGAATTCATTTGCAAAACAATTATTGAGAAATGTGGTCAATATTTTTTTTGTAACCGACTCGTATTTAGCGAATTATCCCTCTTTTTGTGACGAAAACTAAGTGCGTAGAGGGCCTTGCTTTTCCTCGTTTTTGTCACTTTTACCTCACTTCTGCCAGTCTGTCGGCCCTCGTAAAGTGGCTTGATTCTTTTAGTTTCTTCTGCTTTACACCCTGAGATGACCAACGATTTTTTTGCTCCCAAACTACTGGCTTGGTACGAACGCTACGGCCGCGATTTACCCTGGCGGCATACCACCAATCCCTATCACATCTGGCTTTCGGAAATCATCCTCCAGCAAACGCGGGTCGTGCAGGGAATGCCTTATTACTACCGCTTCATCGAAACGTTTCCAACCATTACGGACCTGGCCCATGCCGACGAACGGGAAGTACTACGCCTTTGGCAAGGACTCGGTTATTACTCAAGAGCCCGAAATCTGCATCGCACGGCTAAAATCGTTGTGGAAGACTACGGCGGCATTTTTCCTACTACGTACCAGGAGCTACTCAAACTCAAAGGAATCGGACCCTATACAGCCGCCGCCATTGCCTCCTTCGCCTTCTGCGAAAAAGTGGCGGTACTGGATGGAAACGTGTACCGGGTGCTCTCGCGTATATTCGGGATCGAAACGGATATTACCAGTCACGCCGCCAAAGCCCAATTTACCCAACGGGCGAATTCCCTGATTTCGGCTGAGCATCCGGACTTATTTAATCACGCCATTATGGATTTCGGTGCGACCCAGTGCGTACCCGTTTCGCCGCAGTGTATGTTTTGTACGTTTAATCAGGTTTGCGAAGCGAATCTGACGGGACGACAGAGTCAACTTCCCGTCAAAGCGAAGAAGGCGAAAGTACGCGACCGTTTCTTTCACTACATAGTATTGGAAGACGAACAGGGCCGACTAGCCATGCGTGAACGGACTGGAAAAGACGTCTGGACGAATATGTTTGATTTCCTGCTGATCGAAGACGAACAACTGCTGGATTGGGAAACGCTTAGTCAACACGCGAGTCTGCAACCCTTACTACCGGAGTTAGTACTGCTGGAGGAGTCGCCCGTGTATACGCACGTACTCTCGCACCAACGTATCGAGACGCGTTTTTGGCATTTGAAAGTAACCCGACCGCTAGCCTTACCTGAACCTTTGCATTGGTATACCCCAGAGGCAATTGATCAGTTGCCTAAATCGGTATTAGTACTTAAATTTATTGATCAGTGGGTGAGTAAAATAACTGATTGATCAGGAGGATAGTACCCGAAAATTTCGCTTTGATTTACCCGGGAAATTTCGTAATTTCACATTCAATCCTACTGACTATTTTAACATGGCACGGACGTTCAATAAAGTAATTTTAATCGGTAATCTCGGGCGTGATCCCGAAACACGGACACTTCCCAGCGGAGCTAAAGTAACGGAATTTAGTGTGGCTACTACTGAATCGTACACGACCCGTACGGGCGAAAAAGTAGAACAGACGACCTGGTTCCGGGCAGAAGCCTGGGAACGCCTGAGCGACATCGCTTCTCAGTATTTGAAAAAAGGAGATCAGGTGTATTTAGAGGGCCGTTTACGGATGGAAGAGTTCACTGACAAAGAAGGCAACACCCGTTCAGCGTTACGTTTACGGGTGATGGAACTTAACCTGATGGGTAGCGGTGGCCGTAATGAAGAAGGTGGTTTCACGCCAACCACGGCTTCGACGAGTAGTACGCCAGCTCCGACGGCAGCAGCGACGCCCGCAGCTCCCCGGCCGACTACGCCGGTGACTCCTGCTTTCAACAGTGGCAGCGACGAAGACGATTTACCCTTCTAGGCATTAAATCTGCTTGCCATAATTAGTACATATCCGTTAATCCTGATTGTTTTGCAAATCGGTCGGGGTTAACGGATTCAATTTTTTGTTACCTTGGCTTACGTTTCACCAAACGCTTCCTGACTTGGAGCCACATTTGCTCACTGAATCCGCTCTAACCCTGGGCGATATTTTAGACCCATTCCCTATTTGGGCACCTCTCGCCAACGCGGTAGGTGCCGGATTCTACATCAGCAACGGCCTTATGCTGTTGTTATTACTAGCCGCCTCGGCTTTAGCTGCCGGTTCAGAAGTAGGCTTTTTTTCCCTTTCACTCGACGCTCGTAACGAAATTCGGGATAGCGACAACGCCGCCGAACGCCGGATTGCCAAATTGCTCGATCATCCGCAGTTGTTACTGGCGACGCTGCTCATCTTCAAGAATTTACTCGACATTACGCTGGTTACCTTGACCTCCATTGCTACCAAGGAAGCCCTGGGTGAAGGGGTGGCGGCCTGGGTCGGTGTAGTGATTCAAACCGTTGGGGTAACCTTTCTGATTGTATTTTTCGGTGAATTAATACCCAAAGTTTGGGCCAATCAGAATCCGATTCGCTTTCTGAAGATTACAGCTCCGGTGATTGAAGCGGCTCAGTTTCTCTTTCGACCGATCTCGGTACCGTTGATGGGTATTTCCAATATCATCGAAAAACGGGTTCAACGGAAAGGCTATACTATTACTGCCGAAGAACTCAGCCACGCCCTGGAAATTACAACGGGAAAGGATACGTCTTTGGAGCAAAAGGAAATCCTGCGGGGAATTGTTAACTTCAGTAGCATCTCGGCCCGACAGATCATGCGATCCCGGATGGATATTACTGCCTTCGATATTGAGCTGGATTTCCACGAATTGATGGATAAAATCAATAAGTCGGGTTACTCGCGTGTACCGGTCTATCGAACGTCGATCGACAAGATTGAAGGTATTCTGTACATCAAGGATTTGTTACCGCACATTGATAAAGACGAACATTACGAATGGCAGGCTAATGTAAGACCCGTCTACTTTATTCCCGAAAGCAAAAAGATTGACGATTTGCTCCATGATTTTCAGGAAAAACGCGTCCATATGGCCATTGTCGTCAATGAATACGGCGAAACCGAAGGACTGATTACGCTCGAAGATATCATTGAAGAAATTGTAGGGGATATTCGTGATGAGTACGATGAAGAAGAAATTCAGTACACGAAGATTGATGAAAACACCTACGTGTTTGAGGGAAAAACGTCTCTCAACGATGTAACCAAGGTGATGAACATGGGGATCGACGTCTTTGGGAACGTACGCGGCGATAGCGAATCGTTAGGCGGATTGTTACTGGAATTATTTGGACGTCTACCCAAAGTAAATGAAGAGGTCATTCATGACGTATTCACGTTCCGGGTACTCGCCGCTGATCAGAAACGAATCAAGAAAGTTCGCGTTTCTATGCAACGAAGCGAAATCAAGAAACAGGATCGTAATTTAGATTAGTAGCTTAATTCAGTCAAATTCTATCATAACCTCAATCCATGGATCGTCGATCATTTGTGAAAAATGCCTCCGTTGTTGCGGCTGCCGGTGCAGTACCCCAGGCCGATGAAAAACTAACCTTTGTTCACCACGTATTTTTCTGGTTGAAAAACCCGAAAAATAAAGCCGAGCACGATCAGTTACTGAATGCCCTGAAGAGTCTGGGTAAGCTGTCCGTGATCAAACACGCGCACATTGGTAAGCCCGTCGTTACCGAATTCGATAAGGCGGTAACGGATGGTACCTACAGTTTCTCGGTCATGCTGGTCTTCGCCTCCGCTAAAGACGAGCAGACTTACCTGGTACACCCCGAACACAAAGCTTTTATCGATAAGAACAAACATTTGTGGAGTAAAGTAGTCGTTTACGATTCACAGTTGATCTAATCCATAGTCAGAGAAAAAAAGAAGGGATGCCCGTTTGAGGCATCCCTTCTTTTTTTCTCTCATGAAAGGCATTAACCATTGTCTGCAAATTCTGGATATAGCATCATACCTCCATCGATATAGATCGCTTCTCCGGTAATATAATCCGATTCGTCCGAGGAGAGCCATACGGCCAGTTTAGCCACGTCTTCCGGTTTACCAATGCGTTTGTACGGAATGAGATCCATCAGAGCGGGCATCTTTTCGGGATCACTCCACACTTCCTTATTGATTGGTGTTTTAATGGCTCCCGGGCTAATGGCATTTACCCGAATTTTCAAAGGAGCCAGTTCCTGAGCGATAGACTTCATGAACATCAGTACACCACCTTTCGAAGCCGCATAATTGACGTGTCCAGCCCAGGGAATCATATCATGAACCGAACTCATGCAAATGATTTTACCAATAGCGTTGGCCTCTTGGGAAGGATTCGCTTCGGCCTGCTTCACAAATTGACGGGCCGCCAGATTTGAGCAGATGAACTGGCTGGTTAGGTTAGTCGAGATGACGGCTTCCCACTCATCAAGGGTCATTTCCAGAAAAGGAGCATCAACCTGACGACCTGAGTTGTTAACGAGAATATCCAGCTTTCCGAAAGCTTCCAGCGTTTTATCAAACATTTGCTTGACATCTTCTTCTTTGCTTACATCCGCTTTCACGATAATGCCCTTGCCGCCGAAGGCTTCAATCTGAGCTAAGGCATCTTCTGCACCTTCTGATGTTTTATGATAGTTGATGACAACCGAAGCACCTTCACGGGCCATTTCAATAGCGATTGCTTTTCCAATGCCGGAACTAGCACCCGTAATCATTGCTACAGAATCTTTGAGTCTTTGATAGGAAGCCATAAGTAGTAAGTAGGATAATAGTAAAGCTAATTATAATAGGTTTCCGTTAAACGGCGAGCAGGTACTTGACGCCAGGCCCATCGCCGGGCCAATTCGCTGGCCATCTTGATAGCTTCAGCTGGACTTCGTCTACCGCCTCGCATTAAACGTTTGGCAATCAGTAAGGCACGCTCCCGAGTCGTGGGCGAAAGAGTTCCTAACATTTCTTCTGATTTCATAGCTGTTTTGGGTTTTGGGGAGGATGAAAGAAAGTTTTGTGCCGGGTAGAGAAGGGGTAAACCCGTTCAAAGCATGGGTAGTCATTTCCCCAAAAACGTTATATAAAGCGGTAGGCACCTGAATTTCTTTGATTAAGAGAAGAAAAGGACAACGGCATGAAAATTGTTAGTAAATAACTAGCAGATTTTCATTTATCAATGGTGATTAAATTAGTACAATCGTTGATTACTTGTTAAGATGAACTACCCATGAAAAAAATTCTTATCTCTCTATTTTTTGTGAGCTGTACGACGCTGGTACATGCTCAAATTAAAGATTGGGCCTTGGGTCTGAAAATTGGTCAGCCTACTGGCCTCAATATCCGAAAATACGGTGACCGTAATGCCTTTGATGTGAATATAGGTACCTACGGAGGGCTGTTTGGTGGTACGAGCGATTATCGGAAAGGTAGGCTTAAAGGCGTTGGGTTTGCCATCAATGCCAATTATCTCTGGTACGCTCCCGCATTTAATGAACGAATGTCGCTTTACGGAGGCGTGGGGGCTCAGCTAACGTCTCGGAATTATTATCCCGACATTACTAGTGATGCTCATGACCGAAGCATTGGCATTGGGCCTACCGTAGTGGCTGGGGTCGAGTTTCTTTCCAAGCGAAGCCCCTATTCCCTTTTTGTGGAAGGAGGATTGTATGCCGAATTACTTCCGGCTTTCTTTTACTTGAGTCCTCAGTTGAACGCGGGTCTGCGTTATAATTTCTAACATCCAACCAACTACCCTTGCACTAGCCTTATTAACTACCCACAGAAACCGCTAGTGCGTTAATTGAAATAGCTATGAAACGTCACATCATTTTACTAGGAGCTTTGGCTACTGGACTATTTTTAAGTTCATGTGCGGGACTGGATAACTTCTCCAGTAGCCTTAAACGCGGTGATTCAAACCGTACCGCCTACCGCGAAAATCGGGAAAAACAGGAGCGACGCGAGGAGAAAGAAAAAGATCGCCGTCAGGAAGAACGGGAGGAAAGAGAAGCCCGTCGCGATGAATCAGACATGGACCGTTACCGGGATGAAAGAAGAGATAGCGATAAAAAGTACGAGGAGCGGAAAGATGAGGATAAAAAATACGAAGAACGTCGGGATGAAGACCGGAAAGACGAAGATAAAAAGTCAGATGAACGCAAAGATGATGAACGTCGGGATGACCGGGAGCGTCGGAATGAGGATCGGAACTTCTTCCGGAGTGAACGTCGTGACCGGGATGAAGTAGATCGTTACCGGGATGATGATCGTCGCTACGAAGACCGCTCTCGCCGGGATCGTTACAATGATGATCGCGATGACCGGGATCGCCGCCGCTATGATGATCGGTACAGTGACGATCGCAACAGCCGTCGGTATGATGACCGCGACGACCGTTACCAGGATGAGGATTGGGATCGAAGCTCCCGTCGTTCGAACCGCCAGGATTCTGGCGAGGAACGTGAGAAACGCGAATTAGCCGAACGACTCGACGACCAGATCAATGAGTTGAACAATCGAATTGAGTCTTTAGACGAAAAGCAAAAAGGCGAAACCCGTCGGGAACGCCGTCGTCGGGAGGCCATGCGAGAAGACTTACAAGAAAGCCGTTCGGAGCTTTTCGAGAAGTACTATAGTATCAACCAGTCTTCGGGTCGTGAGTGGAGAAAAGCCAAACGCGACGTTTCGAAATATATGGATGATCTGGATGATAAAATTGAAGATGCCCGTAGAAGCTTGAGACGGGAAAAATAATCTACAACTTTTCTAGTAACGAAAGACCCGCTCAGCGGGTCTTTCGTTTATAACATTCTGATTAATAAGGGTTTTTGGCTTATAGAAGAAAAGGCACAACAATTTTAAATTAATCAGTAACTAGAAATACTTCAATCAAACCAATATCCTTATGGCTCAGCAACCGATTAATACTCCGCAGAACGAGAATCCGAATATTCGTAAACTATTCATATTCATTGGTGTAGTAGTAGCTATCTGTGCTATCTGGGCTATTGTTGGTGGTCTCTTCACCAATAGTCCTACGGGTACAAAAGGCGTCGGAGCAGTAACTGATAAAGATTCAGCTTTTGTACAGGAAAGTGATACCTTGCGTACGCAGTAGACCTTTTGTAGCGGCTTAACCTACCATAACCTTCCTGCAATAAGACTACTGTCTCTCAGAACGACTTTATTCAATCCAATACCCACGATACTAGATGCATAAAAAAGCGGTAAGAACTTCATGTTCTTACCGCTTTTACTTTCATTATAAATTGAACTAAACTAAGCTCGCATTAAATAGTGATTAGTCGGTTCTGGTTCCAGTTCAGCCAGTCGATTCGTGAAAGTTTTCAGTAGTTTCCACTGACTGGTGAGGAGTTGTCGTACGCTTTCGGGTAAATCTTCCCGTAATGCATTGCGATAGAGTACGAGCAGATTCTCATCTACTTTTCTACGCAAATCTTGTTCATAGTCATCGTGGTCAAGCACGTCGTTCCACTGTGGGGCAGATACCACATCATAGGACATTCTTCCCCCATAATTCCACAATTGGTTCACTAATTGGGTCTTGCATAAACTACTGCTAGTCATTCCTCGCATGAGGAAAGGTTTGACTAACAAACAGTTTACGCGGGTAACTAGGGTATGATATACACGAACGCGTCCTTCATGAGCGTGTATAAGGGCATTAAGCCAATAGTCTAGGCGGTGATTGTCAGCTCTTTCCATGGTCAGGAATAGTAAAATAAATTCTGTAATTGATTTAACATGGGTTTTGAAAAACGAATCGAAGAGCAACGCCTTACGTGGGTGGATACCGCATTTATGCCTAGACTATCACTAATACCATTCCAAAGCGTGTTTTTACGCTTGAGAAATATTCTTTTCTTCGTTGCGTAGCGATTGAATGAGCATTAAATCCTGGGCAATAATCGTTTGTTGACCTTCTAGTAAAATCTGAATATCGGGCAGCGTCTGAATTTTTTCGTGCGCTAACGCTTCTGTATACGTAGCAAGAGCCGTTTCATCACCCGTCTCGCAAGAACTTAAAATGGCATCCCGGTCTTTACCGAGTAATTTATCTTTAATGTCAATCCAAAATTGGTGAAAGCGAGCGGCGGTTGTACCTGTTTCAGGAGGCGTCTGTTTGTACTTTTTCAATACCTCACCTAAATCGTCCGCGAAGCCTTCACTTTCTTTCTCTAGTTTTTCAAACAATGCTTTCAGCTGCGGTTCTTCTACATCTCTGGCCGCTACCGAATAGCCTTTGGTGCGATCAATATTGATTTTGACCAGCAATTCCAGCTGATCAATAAGGTTTTCCATTTCAGTTGCCATACTACTTTCGTGCGATTGGATAATGAATAAGTACGTAGTTGATTGATAAACAGATTTTTACAGAGCTGGATGAAGCCGATTTTGTTGATCTGCTTCCGAAATAGCCGTGGGTACGGGCATAGCCTCCTCAGAAGCAGAAATATTTTCTACTTCCCCGATTTCATCGGGACGAATGGGAGCCTGCTCGGGAATGTCTGGCATCGGAGGCGTTTCGTCCGGAGCTTCCGGTACTACATCCGGTGTTTCTTCGGGAGCATGAGGGAGATCCGGAAAGGTACCGGGAACATTCGGTAAGTCTGGCTGGATTTCGGGTGTCGGCGGTGAGGTCGGTGGCACTTCAGGCACTGAACCCGGAAAAACGTTCTGTACCGAGCGGTCCTCCTGCTGACGGGTTTCTTTCGGATACGCCGACTCATCACCCAATCCTAAAGGACCTTCGTTTTCCTCCATGGATTTTTCAAGTTCTAATTCTTGAGCTGTTTCAGAAGGGGTATCCCGATGAATTTCAGAAGATTTTTCGCCGGGAGCCGGACGCGTAGGTTGGATCGTTTCCATAAGATGAGGTATATTAGTTATATAAATATCCTATAGGGGGGCAAAAGTAGTGCCACTCTCTGTACCGTCTGATCCGTCCCAAATTGGGGAAAACCTACGCGTTACGCTGTAAAGAAGGGCGGTATTAAATTTTAACAAGGCTTATTTACTAAACTCAGCTATGTATGGAAAATCAAGAATCGCAAAATCCAGAACCTACCGTAGAGAAGTTTTTAGAGCAGGTAGAAAAAAAGAATGCAGAAAATGAAGTAAGCCAGGAGAAAGAAAATCTTGAGCACAAACGTCACAACGATGAAGAGTTTAAAGAGCTCTCACAACAGGAAGAAGAAAAGGCTCGTGAAGCCGAAAAATTTGTAGGTAGCTGATCCGTTCGATGTCCTACCCATAAAAGCCCCGCTCTACGCCGAGCGGGGCTTTTATTTGGGTCTAATCCAGTAAAAATCAGTACGGGAGAAGAAAAGCTGATCAGATAAATCTATCCTTACTTTTGTGTTGATACGCGTAGGTAGAAGAGAAAATAAGTGAATTGTTTTGGAGATATACTGTTGATTTTTAGAAGTTTATGGAGAAGGTCATAAGGCTAGTACGGCTTCGGGTTTCATAAAATTTGCTAAAAGTCAGCGTCCGAACGAACAGTTTTCCTGATAAAATCAGTTAATCATTCTATCTAATTTATAGACATTGTCTAATTTTGTCGATAGTATATAAAAAACGAAGGATCGGCAGCGGAAGAACCCCGTGAAGCGTATGAACAACGAAGCATTAATACAGGACTTAAAACCCCAGCTGGAAATTCTGGAACCCGCGGCGGCAATGGCCTTACTTACCGAACGATTTCCCGGGAAAGTAGTATTTTCAACCTCGCTAGGTCAGGAAGATCAGGTTATTACTGATATTATCTTTCGTAACCACTTGCCCGTACGGGTCTTCACCTTAGATACGGGTCGTTTATTTCAGGAAACCTACGAGTTGATGGATGCGACGCGGGCCAAGTACAACCAGACCCTGGAAACGTACTTCCCGAACACGCAACGCGTAGAAGCCTTGGTACAGGAAAAAGGATTCAATAGCTTTTATTACTCGGTTGAAAATCGGAAAGAATGTTGCTTCATCCGTAAAATTGAACCGCTGAAACGAGCCCTGACCGGAGCCGAAATCTGGATTACGGGCCTACGGGCGGAGCAATCGGAAAACCGATCTGACATGCCCGTTCTGGAATGGGATAACGGAAATCAGGTACTCAAATACAACCCGCTTATTCACTGGACCTACGATCAGGTACTGGCTTATTTATCGGAATACCGCGTACCCGACAATCCATTACACCGCAAAGGCTTCATCAGTATCGGCTGTGCCAGCTGCACGAGGGCTATCGAGCCGGGCGAGCACCCCCGGGCCGGCCGCTGGTGGTGGGAAGAATCGAAAAAAGAGTGTGGCTTACACTCAGCGTAGAAGTATCGTCTAAACAATAGATCATTTCCGGGAGGCCCTTCGAAAACCAACCACGGAAATCTTTACAAGTCTGACTATGAGTTCATTCGGAGATAAATCCTTGATTCCTACCTCTGCTCTGGAAAAGCCTGTTTTCCCCCGTGAGCTGGAAGATGAAGCTATTTATATCATGCGGGAAGTAGCCGCTCAGTTTGAGCGGCCCGCCATTCTGTTTTCGGGAGGAAAGGATTCCATTACCCTGGTACGCCTGGCTCAGAAAGCTTTTTATCCGGGCAAAATTCCTTTCCCGCTGCTGCACGTGGATACGGGTCATAACTTTCCGGAAACCATCGAATACCGCGACTGGCTGGTGAAGGAAGTAGGAGCCGAGCTGATTGTTCGTTACGTACAGGACTCCATTAATCAGGGAAAAGCTCAGGAAGAATCCGGGAAATACGCTTCCCGTAATGCCTTGCAAACGGTAACGCTACTCGACGCCATTGAAGAATTCAAGTTCGATGCCTGCATTGGTGGGGCTCGTCGGGACGAGGAAAAAGCCCGGGCGAAAGAACGAATTTTCAGCGTACGCGACGATTTCGGGCAATGGGATGCCAAGCGGCAACGCCCCGAGTTGTTCGACATGCTGAACGGACGCATTTCGGTGGGTGAAAACGTTCGCGTATTCCCCATCTCCAATTGGACCGAACTCGACGTCTGGAATTATATCAAGGAGGAGGGTATTCCCCTGCCTTCCATCTATTTCTCTCACCAACGTCCCGTATTCGAGCGGGATGGGATGCTCTGGGCCGATTCCGAATACATTAATAAAGATACCGACGAAATTCCGTTCGAAGCGACGGTTCGATTCCGTACCGTGGGCGATATGACCTGTACGGCGGCCGTCCTGTCGGAAGCAACGGAGCTTGATGATATTATCGGAGAAATCCTGTCCGCTGAAATCTCGGAACGGGGTGCCCGGATGGATGATAAACGCTCGGAAGCGGCCATGGAAAAACGCAAGCAACAGGGCTATTTCTAAGCGTTAACCGGACGATTAGCAGAGAAAATTAGTATTAAAAATCTTCAACGGGGCAAGTCGGAGCTAGGGCTTTACGTAATCCCCTTTTGTATACATGGACATTTTACGCATTGCTACCGCTGGCTCAGTTGACGACGGAAAGAGTACATTGATTGGCCGTCTCTTGTACGAAACGCAATCCATTACCCGCGACAAACTGGAAGCCCTAGATTCGGCTAGTAAACGCAAAGGGCTGGATTTTCTGGATCTTTCACTGTTGACGGATGGTCTGATTGCCGAACGCGAGCAGGGCATTACGATCGACGTAGCTCATATTTATTTCAGTACCCCCCGTCGTAAATACATCATTGCCGATACGCCGGGTCACTTTGAGTACACGCGGAACATGGTGACGGGAGCCTCCAATGCTAAAGTTTCCCTGATTCTGGTGGATGCCCGGCACGGCGTAGTGGAACAAACGTTCCGACATTTCTTCATTTCGGCGATGTTACGCATACCGAAAGTGATTGTCTGTGTGAACAAAATGGACCTGGTTGGCTACAGTCAGGAACGTTTTGAGGAAATCAAGCGGGAATTTGAAGCCATTGCGGCTCAAGTACAGTTTGAAGGACAAAGTATAGAATTCATCCCCATTTCGTCTTTGTACGGCGTAAACGTTACGAAGAAATCCGAGGAAATCTCCTGGTATACGGGACCGTCTCTGCTGGAGACGCTGGAAGCCATGGACGATCAGATAAAAGTGGATTCATCGCAGGCCGCTCGTTTTCCAGTTCAGTACGTAGTTCGTCCCAAAACGGAAGAATACCACGATTATCGCGGATACGCCGGTCGGGTGGCTAGCGGTACGTTTTCGGTAGGGGATGAAGTAGTCGTATTGCCCACGGGTCAGCAGTCGAAAATTGCTACCATCGAACGCTTTAATGAGCAACTGGAACAGGCTCACGCTCGGGAGTCGGTGGTACTAACGCTGGAGAAAGATATTGACGTTTCGCGGGGCAATATGCTAGTGAAAGTGGGACAGGAGCCCGTTCAGCATCGGGAGTTTTCGGCTCAGGTTTGCTGGCTGGATTATCAAGCTTTGACACCCGGTAAAACGCTGTTATTACAACACGGCATCAACGATACGAAAGCCAAAGTACTGGCCTTGGAAGAACTCATTGACGTACAGTCACTCGAGAAGAGTTCCTCGCCTAGTCAACTTAAATTAAACGAGATAGGGTCGATTCGACTTAAAGTAGCCAAGCCGGTTTTTGCGGACGTTTACGCTGAGAACCCCGCCAACGGAGCCTTCATCTTAGTGGATGAATTCTCGCACGCTACCGTTGGAGTAGGCTTTGTCCATGCGTAAGAACTTAAAAAAACATTTTGACCAAATGAACCAGTGCCCGTCTAATACGTAGATGTGCCTAGTTTTAAGGTGTTTAGTGGATATGTAGATAAGCCTGGAACTATTGGTTCTGGGCTTTTTTGTTGGCCCCAGTAAAGTTGCGGGGCGGGGTAGTACAACATTCGCTACAGATGTAGCTCTTGCGAAATACAAAGCTGATGCTAGCCTTTGGTACTGATACATGGCACATCACCTTCAGAAGTACCGCCCATCCCCGATTTCGACAAGCCTTTCCGCGATTCCGCCATTCCTTAGCCGGCTATAATCAGCGAGCTTTGTATCATCAAATCAGTCGAAATAGTAAACACGAAAGATCATGGAAACCAACGTAATAGGCCTTCACCACGTAACAGCGATTGCCGGTGATGCCAAGAAAAATTATGATTTCTATACCAAAGTGCTAGGCATGCGGTTTGTGAAAAAAACAGTCAACTTCGACGATCCGCAAACGTATCACTTCTACTACGGAAACTATCAGGCCGAACCCGGTACCATCTGGACCTTCTTCCCCTGGGGCAATGCCGTACCACAAGGCCGCAGAGGAACGGGACAGGCCACGGAAGTTGGTTTCTCCGTACCCGAAGGAAGCTTGGATTTCTGGCTCAAACGACTTGAGCAACACGGCGTCATTTATAATAAACCCGCCACGAAGTTCGGCGAAGAATACCTGACCGTACTCGATCCCGACGGATTGAAACTCGAATTGACGGTAACCGCACAGAAAGATAACCGCTCTGGAAATACCACCGCTGAGATTGGCGATGCTCAGGCGATCAAAGGCTTCTCCGGTACGACGCTGACATTGGCTAACATTCAGCCAACGGCCGAAATTCTGACGGAATTGCTGGATTATAAATTGGAAATGGAACACGTGAATCGGTACCGCTTCGTGAACCCTAATAGTGAGACGGCGAATGTCATTGATCTGGTAGAAGTACCTGGCGAACGTCGTGGTCATGTAGCGGGCGGTAGTGTACACCACGTTGCCTTCCGGGTGAAAGACGATGCCGCTCAACTGGCTTTGCGGGAAAAAATTGAGAGCCGTGGCCTGAATATTACGCCGCAAATTGACCGGCAGTATTTCCACAGTTTGTACTTCCGCGAACCCGGTGGTGTACTCTTCGAAATTGCTACCGATAATCCCGGTTTCACGGTCGATGAGTCGCTGGAAGAATTAGGCCAAAACCTGAAATTACCCGCTCAGTACGAACCCCACCGGTCTACAATTGAATCCGTACTGGTGAAGTTATAAGAGATTAGATTGGATGTAAGGTTTGAGTAAGTTGAACGTTTGAAAAAGTGTAAGGTTTGAAAAGTCAGTAGGATGGGATAAAATCCATTGTACTGACTTTTCAAACTTTAAACCCATTCAAACCTTTGGTAGGGATCATAAACGCAGCTTTCCAATCACTCGAAACCGTTCAAAAACCCGTTCAGAATGGGGGGCATCTCTGAGTTCTTCCGTCAGATCCTGCCCGGCCCAATGTTCGTAATGTTTGCCGTTTCGCCACAGTCGCGAGGTAGTTACATCATAAATGGTTCCCTGAAAAGCCACCCAGATTTCTTCCCGGTCCTGACCGTTTCGAAGGGCCAGTTGGGCCTTGGTATAGGTTTGATACGTTTCCATTAAATCCTGCTTAAAAGACCAATAATCGCCAATTTTTTGCGTTTTCAGTATCGATTGATGGGAAGTCTCGTATTTCCGCTATTTTAGTGCAAAAATGAAATGCAGATGAAAAGATATTTACTTTCATATAGTCTCCTAGCCCTGACCGTCCTGATTGCCAGCAGTTGTAAGAAGCCAAACTCAAAACCTGTTTCCGAGATTATCCGTAAAGTATGGACGGTGAATACGGTAAAGGAAAATAATACGCTGGTCTATACGAAGGGGGGAGCCAGCAATATCAAAACGACGTATTCCAAATTCAAGCTCGATTTGAGTAACGTCGCCCAGCAAACCGTACGGTGGACTACAATCGACGATGTAACATTTGTAGGAAACTGGACGATTTCATCCGACAATAAAAAACTGACGCTGACCAATCTCCAGCCTCAGCCCACGGGTAGTAATGGTACGGTAGAATTCAACATCAATGGTTCGCCAACGGAGACCCAACTGAATCTCACGCGTACGACACCCGATCCTAAAACGGGTAATACGACCAACGAGTATCAACTCGTCAATCCCTAGGACCCAAGCCGAAGGCTTTCACCTTTTCGGCTACTCCTATCTAATTTCAAGCTATTTTTGTAAGGCCTCCCTATTACTGGAGGCTTTTTCTTTAGCCGGAAACTAAAGCCTTCCCCGGAAGGTTTCACAAGAATGGAAGAACGTACGGAATTGAATATTTTGGGCGAGTTTGGCCTTATCCATCGCATCGCCTCTCAGCAACAGTTTTCCCACGCCCGAACCGTCAAGGGCATCGGTGATGATGCGGCGGTAAGTAAAGGGAATACGGACTATCAGTTAGTTTCTACCGAACTGATGGTGGAAGGAGTCCACTTTGATTTAAGTTACGTCCCACTGAAGCACCTGGGTTACAAGCTCATCGTGGCGGGTATTTCAGATATTCTGGCCATGAACGGATTACCGACGCAGGTAACGGTGAGTATTGCTTTAAGTAATCGGTTTTCCGTAGAAGCGGTCGATGAACTATACGCGGGTATTCTAACGGCTTGTGAGGACTACGAAGTGGAACTGGTGGGTGGAGATACGACGACTTCGCGTTCAGGACTGGTGCTTTCCGTAACGGCTTTGGGTACGGTGGAAAAAGACCAAATAGCGTATCGCCGCGGAGCCTCCGTTAATGATATTATTTGCGTGAGTGGTGACCTGGGCGGGGCGTACCTGGGATTACAGATTCTAGAGCGGGAAAAACAAGTATTTCTCGAAGCCCCCGAAAGCCAGCCGATACTGGCGGGGCATGAATACGTACTGCAACGACAACTCAAACCCGAAGCTCGTCTGGACATTATCAAGCAACTACGGGAGTTGAACATTGTACCTACTTCCATGATCGATGTTTCGGACGGATTAGCTTCTGAATTACGTCACTTGGCGGCCGAGTCGGGTCTGGGGGTACGCATTTTCGAAGAACAAATCCCTATCCATCAGAAAGCTTACCTGGCAGCTACGGAGTTGAAGTTAGGACCTTTCACGGCGGCTTTGAATGGGGGAGAAGACTACGAACTACTCTTTACCATTCGGCAGGAAGACTACCAGAAAATTCTGGATCAGACGACGGATATTAGCTTTATCGGCTTCATCTCGGCCGACCCGACGGAAGCGTTGTTGATTACCAAGCAAAACGAAGCCATTCCGCTAACGGCTCAGGGCTGGGAAAAACAAGGCGAGTAAAAGAAATTGGTTATAAAAAAAAGGATACGGAAGACTGAATTCCGTATCCTTTTTTATGTACTAAGAAGTTAACTAGACAAAATGAGTGCCTCGCTTGGAAGCATCCGCGACAAACTCTTTGACTTTTTGTTCCTTGTCCTTGGGACAGATCAGAAGCACGTTGTCAAACTCAGCGACAATGTAATCCGACAAACCTTCCACTACCACCAGCCGCTCCTTGGGCGTCTTGATGATCGAACCCGTCGTATTGTGAGTGACGATGTGGCCATCAATCACGTTGTCGTTGGCATCCTTTTCACTCACTTCGTAGAGAGACTTCCAGGTGCCCAGATCCGACCAGCCAATATCACTCAGCACCACGTGCACGTTCTGAGCCTTTTCCATGACCCCATTATCAATGGAAACACTACGGCATTGGGGGTACGCTCGCAGTAACTGCGTAGCTTCATCGTCCGAATAAAAATGAGTAGCCATATCCCGGAAGGCTTCGTCCATTTCGGGCAGGTGCGTTTCAAAGGCTTTGCGAATGGATCTGGCATTCCAAACGAAGATACCCGCGTTCCAAACGTAATCGCCACTCTCTAAGAAAGCCTGAGCCAGCTCCAGGTGCGGCTTTTCGGTAAAGGTCTTCACCCGCTTGACTTCCTTGTCAGTCAGGCCATCAAACTGAATGTAGCCGTAGCCCGTATCGGGCCGGGTGGGGGTAATGCCCAGGGTCACTAAGATGTCCGATTCAGCCGTGGCCTCAAGGGCTACTTTGATGCGGTCGGTGAATTCTTTTTCCTTTAAGATCAAATGATCGGCGGGGGTAACGATGATATTGGCCTCGGGGTCTTTGGTGGCAATCTTGTAGCAGGCGTAGCCAATGCAAGGAGCCGTGTTGCGACGGGAGGGTTCTAACAGAATCTGATGGTCGGAAAGCTCGGGCAGTTGCTGTTTGGTCAAATCATAGTACTCCTGCGAAGTAACGATGTAGACGTTTTCAACCGGGCAGATGTCGGCCAGGCGATCGAAGGTCATCTGGAGCATGGTGCGTCCGATGCCTAAGACGTCATGGAACTGCTTGGGATAGGTTTGGCGGGAAAAGGGCCAAAAGCGGGTACCGACGCCCCCGGCCATGATGACTACGTACGTGTGTTGGAAGTTCATTCGATCATTCAATAAAGATAGGGTTACGATAGGTGTCAAAGCGGATCACTTCTTCAACTATCTGGCGGAATGAGTTTGGAAGTAATGGTTTACTTGCAAAGCTACATTTTCTCGCATATTTCCATAGAATAGATTAATATCGGCAACGTGCCAGTTTTTAATATTCAGTAAAAAGGCTCCAGGGACGTGCGGTTTGGAAATCCAGAGTAATCCGTTGTGCGTTTGAGCATCGGTTAATTTAGGCAGAAATTTCAAATTTCTGCCGACGCCTCCTTGGTGTAGCGAACGAGCCGCGTAGGTTTCCGATGAATTCCAGAGTAGGGGATTGGTACAGATGACCTCTGGACCTTCCTGGAAGAAACCGGGTTCTGGGTGAAAATTCTTTTCAAAGGTACACCAGCTCGCAAAAGTGCCCGACTGTCCAGGCTTTTCAATCGGGCGTAAGGATTGAAACGTTTGCCGGGTTACGGGTCGTCCGATCAAATACGCCGCTACCAGTTGTTGCTGTAATTCTTTCCCGTCGAAAAACTCCTGCAATAGACGAATGGCGTGTATACTGCCCTGACTATGACCGGCTACGATTATAGGCCGACCCTGGTTGTAATGACTAAGGTAATACAAAAAAGCCGTTCGGACGTCCGTATAAGCCAGGTCAAGAGCCTGGTGTTGGGCTGCGGTGTCTTTGGTCAGAAAAACGGCGTAATGGGCTTGCCGGTAGCGGGGGGCATACACTTTACAGGAACCATTAAAAACCGTAGCCTGATTCGTAATCGCACTACTGTCAATACGGGCGTTTAATGTGGGGTCATTAACATCCGCATTCCAAGACTGCGATCCCTGCGGTTTACCCACGTACAGGGTTGGATAAACGAAAAAGGCATCTACGGATGCCGTTGCCTGCTGATTCGTAAACGAGGAATGCGTAGGAACCAAATCGGCAGCATCCTTCCGGTCGGGTAAAGCCGCCCAGTGAGCGGGTCTAGTATAATCCGGAGCGGAAGGCTGTTGATCCATACGGTACGCTGACTCAATCAAGTACGGTTTAGGTCGGGCACACCCACTGATTACTACTAAAATCAAAGGAATGACCCGGAAAATTGAATTCATAACGTGAATAACACGCTAAGTAAAGAAAGTGTTTCGTAATGCTTTCGCTGAAAAGAATTATTTTATTATTTCTATAATTAATTGAATATTTTTAATGTAAAATAGTCATCTTGTTAACAAATTCTTCGTTGTACATTCGCCCGTTCATTGATGTAATTCGTTCCCCTTATGAATCGTACCTGTATTTTATTTTGGATTGTTCTGCTTGGATTAGGAAGCCTAGCGGCCTACAGTCAAACTTCTCTGACCGGTAAAGTTACCGATGCTGCTACCCAACAGCCGCTGGCTGGGGTGAGTATTTCATTAGTAGGTACGGTAACGGGTACCATCACCGATGCCAAAGGAAACTTCACCCTGAATACGTCAACCACACCACCGCTTCAGCTCCGTATTTCCAGCGTTGGATACGCGACGCAGGTACTGGATGTTTCCGCGAATCAAACCCATCTGACCATTACTCTCCATGAGCAGGCCTATTTGGGTGAAGAAGTGGTAGTATCCGCTTCTCGCGTGGAGGAGAACGTACTTCAATCACCCGTATCCATCGAAAAAATGGATATACGCAGTATCCAGTCTACCCCCGCGGCCAGCTTCTACGATGCCTTACGGAATTTAAAAGGGGTGGATGTAGCCACCCAGTCGCTGACGTTTACCTCAGTCAATACCCGGGGCTTTGCTGGTAATGGCAATACGCGGGTGGTACAAATGGTAGATGGGATGGACAATCAGGCTCCCGGCCTCAATTTCGCCGTGGGAAACATTGTCGGTATTTCCGAACTCGATTTGGAAAGTGTGGAGTTACTGCCGGGAGCAGCTTCGGCTCTATATGGTCCCAATGCAACCAATGGACTACTACTGATGAACAGTAAGAGTCCATTTCAATACCAGGGCTTAAGTGCCTACGTGAAAGGTGGCGTCATGCACGCCAGTAACCGCTCCGAAGCAACCACGCCCTTTTATGACGCTTCTATTCGCTTTGCCAAAGCATTCAATAACAAAGTAGCCTTTAAACTCAACGTAAGTTACTTAGCGGCCAAAGACTGGCAAGCAACGGATACCCGAGACCAAAGCTTCGGGCTGGCGGCCGATAACCCCTTATATCCGGGATTTGACCGTATACCTGCCACTAACCCCAATTACAACGGTGTGAATGTGTACGGGGATGAGAATTCATCGAACGTGAGTCTGGCTAGTTTTCGGCCGGTATTTGCCCAGTTTATGCAATTACCCGCCGCTCAACTGAACGCGATCGATCCTCGCCTGACGCAGATTGTCAACGGGATCAAAGCGATTTCGGCCGGTACGGGTTTACCCGCAAGCACCATTATCAACGGTATTCTTTTGCCCGATCAATTAGTGGCTCGCACGGGATACACCGAACGGGACTTGGTAGATTATCGTACGAAAAGTCTGAAAGTGAGCGGTGCTCTGCACTACCGCCTGAGTGATAAAGTAGAAGCGATAGTACAGGCAAACTGGGGATTGGGTACAACAGTGTATACGTCTTCAGACCGTTATTACATCAAAGACTTCACCTTAGGCCAGTATAAACTGGAATTGAAAGGAGATCATTTTTTCGTACGAGCGTATACTACCCAGGAAAGATCAGGGGATGCCTATGCGTCGGGTATTTTGGCGAGTTATATCAATGAAGCCTGGAAACCCAGTCTTAACTCGGCCGCTCTGGCGAGCTCCTGGTATCCACAATACGCGTTTACCTACGGGGGCGGAGCCTTGCAACTCTTCAACCAGGCTCTACAGGCGGCTCTGGCAGCTGGACAAACGCCCCAGGCCGCTTACGCCGCCGCTCAGGGTGCGGTCAGTGCTAACGCCGGCCTGTTGAATGGATTAGCTCGTTCCGCGGCTGATGCAGGTCGTCTACAACCCGGTACAGCTGAATTTAACGCCGTTGCTGATCGGGTCAAAGGCAATCCAATTCCGCAGGGAGCCCGTTTCCTAGACCGTACCAATCTCTACCACGCCGAAGGGATGTACAACTTTAAGAAGCTGCTCGATCCTAAAATTGCGGAAGTCTTGGTAGGCGGAAATTATCGTGTGTACGATTTGAACTCGGGCGGTACGCTCTTCCTGCAAAAACCGGGTGGTGGCGAATACAATATCAAAGAGTGGGGCGGCTATGTACAGGCCGTTCGTTCGTTTGCGGATGTTTTCAAATTGACCGGATCGATTCGGTACGATAAGAATGAGAACTTTAAAGGCCAGTGGAGCCCACGTCTGTCGGGCGTTTTAACGCTGGCGAAAACGCATAATATTCGGGCTAGCTACCAAACGGGTTTCCGTATCCCCACCACTCAAAATCAGTACATCAGTCTGGCTTCACCCGTATCCTTACTGCTGGGTGGCTTGCAAGTCGTTCGGGATGCCTATAACCTGAATTCGTACGCGGACCAACTGTATGCCTACGATGATACCTACTTATCGAACACCAGCGATCGTTCGAAATGGAATAAAATCCGATTGACGGAATTCAAGCCCGAACGCGTGCTAACTTATGAAATCGGTTATAAAGGTCTGATTGCCGAGAAGTTGCTCATCGATGCGTACTATTACCATAGCGTTTTCCAGAATTACATCGGAGGATTGGTATTCATTAACCCGGATAATCCTAAAACGCTGGGTACGGGCGGACCATTAACGGTTTCTTCACCGTACAACTACGAAAAGAATATCCGGTACCAGGGTTTTGGTCTGGGGCTGGATTATTTGCTACCCAAGGGTTTTATCATTAGCGGAAACGTGTCGAATACGACGTTAAATACCGGGGGCGTAGGACTTTTCGATGGAAAGCGGAACCGGAATGTACTTGATGATGGTTTCAAGGTCGGCTTTAATACGCCTAAGTACCGGTACAATGCCTCGGTAGCCAAGCGAATTTCAGCTCGTTCGAACTGGGGATTTGCGGTTACCTATCGCTATCAGGATGCTTTTAACTGGATGGAACTATTATTGCCCGCTCGAGCTCGTACGACTGAAAACCACCCACAGGTTTTAATTCCGGCCTATGGTACGCTGGATGCTCAGGTAAGTTTGAAAATTCCGTCGGTAAAATCAATTTTGAAAGTAGGAGCCAGTAATGTATTGAATAAAGCCTATACGACGGCCTGGGGCAACCCGCAGATTGGCGGTATGTATTACGTAAGTCTGAATTTTGATGAACTCCTTCACTGATACCGAAGACCGTTCAACTTAAACTCGAGTGAAAGATTGAGCCCGGCGTTTCCGTAAGAAAACGCCGGGCTTTTTTAATGATCGGCCAGTTGGATGAGCTCCTGAATGTCGCGGATAAATCGAATATTGGCCGGAACCAGAATGGGCCCGTGCGAGTGCTGATTACAGAGAATCAAAATCGTGGCTCGAGGAAAGGCTGCCGAAAATTTGTCCAGATACGCCTGAAATTCCTCGTAACCCGGCGGAATGGATTTAAAAATAGTGAGTAGATAATCGGGACTGTGCACATTGTACACAAAACCCAACTCTTCAAAAGGCAAACTTTGACCCAGGTAAACGACCTTGTGGTGCCGTGAGCGGATGATGTAATCGGCAAAAAGTAGAATTAGCTCCTGAAGTTCACCTTCTGGCAAAAAGAGTAAAAATTTTCGGGCTCCTTCGCGTTGTTTGTTCAGTTGACCATCAATGGCCACGATAATTTTTTGCCGAATTAGATTAACGATAAAATGCTCCTGAGCAGGACCAATGCTGCTCGTCATCCAAAGCGTACTAATCCGGCTAAGAAAGGGATAAATGATGTTGATAATGAGGCTTTCGAAGCCAAATCGCAGGATATTGGTATTGATGATTTTTTCGAACTGGTCTTCGTCCAGATCGAGCATCGAAAGCGTAAGGGCGTGAATCTGATCGGGATAAGCCAGCTGACGTTCGGAAATGTCCATCACTTTCTGGTGGATGGCCTCCGTGGTCATCTTTGCTATTTCTGAAATTTTGTAACCGTGATCTTTGAGCTGGGCGATGTTCAACACCAGTTTTAAATCCTGTTCTGCATAGGTCCGAATGTTAGTATCGGTTCGTTTGGGTTGAATAATAGCGTAGCGTTGTTCCCAGATTCGTAGCGTATGGGCCTTGATTCCGGATAACTGCTCAAGGTCTTTAATCGAGTAACTGCTCATGGCCATGTACCTCAGAAAGCTGGAACTTTACAAACAGAGCATAAAACGTAAGTACCGACGATGCCTTCGGAGCGATTAATGCGAGTAAGGATTGATTGGTGAACGTGAACGTGAACGATAATGTTTGCAAGAGCTCTTCGTTAGCGGAGATTGAGCTTGCTAATTAAAAACCTCAGGGTTCTTAGAATTGTTTTAAATTTTAATAACTAATTGATTATTAAATATTTGTAGAAAATTATTGAAGAAGTAGCAGCAGACGGTGCGTGGCAAAGAAGAGAACCTGAAGCACAAAAAGGTAAGCCGCCAGGCGGTTCATTTTGGGAAAGCGAACGAACTCAAAAAGCAGGCAAAACACCCAGGCTACCAGAGCCCAGGCCAGGAAGTTCTGGAGCGGAATCTGTTCGTTTTTCCAGTGCCAGAAATCAAACCGAATGGCTACGGGCTCTAGTAGCACATCCAGAAAAACCATGCAGGCTGCCGCCAAGGTGGCCCGTACAGCCCTAGGCAAGGGCCGTTCCTGCCATAGCATACCCGCTCCGATGGTTAGAACCAGCCAGTTGAGGCCAATGGTTAAGGGTACTTCGAATACTTTCAAACCCAGCGTAGCTCCGTACCAGTATTCGCCGAAAATCACGCCCGTATGTACGCCTGCTACTTCCACGCCGTATCCCATCAAAAAGATGGACAGACAGAAAAGCCAGAACGAACGGGTAGGCGATTCCTGAAAAAGCAATAACAACACGCCGGTAGTAATCAAGTGAAAAGGAACCAGCAACCGGAATACATCTTCGCTAGCAGACATGTGAAGACCAACCAAACCAGTGATGTACATCAAAGCCAGGATCAGCCGAATGATGGGCTCATAAGAATGCAGGCGGGCAAGCAAGGTTTTCATAGAAGAAGGCGGTAGCAATAAAAAAACCTGACAAGTTAAACTTATCAGGTTTGACAGGAGGGAGAAAGACGGGGTTCGAACCCGCGACCCCCAGAACCACAATCTGGTGCTCTAACCAGCTGAGCTACATCCTCCGTTTCGAGCTACAAATATAGCATATTCAAAAACTAAAAAGCAAGTACTTGCGGTAGAGGGACGGAAGAAAAAATTTGGAATTCTTCCTTCTTCCGTCCCTGTATCGACTTATTTCGCTGATTGATAGTTAGTTTCAGCAACATCCCAGCTTACTACATTCCAGAAGGCATCGATGTAATCCGGGCGTTTATTTTGGTACTTCAGGTAATAGGCGTGTTCCCAAACGTCCAAACCGATGATGGATTTGCCTTTTTTCTCGGCTACGTCCATCAGTGGGTTATCCTGATTAGGCGTTGAAGTCACGGCGAGTTCGCCGTCTTCACCCACGATTAACCAAGCCCAGCCAGAGCCAAAACGACCCGTAGCGGCTTTTTTAAATTCTTCTTTCAAGGCATCAAAAGAGCCAAATTTGGCATCAATGGCCTTCGCTAAATCACCCTTGGGGCTACCGCCGCCGCTGGGAGAAAGAATATTCCAGAAAAATGTATGATTCCAGTGACCACCGCCATTGTTCCGTACAGCGGGCGATAACTGACCTACGTTCTTGAGAAGATCTTCCAGTGTTTTTCCTTCGAGTTCAGTACCGGCAACGGCATTGTTGAGGTTGGTAACGTACGTCTGGTGGTGACGATCATGGTGAATCGTCATGGTTTGAGCATCGAAGTGGGGCTCTAACGCGTCTGCCGCATAGGGAAGAGGAGCAAGTTCAAAAGCCATAGCTGGTTGAAAATTAGGATTGAAAATAGGAATAAATGTCTATTCGTTTTAAAAAGGCATTCCAAGGGTTAAAGAGTTCCAGGGCTATCGGAATTTTACAGGAACCGCTAAAACTGACGTAGTTTACGGAAAAACTCGACGAGCTGGGCTTCGGTTTCTTCCCGCAAAATACCGCTGGTAACGCGGGTTTTGGGATGCAGCAAAGAACCGGCTTTCGAATAGCCTCTTTTTTCATCGGCTGCTCCGTACACCAGTCTTCCCAATTGAGCCCAGTACAAGGCTCCGGCACACATCACGCAGGGTTCGAGGGTTACGTACAGCGTGCAGTCGCGGAGAAACTTCGATCCCAGATGTTGCGTAGCGGCCGTTAATGCCAGAATTTCCGCATGAGCCGTCACATCTTTCAGGCGTTCCGTCTGGTTACTGCCTTTTCCAATAATACGACGGTTAGAAACGACTACGGCCCCCACTGGAATTTCACCGGCGTCAGCCGCCTCTTGAGCTAGCTGCATGGCTACCGCCATGAAATATTCATCACTTAAAGCCACAGAAGAGCGTTTTTATTTGCGGGGATAAAAGTACAAATGAGCCCGAATATTATTCCGATCTTCACTCAGGGTATAGTAGCCGGAGCGGTCCGTAGCAAAAGCGATTGCTTCGCCCTGGGGTTCGGGAAAATAGGGCATCACCCGGGCCGAACGCTGCATGGTTTGAGCGATACTTTCACCCGCGTTTCGTTTCCAATAGTACACGGTGAGATAATCTTTCATAAGGATTTCCTGACCATCGGGCGAAATATCAGCGGCGGTAATGGTACTTTGGGAAAGGCTGGCGACGGTTTCCGCCGTAATCACTTCCGTGGTTGATTGCGGGTAAGGCAGACGGTACAAGTGAGTACCCGAAGAAACCTTGGAGATGATGTAAATATCCAGCGTTTGAGGATCCACCATCAGGGCTTCCGCGTCCCACTGACCATCGGGATAGCGATAGGTAATGCGTTCAACGTTGGATACGGAAACGTTTCCCGACAATGTTGCCGGATTTGGCTCCGGGAAACGGTAAATGGCATGGGTGGAATACTGGTTGAGGTTATCGCCCGTATCGCCTACATAGAGCGTGGGGACTCCATCCCGAACGGCCGCGGCCATATCTTCCCAGTCGAGATTGGTGGCATTTTCTACCGTGACGGTGGCTTTCCACTGGGCATTGGTCGCATCCAGTAGAAAAATGCGGTTGGGGTCACCGGAATCGTTGTGCGTCCAGATAAAATTGGGCTGGTGCCGACTGACCGCAAGGCCCGAAGCTTCGTATATATCAGCATTATTGAGCACCCCCCGACTCACCGCTGAGCCGAAAGAAGTGTTTTCCGAAGGCCCCGGAAACAGCTGATCACAAGCGGTAAAACCGACGAGTAAGCCTAAAAAAATAATCAATCGATAAGAAGTCATAGCCTTGGGGTATTTTTCAAAAACTTTAACCATTATTTACAGTTAATTCGTGTACTTAAGTGTCTATTTTTAACCAGAATAATTCCTAGCTGTTTCTAATCACCGTCTTATTTTTCAGCCTCAACGTTTCCTAAGTAATCATGTTTTCTACCAAAGATTTAGAGCAAATTGAAGCCAAAGGTATTGAAGTCCAAACGGTTGAAAGCCAGATTCAATACTTCGTCAATGGATTCCCCTGGATGAATCTAACCCGTGCCGCTACCCCTAAAGACGGCATTCTGCAATTATCGGACGAGCAAATCCAGGCCGCTCTGGATACCTACGAAACTTACGTACCTACCTTACGGATTGTCAAATTTGTACCCGCTTCAGGAGCTGCCACACGGATGTTCAAATCCTTGTTTGGATTCCTGGAGGGCGGAAAATCGGATAAGTCAGTCGATCAGTTTTTTGAGCGGTTACCGGCGTTTGCTTTCTATGACGACTTGAAAGCAGCGCTAGCCAAAGACGGTCTTGACATCGAAACGGCGGATCAGCAAACCATTGCGGAATACTTCCTCACGGGCAAAGGTCTGGATTATGGTTCATTGCCCAAAGGATTGTTGAAATTTCACCGCTACGCCGAAGAAAATCGTACCCCGGTGGAAGAACACCTGGTCGAAGGAGCAAGCTACGCTCGTTCCAAAGGCGAAGTAGCCATTCATTTCACGGTATCGCCCGAGCATAAGGCCAAATTCAAGGAACTGATCTCGGAGAAAGCTCCCGAATACGCCGAGCGGCACAACCTGAATTTTGTTATTGATTTTTCAGAACAAAAAGCCTCTACCGATACCATTGCGGTTAATCTGGACAATACGCCTTTTGTCGATAAGAATGGCGGCCTGTTGTTCCGTCCGGCGGGTCACGGTGCCTTGCTGGCTAACCTCAATGACGTAGAAGCGGATCTGGTATTTATCAAGAACATTGATAACGTTGTACCGGATCGCCTTAAAAATACAACCACGATTTACAAAAGGGCCATCGCCGGGACGTTACTGCAAACGCGGGAACGCATTTTCGGTTATTTAAACCGACTCGACAGTGGAGACACGAGTCAGGCGTTAATGGCGGAAATCGATGAGTTCTTACGCCGCGTCCTGTGCGTAGAGCCGGTAGAAGGTTTCTACGAATGGTCCGTTGAAAAAGTAGTAGCGTATTTCCGTACTAAACTGAACCGACCCATCCGGGTTTGCGGCATGGTACAGAACGTAGGCGAGCCGGGCGGTGGACCTTTCTGGGCCAAAAGCTCCGATGGTACTAGCCAACTGCAAGTGGTAGAGTCCGCTCAGGTAGACATGGATGATGAGGAACAGAAGAATAAATTCCTGAAAGCGACGCACTTTAATCCGGTAGATTTGGTCTGCTCCTGGACCGATTACACGGGAAAAGCCTTTGATCTGTTGAAGTACCGCGATCCGCAAACGGGCTTTATTACGCAGAAATCCAAAGATGGCAAAGACCTGAAAGCTCAGGAATTACCCGGACTTTGGAACGGTTCCATGGCCGATTGGAATACGCTGTTCGTAGAAGTACCCCTGATCACCTTCAATCCGGTGAAAACGGTAAACGATCTGTTGCGTGACGAACACAAAGCATAAGTCTAAACGGTATAGAGCATAAAAAAAAGGCTGACCTCAGAGTCAGCCTTTTTTTGTAGAAATGTTATGCTACTACTGCCGTAAATTCAATTTCAATCAGATACTCCTGAGCGACCAGTTTCCGAATTTCGTACATGGCCGTTACCGGTTTAATATCTCGGAAAAACTCACCGTGAGCCCGCCCAATGTCGTCGAATTTGCTGATATCAGTCGTAAACATGCGGGTACGTACGACGTCGCTCAGACTGGCTCCGGCTTCTTCCAGAACCTTCGCAATACGCTCAATGATATTTTTGGTTTGAGCGTACGCATCGTCGGCCCGTACGGTTTCACCATCGACAATGGCAACTGTACCGGCGACTTCAATGAGATTGCCGATTCGTACGGCCCGGCAGTAACCGACCCGATCTTCCCAGGGTGAACCCGAGAGAATATTCTGACGTGAAGACATGAGGGAATGAACGTTAGTTTTCTTTTTTGAGTAATTCAATCGCTTCGGATACTTCGCCGACCACTTCATCTTTGGTACCATCGTAAATACCCCGAATGCGTCGCTGCGGATCGACGACGATGAAGGCACCGCTGTGGAGTAATCCACCGGGTTCATCGGAATCTTCTTTAGCCGATACAAAATAGGCGTTTTGTCCGATGTCAAAAATTTCCTTGCGGTCGCCCGTCACAAAGTACCATTGTTTTTGTCCGTACACACCCAGATCCGTCGCGTACTCTCTCAAACGTCCGACGCTGTCCCGTTTAGGATCGATGGAGTGGGAGAGAAACATGACCTGGGGATCCTCTTTAAATTTCTGATACAGCTTTCGCATTTCCATCGTCATTTTCGGACAAATGGTGGGGCAGGTGGTAAAGAAGAAATCGGCGATGTAAATCTTACCCGTAAAATTCTTTGCGGTAACCGTATCCCCGTACTGACTGGCAAAAGCAAAATCAGGAATCTGATGGTATACCGTATCGGTTATGGTTTTACCCTCGACTACGCGGGTTTGCACGCCATTGCGAGGCCCTAAAATGGGTAGACGCGACGATTCTGACTGACAGGCTAGTACTAAAGTGATGGCCAGCATCAGGCAGGCAACGGAATACATTTTCATAAGAAAAACCTGGGAACCGGTTCTAGGTGAAAAGAACCTACTTTTTCAAAAACGCTTTGGCGGCGGCTACGCTGCTGTTGGTTTGTTCTTCAACGGCCGTGACTTTCTTTTTTTCCGCCTCCAGATAAACCCGGCCCTGATCAGCGGATAAATCCAGTAAGGTATCTCCGTTGTAGTTGGCCATCCAGTCGTTCATGCCTTCTTCGGCCTTGGTCAGGGCCAGAATCAAACTGTCGCCTTGGGCACGCGTGGTAGTATCCTTGGCCACCTGTTGACGAATGGCTTCGCGAAGGTCTTCAATCTGCATGTACGGACCCATGATTTTATCATGCATGCCTTCTACTTCTTTCTGAAACTTGCTTAAATCTTCGCTGGGGGGATTTTGGCAGGCCGCTAGAGATACGCCCAGGGCCAGGAAAAGATATTTTTTCATACGCCTGTAGTTGGGGAAAAATAAAACGAAAAGAGCGAGCTTATCCACTGGGTGCTCGCTCTTTCCCTACAAATCAAGTTTATAATTGGTTCGCTGAGTCATATTTTGGGACAGCAGCTCACGAGCGTTATCCACGATGGCTTTGGATGGTTTTGCCCCGCCGATCATCTGAGCAATTTCCTGTACGCGTTCTTCCGTACTAAGCTGACGAATCCGCGAAACCGTACGATCCGCCGAATGATCTTTGTAGACGAAATAGTGGGCATTGCCCTTGGCCGCAATCTGGTGCAGGTGGGTGATGGCAATGAGCTGGTGACCATGGGCCATATCCAGCATCATGTTTCCGACTTTGATGGCAATTTCACCGGAAATACCCGTATCGATTTCATCAAAAATAATCGTAGGCAGGGAACGCTTGTTGGCCAGAATGTACTTGACGGCTAGCATCAGACGGCTAAACTCACCGCCCGAAGCCACTTCCCGCAACTGCCGGGGTTGCATGCCTTTGTTGGCCGAAAAGAGGAAACTAACGGTATCAATTCCCTGACTGCCGGGCTTGCCCAGTTGATGATCCACGACGAGGCGGCCATTGGGAATACCCAGATCCGCCAGTAAACCCGTAACTAAATCATCAATTTCATTGAGTACGACTTTGCGGGAATCGGAAAGTTCCCGGGCCGTGTGTTCCAGTTGCTCCCAGGCCTGATGAGCCGCGGTTTGAGCCGCCGCCAGATCCTCATCCAGATTGAGCACTTTGGCTACTTTCTGTTCCAGGCTGGCCTGAATTTGCAGCAAGTCGGCAATCGTAGTAACGTTATGCTTTTTCTGAAGATTGTAGAGCAGACTCAGGCGTTCCTGCACGACGGCAATTTTCTCGTCGTCAAGCTCCACGGATTCTTCTTCTGACTCCAGGTCAGCTACCACGTCTTTCAGTTCAATTAAACAACTCTGTACCCGGTCGCGAAGCTGGGCGTATTCGGTTCCATAGGTACTAATCGCTCCCAGGTTCCCAACCACACTCTGCATCCAGCCAAGAATACTTTGTTCCGGATCATTGAGGTAACCGACGGCAGCCGCCAGTCGTTGCTTGATTTCTTCGGCGTTTTCCAACGTCGTCAGTTCGCGTTCCAGTTCGGTTTGCTCGTTGGCTTGAAAGCGTCCTTTACTGAGTTCGTCGAGCAGAAAAGAATTGTAGTCAAACTCTTTACGGATTTCCTTAGCCTCCGCCTGCAGGCGGTCATAGGCTTCCTGTTTTTTACGGAATTCCCGAAAATGTTCTTTATACCGATCCAGAATGGCCGTATTCTGGGCGTACGTGTCGACAATCTGAAGCTGGTATTCCTGTGAACCCAGCAGGACGGAATCGTGCTGGGAATGCACGTCCATCAGCTCGGAACCAACCCGGCGTAAGGTTTCCAGATTGACGGGCGTATCATTGACAAATGCCCGCGATTTTCCCGAAGGACTAATTTCCCGGCGAATGATACACGTGGTATCGTAATCGATTTCCTCTTCTTCGAAAAGAGTTTGAATAAAGTAGCCCGAAATATCGAATTGCCCCTCAATAATGCACTTTTTGGAAGGGTCCCAGAGTACTTTGGTATCAGCACGGTTGCCACGTAATAAACCAATGGCTCCCAGCAAAATGGATTTACCCGCTCCTGTTTCACCCGTAATGATGTTGAGTCCGCCATTGGGCGAAAGCTCGAGCGATTCAATCAGAGCATAATTCTGTATGAGCAGATTTGAAAGCATGAGTCAAAAGAGGATCACCTTCGAACTTCAAAGGTACAAAAGGATGGTGGGCTGTTAAATACTAAAAAGCGGTAGTCTTATCGTACACAATTTCCTCAATGTCCCGCACGGGGTAGCGGCGTTCGCGTAACAGACCGTCTTCCAGAATCAATTCCTGGTTTTCCTGGCCCAACAGTCGTCCCGCATACGTAACGCCATTGCGTAAAACTACGTTAAGGTGTTTGCCCGTAAGTCCGGGTAGGGCGGGGTCGGTGGCTGGTAGTCTGACTAGTCGTTTACCCATGGTAAGTCATTACGTAATGGTGTTTAATTTCTGCGGTACATACCAACCCGTGTCGTTCGTAAAAGCGGCGGGCGGATTCATTAACCTGCAGGACGGTTAGCTGCAAAGGTAAAGCTCGTTGCCGGGCTTCAGCCTTTAATTGTTCCAATAAAACCGAACCAATTCCCTGATTCTGAAAGGTAGGTAATAAATACAGTTCCGACAGAAAAATTTCATCCGTCCGCCGCTCTACCCGGAGCGTGCCCACGGGCGTTTGGTCCTGACAAATGATCTGCGTAAGCGACTGCTGGTAGGTCTGTTCAAAAAACTCCCATTGAATCCGCTCGTACCAAGCTCCCCAGGTTTCTACCACATACAATCCTAGGGCTTTCTTCTTGACGAAATAAGCCCAATCTCTGTCTTCCGTAGTAGCCTGGCGAAGCGTAATCATAGAGGAGAAGAACGAAGAATTCTTACTTGGTAAGTCTTCGATACGAATCCGTTTTGGTGGGATCGAGTTGGGATAAGACCTGAAACGCCTGCGTTTTTTCGGCCGCCGTACCCTGAGAAAATACCTGAACGATTTCTTCGGATTTGGCGTCAAAAAAACTGTTAATCAAAATAGAAGTAGGTTTTAGCTGGATGACCTGCCGGATGTCATTAAGGACGCCGAGAATGTTCTTCCGGGCCTGATCGGGTTGATCGCTGAATGCATCCATGGAAAGCCGGTGGTACGTGTACAACCCTTCCCGAAAGGGAATCATCTGCTGATTCTGGAGATTTTCTACTAACCAGTACCGACTTCGCTGATCACCCCGCTGATCCCAGCCGGAAAAACCACCATTGGAAGCCAGATTGGCTACATTATAGGCCCGCTGAATCCAGGCTTCACCACCGCGTTTACCGAATGAATCGTAGTCCAGAGCCAGCGCAATGTAGCTGTAATAAGCTAACATGGACGTAAGGTTATCCGAGAAAACGTTATCATTAAAATTCAGCGGATTTTCGGGCAGGTATTTAAAGGAAAACGCCCGATCCACGTACCGAAGCAGTACACTTTCATAGTTAGTACCAAAAATGGGGCGGTTCACCTGAATAATGGCTTGTCCTTCGTAATCACCCTGGGCCGTAGCCTTCTGAAGATTGATGGAAATATCCAGGTGAATTTTTTCTTCTTGCCGAAACTGATCATTCGTCCAGCGGCGGCCGTTCACAAAGTCCGTCATGGCCCGCTGCAGTTCGCCGTAAATCTGCTGAGCGTTGTTGGCTTGCTGGTTTACCCGTACCTGGTCCGTTCGTAGCGTAATGTTACAGGCCAGTTCCTGAGCGGAGGCCGCACCCAGCATGGCCAGCGTACAGAGAATGGAAAGCAAATATTTCATAAAGAACACGGGGATGGATGCTTACAAATACGCGGCAATGGCCTTTAAAATATCATTGGCCACTTCCGCCTTACTTTTTAATGGATATTCCGTCAGTTGCTGGTTACGATCAATGACTGTGATCTGATTGGTATCATAACCAAAGCCGGCACCCGTATGGTTTAACGAATTTAGGACGATTAAGTCAAAATTCTTACGGGTTAATTTTTCCCGGGCATTCGCCACTTCATTCGTCGTTTCGAGAGCAAAGCCAACGAGCAACTGATGCGAACGCTTTTGTTGCCCCAGGGTAGCTGCAATATCAACGGTTTTACGCAGTTCAATGGTAAAGCTTGCTTCCGTTTTTTTGATTTTTTGTTCTGCTACTACCGTTGGGGTATAGTCCGCTACGGCTGCCGCCAGTATCGTTACTTCCTGTTGAGCAAAGACTTCCTGACAGGCTTCGTACATTTCCTGGGCCGAGCGTACCTGACGCAGCGTCACGGAAGGATGCGGCGAAGCCAGAGCCGTGGGGCCGCTGACCAGCGTTACCTGGGCTCCCTGAGCGGCCAGCTGCCTAGCCAGTGCGTAGCCCATTTTCCCGGATGAATGATTGGAAATAAAGCGTACGGGGTCGATGGCCTCCTGCGTTGGGCCTGCCGTAATGAGCACTTTCTTATTTTTCCAGGGCGTTTGAACAAAATGGTTTTCCACTACAGCTACCAGTTCTTCGGGCTCGGCCATCCGTCCTTCGCCGATCAAACCACTGGCGAGTTCGCCGTAGCCTGCCTGAACAATAGTGTTG
Source organism: Siphonobacter curvatus (assembly GCF_002943425.1). NCBI lineage: Bacteria > Pseudomonadati > Bacteroidota > Cytophagia > Cytophagales > Cytophagaceae > Siphonobacter > Siphonobacter curvatus. Next base: position 161,418 of record NZ_PTRA01000003.1, read on the forward strand.
CCAAACTGCTGAAGTCGGTTCAGGTTTTCCCGCGTAGCTGGATGATGGTACATATCCAGATCCATCGCCGGAGCCCAATACACCGGGCAGCGGGCCGACAGGTACACCGCCATCAATAAGTCGTCGCAGTGTCCCTGAGCCGCTTTGGCCAGCGTATGGGCCGTTGCCGGAGCAATGATCAGGAGATCAGCCCAAAGGCCCAGTTCCACGTGATTATTCCAGACCCCCGTCGTATCGTTCGCTACAAACGTCGTATATACCGGTCGTTTGGAAAGCGTGCTCAGCGTGAGCGGCGTAATAAAGTCCTGAGCTGCCTGGGTCATCACTACCTGTACTTCCGCACCCGCTTTGATCAGTAAGCGTACGAAGGAAGCTGTTTTGTAAGCGGCAATACTGCCCGTGACGCCCAGTAAAATTCGTTTTCCCGTCAGCATAAGCTAAAAAGTCTACTAATAAAAAACCTCCGCACTTAGACAAGCACGGAGGTTTTCCCAAAGCCAAGAAGATTAGTCTTCGCTCGGTAATTCACTCCGGTAACGCCAGTTTACGCGTTCTTCAATGTACTCTTCAATAGCCAGAGAAGCGGGCTTGGGCTGACGCTCGTAATGTTTGGAAATTTCGATCTGTTCGCGGTTCTCGAAGATTTCTTCGAGGTTATCCACCGTAGAAGCAAATTCAGAAAGCTTTTGATTGAGTTCTTCCTTTTGCTTCACAGACAATTGTTTCGCACGAGACGCCATGATGGCTACTGCCTCGTAAATATTGCCGTTGGTTTTAGCGGCCAGTTTGTCCGTGTCGCGAGTAACGATAGAAGGATTCGCGGGCATATCTTTACTAATTTAATGGTTACGTAATGGAATTAATTCGAAGAGCTACCACTGCCTAAACGTCCCGTGTTGGCCGGTTGGTTGTTTTTCTCTTTGTCTTTCTGAGCGGCTTTTGCCAAACGCTCCTGTTCGGCCAGATCAGCCGATTTTTTAACGGAAACTTCGTAGAAACGTTCCGCTTTTTTCAGAAGCTTGCTGTTGGGATACGTATCCACAAACTCCTGATAGTACTTTACTACGTCGTCGTAACGCTCTTTTTGCTTGGTGTACAAGCTGTTCTGAGCAAAATCGTACTGGGACTGTACCTGTAAAAACGCCAGTTCTTCGTTATAATCCGAATCAGGAAATTCCTTCTTGAAGTTGTTTACTGCGTACACCGCCGAGCGATAATTCTGCAAGTTGGTCGGACTGGTTTTATAGTACAGTTTGGCCCGTTCGTAGGATTTCTTTTCCAGCTTCTTCCGCGATTCTTTAATAATTTTGGAAGCTTCTTCCACAAATTTACTCTGCGGATACGTGTTAATGAAGCTTTGCATGGCATCCATTGCCGTCAGCGTACTGGCCTGATCCAAATAATACGGCATCGACGCCCGGTAGGAAGCATACGAACTCATGTATAACGCTTCTTCGGCATTCTCGCTTCGGCCAAAGGTTTCGTAGAAACGCTTGAACTGAAACGAAGCCACTTCGTACTGCTGAAGGTGATAGTTACAGTAGGCTTCGTAGAACGTAGCCAATTCCTGCTGATCGGAGCCTTTCAAAAGGGGCTTGAGTTCTTCAAACAGTAGTACGGCTTTATCGTAATCGCCTTTTTTGTAATACGTCAGGGCGGCCTGGTATTTCTGTTCGTCAGTACCCTTTTTACGAAGTTTTTCAAAATTCCCGCAGGAACTAAAAACTAGCGTAATGCCCAGAAAAAGAACTAAATACCGAATAGTCTGCATAAGTCCGCAAAGATACGTCTTTCCTGTTAGAGTTAACAAGGCTTCCGTAGGTTTTTAAGAGAGTGGAGAGACTTGGTAACGAAAAAAGCAGACGTTTCGTCACTCCGGCAGACTACTAAATACTATTTTTTTTGAAAATGCTTCCTTAATCGGCTGTAAACGAAGGCTTGGTGGCCCATTACACCGAAAAAATGAACCATTAGATCACACCCTTTTTCTAATAGCCTTTCTGCGGATCAATGATATTTTCAAGGGGCTCATGGGATAAAAACTTGTGTAGATTGCTGAGGAAAACATCGATTAGATCCTTGAATTCCTCGGCGTATCCGCCACCTGAATGCTGGGAAAGAATCACATTAGGGCAATCCCAAAGCGGATGGTCATTGGGTAAGGGTTCCTGCTCCGTTACATCCAATACGGCTCCGGCAATATCACCGTTGAGTAGTGCCTGTACCAGAGCGGGTTCATCCACCGTTGAGCCGCGTCCCACGTTGGCGAATACCGCCGACGGATGCATATGGGCAATCATTTCTGCCGAAACAAAACGGGCCGTTTGCTCCGTACCCGGTAGCGTATTGATGATGACTTGAAATTCACCGATGCCTTCGATAATCGCCTCGGGGGTACGAAAACGGGCTTCCGGATTACTGCGGCCAAAGAAGGCAATCTCGCAATCAAAGCCACTGAGAATTTTACGGCAGGCCTGGGCAATGCTGCCCGTCCCCAGGATCAGGACTTTTTTCCGGCGAAGCAGGCTCATCTCCATGCGTAGCGATTGACCTACCCATTCATTACGACTGCGGAGAATACCCAGCCAGTCCATTTTCCGGTAAAAAGCCAGTACGCCACCCACGGCAGTTTCCGCACAGGGTTGAGCGTAAAAACCCTTCATATTCGTGAGTTGAGCTTCGCTTTTCAGGTTCTGATACTTATCAAATCCTACGGAATGAAGCTGTACCCAGCGAAGATTTTCGGCTGCTTCGAGCAGTTCAGCCGGCGGATTTCCGAAGACAATTTCGGCTTTTTTGATGTTTTCTGCCCGCGTTGCCTCGGTAATGTCAATTTCAAAAACCGCGTCAATGGATTCAGGCAGTTTCGATAGAAAATACTCTTTTTCTTCGGCCCGTACGGGAAGTTGAACGTATAGATTCATGATCGTGTAGCAAATGAAACGTAGATTCCGTTAAAAAACTCACTCCAAGAAACGAAACAAAACGACGCGGAGGGTACCTAAAGCGTCATACTTCAGCACCCTCCGCGTCGTAGCAATGAGGCAATCTTATTTACGAACCGAGAAACGGTATTCCGTCGTCGAGGTATACGTCTGCCCTGGTTTCAGTACCGTCGAGGGGAAAGTAGCCTGATTAGGCGAATCTGGATAATGTTCTGTCTCCAGGCAAAGGCCAGACCGCTTTTTGTAGTTGACGTTGTTTTTGCCCGTCAGTTTTCCATCCAGGAAATTACCCGAATAGAATTGAACGGCGGGCTCGGTCGTGAGCAGTTCAATGGTGCGGCCCGTAGTCGGCTCGTAGACCATTCCCTGCGATTTCAGGCCCGTACCGGCTTCGTCGAACACCCAGCAATGATCGTAGCCACCGCCGTTTTTGATTTGTTCATCTTTGGTATCGTTAATCCGTTGGCCCACGGCAGTGGCCGTAGTAAAGTCAAAAGGCGTACCTTTTACGTCCTGGAGCTTACCCGTTGGAATCAGGTCGGCACCTACGGGGACAATCCGGCTGGCTTTGAGTTGTACTTCGTGTCCCAGGATATCGCTCGTGCCACCCGTCAGGTTAAAGTACGTGTGGTTGGTCAGGTTAACAACGGTCGGTTTATCTGTGGTGGCCTGATAGTCGAGACGAAGGGCATTGTTATCGCTAAGCGTATAGGTTACGGTCGCATTGAGCGTACCGGGATAACCCTGATCCCCATCGGGACTAACCAGCGTTAACTTTAATCCTACGGTAGAATCCGTTTTTACTTCTTCCGCCGTCCAGACTTTCTTGTCAAAGCCTTCCGTACCGCCGTGCAGCGAGTTTGGTCCGTTGTTGACGGGCAGTTTATAGGTTTTTCCTTCCAGATTGAACTGCCCCTTGGCGATACGGTTGCCGTACCGTCCAATCAACGCTCCAAAGTATGGAACATTCGGTTGACGATAACCAGCCAGCGAATCAAAGCCCAGTACGATGTCACCGAGCTTACCTTCTTTATCGGGCACGTGGATTTCGGTGATAATACCGCCGTAGTTGGTGATTTTTACCACCATACCCTGATGATTCGTCAGGGTATACAGGTCGACGGGCTGATTGTTGAGGGTGCCAAAGGCAACTTTCGTAATCGAAGCAGACATAGTGGAAGCAGTAGTAGAATCTTGGGTAGTGGTAGCCGTTTTTTCGGAAGACTGGCAGGCTGCTAAGGCCAATCCCAGGAGCAGGGTTACACTTCCGAGGCGAAGGAATGAATGAAGCATGGTTACGAGGTTTAGGAAAAGATGGTCAGACGAAATCGCTTTCCAATCGATAGAAAGCAAAACTATCGGCTTTCGGTTAGATACAAATGCATTTATGAAAAAGTAGTTTCTGCAAGAGACTGCTCTGGGTTAATTTCTACCCGTACGGCCGTCTGGGTTTTTTCGGTGATTTTGAACCGTTCATCTACGCGATAGCCCACAATCCAGGCAATCTGGCCCTGGGATTCGAGTACGTACACGCGATCTTTTTCGGTACGGGGCACTTTCTGATTGACCAGAAAATCACTGACTTTCTGCCGTTTGCCGCCCAAACCCAGGGGACAGAACCAGTCCCCCGGTTGCCAAATTCGCAGGGTAAGCGGAAAAATCAGTGCCGCTGCATCCAAATAGGCTACAAGTGGGTTCGCTTTCCAGGAAAAATTTTCCAGGCGTTGCAACGTAAGGCTGAAAAACGGTGTATAACGAATGGCCGGAGCATCCGGAAGGGTTTGTACGGCGTGAGACGATGCTTGCCGAAGTTCCAGCAGCCAGCGTTGCCGATCGAGTATTAGCTCATACCGGGCAGAGAAATACCGGGTGCCGGGCTGAGCCATTCGGTTCTGATAAATAGCCTGACATTGGGGGTAGGAAAAATCGTAGGCCTTGAGCGTTTCAGCCAGTACAAACAGGGGCTCGGGGAAAGCATCCAGCGATTCAAAGGAGAGTTCGTGCGTTTGAGCCACGTGCTGTTGCCAGGATTGCAGTTGCTGGGCGATAAATCGCTCGGCGGCTTCCATGCGGTCGAGGGTCGTGCGAAAGGTACCGAGCAAATTGGGATTTAATTCCTGCAGTACCGGAACCACCTGATGGCGGAGTCGATTGCGACGGTAGGTATCTTTCTCATTGCTTGAATCGTCGACCCATGTTAAACCCTGTTCAATAGCGTAAGCAGCCAGTTGCTGCCGGCTGAAGCCCAGTAAGGGACGAATCAGGGTAGGCGTCTGTGCGGGAATACCACGAAACCCCGCAAGTCCCGTACCCCGAACTAAGTTTAATAGAACGGTTTCCAGTGAATCATTGAGGTGATGAGCCGTAAGAATATAGGTGTAACCCTGTTCCGTTCGCAGGCGTTCGAACCATTCGTAACGTAACTGGCGAGCGGCTAGTTGGGTGGATAAACCTTTCTGACGAGCGATAGTTAGCGTATTAAAGCGTTGGAGGTAAAACGGAACGTTCTGCTGTTGGGCGAGTGTCTGTACAAAAAGCTCATCCCGAACGGATTCGGCTTCCCGGAGTTGAAAATTAACGTGAGCAATGCCGTACGCAAAGCCAGCTTTTCGAATTAAATGGGTTAATACGACCGAATCCAGTCCTCCGCTGACGGCCAGTAACAGCCGATCTTGGGGAGAAAAGAACTTTCGCTCGTTAATGAATGCTAAAAATTCGGTCAGCACGCTTGCGAATGGTTAATTTTGCCATGCAAATGAAACACTGGCAAAGATATATAGTAGGGTTGCTACTCCTGCTTCCCCTATGGGGATGGGCTCAGAATCCCACGCCCGCTCCGGCAGGAAAAGTAGTAGATGTCGATTATTCCGATACGCTCTGGGTAGACCAGACGGTCGGTAATACCTTTCTGCGGGGAAATGTACGCATGCGGCAGGGGAATGTCGTCTTGCTCTGTCATCTGGCCAAGAAAAATGACCTTATCAACGTCGTCGAAGCCTACGGGAATGTAAAAATCATCCAGGGTGACAGCCTTACGCTGACGGGTGATACGGCGATGTACTTTGGCAATACCCGGCAGGCCAAGATTACGGGCCGCGTCGTGACGCTCAATGATAAGGTATCTACCCTGAAAACGCGTAAGCTCGATTACGACATGAATTCGAAAATCGCCAGCTACAATACGGGAGGGACGCTGGTGGATAAAACCAGTACCCTGGTCAGTAAAGAGGGCTATTACAATACGGCTACCAAGCTTTCAGTATTCAAGAAAAATGTGAAAGTGAAGAGCCCGGAGACCGATTTGTTTGCCGATTCGCTGCGGTATAGTACCCTTTCCAAAGAAGCTTATTTTATCGCTCCTACGCAGATTATTTCAAAAAAGAAGAAGCAGGAAGCAGCCAACGATACGCTTTTTACATCCTCAGGTTCGTATAACTTGAATTCGCGGATTTCGAATTTCAGGGGGCGTTCAACGGTGCGCATGCCCAACAATGATCTGACCGGTGATTCGCTATTTTACGATCCCATCACCCAAATCGGTATTGCTCGGGGAAATGTAGTCATGGTAGCCAAGAAAGACAGTGCCATACTGACTGGACAGGTAGGGCGATACTTTGGGAAAACGGGCATTTCGCGGGTGTACGGCGAAGCTTTATTACAAAAATTCTTTGCTAGGGATACGTTATTACTCTCCGCGGATACGCTGATCTCGCAGGAGATCCGCGGGGTTAAAGACACGACTCGAAGGTTAATCGCGGATCGGCACGTATTGATTTTCCGGAGTGATCTACAAGCAAAGTGTGATTCATTGGTCTATAACCTGGCCGATTCACTGATTTCCTTTTATAAAAAGCCGATCCTATGGAATGGCCAGAATCAGTCGGAAGCCGATAGCATTTTTGTCCGTTTAGTAAATAACAAGATGCGGACGATGTATCTCAATCGGCGGGCCTTTATTATTGCCAGAGATACACTGATTCAGTACAATCAGGTGAAGGGCCGACGAATAACGGCGTATTTCAATGCAGATTCGAAGCTTGATAATACACTGGTAGAGGGGAATGGCGAAAGTATTTACTTCGCCAAAAAAGAAGACAGTAAACCCATTGGCATGAATTACGTCCAAGCTTCACGAATGCGGCTTCATTTTAAGGAAAATCAGGTGAAACGCATTGCCTTTGTGGGAAGCCCGGACGGTGTATTAAGGCCTCCCAAAGAAGTCACCGCCGATAACCGAGAGTTGGATGGTTTCAATTGGCGAGCCAAAGAACGACCTACCCGGGAGATGGTTAAACGCTTGCCAGTCAAGCAGGTGAAGCCCACTCCGGTGAGAAAAATAGAACCAACGGCTACCCTGAAAAAGTGAGAAAATTTGGGGAAACTAGGGTAGAAAACATTTGGTATGCCTTTTTCTCTGAGTAATTCACAAAAGTAAATTATTTAGTGTTAATACTTGTTAAAAACTTGGTTATCAAACGTATATGGCTACATTTGCTCCTGCAAAAAGTAGCGATTGCATTTCATACAACAATTTATGAAACACCTTTTACTCTTTCTGTACGGCATTTCAATCGTCCTGTCTTCGGCAGTGACGCTTGAAACGTATGCTCAGGGAGAGCCAAAACGCAGTCGACTTGACATCAAACCAAAGGCAAAATCTGCGGTCGTTCCCCAACAAATGAGTTCTTTTTTCTATCCCAAAGCCGAAATGTCACGGGAGGTAAAATTGAATCGTTCGACGGCCGTTAACGAATATTATCGTACGCTTTTACGAAATCGTCCCAAGTCGTCGGGCTCCCCTAAAACGGATCAACCGCTTGCTCCGCTGGCAGTCGTAGCTAGTGAAACTCCGGCTTCTGAAGAAACCAATGCATCCACGGAAAAGCTGTATATCAGTGATAAAATCACGATTTCCAACTTGTATCCGAACCCGGCTAACGATCATGTAGACGTAGAATACGCCATAGCGGCCCATGCCGGTGATGCGAAAATTACCATTTACAGTCCGCTCGGTATGCAAGTGGCCGATATCATGTTGGATCGGAGTGAACGCAAGCAACGCATCACCACGTCAAACCTTCCCAACAATATTTATTTCTATCAGCTTTCTCAGGAAGGAAGAACATTGATTACAAAGAAACTATTGGTTCGTCATCCCTAGCAAGACTCGAAAAATAACAGGAAGAGCCTTAGAAGAAATTCTGAGGCTTTTTTCGTACCCCTTTAGGAGTGATTTTCGCATTTCTACCGCTAAGTATGTAACATTCTATACGGAGCTCCGTAACTTTCGATTCTTAAGTCAAATCCCATTTTTGTTCCTTTAAAAACTGAATACCTTGTTTAGAATTGGCATTTTCTTCGGTGGCCCGGCTCGCGAACGGGAGATTTCATTTTTAGGTGGAAAGACAACCTATACGGGTTTGGACCGCTACTTGTTCGAGCCCATTCCCGTATTTATTGATGGTCGGGGTAATTTTATCCTGCTCGAAACACAGTACATGGAAGCAGCTTCCATCCGGGATTTCTACCCGCCTCAATCATTCGCTCGTACGGAAGGATATCCGTTTCGTGTATACGAGGAATCGTTGGAATTAACGCCGGAGCAGGAGGATCATATGATCAGTCAGGTAGGTAAACGCATACTGCCTCAGGAATTTAAGCAGTATTTTGATTTTGCTTTCCTGGCCGTACATGGTCCCCAACTCGAAGACGGAGCTATTCAGGGCTTACTGGAGTGGTACGCAATGCCCTATTACGGTTCAGGCCTCATGGGCTCAGGTATTGGTATTGATAAAATTACCCAGAATCAACTCATTCAGCAAACGGTTGGCTTGAACAAGCGACTTTTTTCGCTCAGTAAATCGGAATGGGATGAATTTGACCGGGAAGTACTTTTTGAGCAGGTTAAACAGAATGTAGGATTTCCTTTCGTGTGCAAAGCTCCGCACCAGGGTTCGTCCATCGGGGTGTCCTTCATTCGTAAAGACAGCCAGGAAGTATTCGAAAAAGGCGTACGGCAAAGCTTCTTTCAACAGGAAATTCGCCCCGATGAATGGGTTTACTTAAGTGATGAAGAGAAGGGAGCTTTCTTACAACGCGTCACCAACCTAGATGAAGGCATCGCCTTTCCGCTCACGCTCAATGGCGAAACTACCATTGCCCACCCGGCTGATCTATGGAAAGCCCTTGACGAGCAGTTTGCGGCCCAGTACTGTACCGTTATACTAAGTTCCATTCACGCCGAGGACGCGGTACTCTTCGAAAGTTTTGTGTACGGACAGGAGTTTAGCTGCGGCGTAATTCAGGATTTTGACGGTTCTCCGCTAGCGCTGCCTCCTTCGGAAGTAATTAAAGCCGATGAGGATACGGTTTTTGATTTTGCCACGAAATACCTGACCAATACGGTACGCAAAGGGATGCCCATTCGTACGAGTCTGGAAAATAATCAGGAAGTACATCGGATGGTAAAAGAAACCTTCCGCTTGTTGGGCTTCGGTGTTTGTACACGCATCGATGGTTTCCTGACGCCCGCTGGTGAAGTATTGCTACACGATCCGAATACCTTGCCAGGGATGTCACCTAGTTCGTTTATTTTTAAGCAAATGGCCGAAATTGGGTTAAACGTCACCGATTCGCTCACGTATTTTATCCGCTTTTCTATTCGTGAACGCATCCGTACGGGTAAATTCACGACGCTATTACGGCAACAACTAGCCCGCCTTGATGAAGCCATTGAGCAGCGTACGGCAGGTCTTGCCCAACGTAGCGTTCAAACTATTGCCTTCGAGGCTACGGACGAGTCCTATGAGCTGGCTAAGAAGCTTTACAATACGCTAACGGCTTCAGCTGATTATCGTCCTGAAATTCTTTATACGCATTCGGACGGTCGTAAGCTAATCTTGAATGCGGCTTTCATGGCCAAACCTTCTATTGCTGATCTGGAACTCTCGCTGAGTGAGCCACTACATCCGCTGATTGAAGAATGCCGAATTAATGCGGCCGCGGTAACAACGTTCTTAACGGGGGAGCTGGTTCCGGCCGTTATCGCAGTTGCTTAAGGTTCGAGTAAGAGATACAAAAAAATACCGCCCGAAACCCGGGCGGTATTTTTTTGTACAGCTATGATAATCGAATTATCTTACTACGAATTCGCCTTGACCGATTTTGAATCCTTCGGCGTACAGCTCAACGTTATATTTTCCTTTTTTGTACTGCTGACCACGCGTATACAGCATTTCAACAACGGGCCGATTGTTAGAGTATTGAATCGACTGTTTGTAGGTATACTGCATGTCACGGCCTTGGAAAGAGAAGATGCCTGAACCCGTTTCGGTATCCGACAATACAGCACCTTCGGGATCAACTACACGCATCATAATGTCTTTCGATTCCTCTTTCGTCAGCGGGTTGGGAGCCAGCGTAAAGGCTACTTTAATTTTATCTACGCGTTTGCCTTTGTACTCGTTCTCATCATTTGAGCGAGTCTTGCCTTTTTTATTAACGGCCAATACACGTACATTCTCAGCCCGAAGTGCGGAACCAATGGTTACTTTATCGGCTAACTCCTGGTTGCTGGTACGAAGCGTACTAACCGAGTCACTATACGAACGACGGGTGTTATCCAAGTCCGTACGGATCGTCGTGTTTTCCTGGGTCAATTGTTGGTTCTGATTCGTTAACTGACCATTTTCTTCCTGCAAGCGGGCAATTTCTTCATCTTTTTGGGTCAGAATTGCCTCATATTCTTTAATCTTCTTGGTATACTTGGCAATCGAAACATTCTTGGTTTTTAACAAAGAGGCTTTGTCCGCTTCGAGTTGCACTTTAAGTTTTTGTAACTCTTCGATGTTACCACCTAACTGTTGTACTTGAGCAATTTTAGCATCCAATTCTCTAGAGATGGAGTCCAGACGGCTGTGCGTGATAGCCAAGTCCCGGGCCTTGATACTAATTTCAGTCGATTGCTTATCGGTTTCCGTTTTCTCCTGGAACAACAAGAAACCTAATACACCTGAAATGGCCAACATTACTGCAAAGGCAGCTCCCCAAATTCCGCTAGATGATTTGTTTTGATTCGTAGTCTCCATAGTTATACGCTATTACGATGGATAAAGGGTTAAAAATGAAATTCAACAAAAAATATGAGTGCGTAAAAAAGAGGACGATGAACTCCGGCTTTTTACACGTTACTAAAATCTGGTGCAACGAGGCCCTAACATTTTAGTAAATAAGTGGTTAATGTAATGGGTTGATTTGTAACTGATTCTCATTTCATATTAACGAGATTTTAATAATGGCTGGATTTGTAAAGCCGTAAATTTTTTCGACGAAATGTACAAAGGCTTGTTTCACAAGTAAAATTCCCCGTAAGATTGTACTACTATTTAGTAAGCATTTTAGTAGTAGAATTCTTTTTTACTCCGTGGTGCACAGAATTTTGTAGTTTCCTCGTACATCTTAATTTTTTATCAACTTTAACTACCTATATGTCAACCGGTCTCGACGCGATTATCCGCCAGAAAGTACAGAATTGGGTTTCTGGGAACTACGATGAAACAACCAAAACAGCGGTTCAGAAACTGCTGGATGAAGAAAATGATACGGAATTAACCGATGCCTTTTACAAAGAATTGGAATTTGGTACGGGTGGTTTACGTGGCTTGATTGGCGTAGGCTCAAACCGTATGAACAAATACACGGTAGGGGCGGCTACGCAGGGTCTGGCTAATTATTTGAAGAAAAGTTTTCCCGGTCAGGAAATAAAAGTAGCCATCGCTCACGACAGCCGGAATATGTCCCCTGAATTTGCTCAGGTAACGGCGGATGTCTTCTCTGCGAATGGAATCAAAGTATTTCTCTTCAAAGAACTGCGTCCAACGCCCGAGCTCTCGTTCACCATTCGCTTGCTGGGTTGCCAGAGTGGAGTAGTCATTACGGCTTCCCACAACCCGAAAGAGTATAATGGGTATAAGGCGTATTGGAACGACGGGGCTCAAGTGGTGGCTCCGCACGATAAGAATATCATCGCGGAAGTCAATAACATTCAATCCGTTGACGACATCAACTTCCAGGGAAATCCGGATTTGATTGAAAAAATTGGTGAAGAAGTCGATGAAAAGTATCTGGAGCAGGTGATTACGAAGAATGTAGTAAATCCTGGCGTAATCGAGCGGCAGAAAGACCTTAAAATCGTGTATACGCCGATTCACGGTACCGGTATCACGTTGGTGCCGAAAGCCCTGGAAAAGATTGGCTTTACCAATGTAACGATCGTTGAAGAGCAGGCAACACCGGATGGAAATTTCCCTACAGTAGTGTATCCGAATCCCGAGGAAACGGAAGCGATGACTCTGGCCATGAACAAGGCCAAAGAAATTGATGCGGATCTGGTGATGGCAACCGACCCGGATGCGGATCGCGTAGGTTCAGCCGTAAAGAATGCCGATGGCGAATGGCAGCTACTGAACGGGAATCAAATGGCTAGTTTGATTATCTTCTATCTGTTACGGGCCTGGAAAGAAGCGGGTAAGTTAACGGGTAAGGAATTCGTAGCGAAAACCATCGTAACGACGAATCTGATCGATAAAATGTGTGATCGGTACGGCGTGAATTGCTACAATACTCTGACGGGCTTCAAATACATTGCGGGAGTAATCCGTGATCTGGAAGGACGCGAACAATTTATCGGTGGTGGAGAAGAAAGCTACGGTTATCTGATCGGTGATGCCGTACGCGATAAAGATGCGATTGCTTCCTGCGCTATTATTGCGGAGCTGGCTGCTTACGCGAAAGACCAAGGGCTGAGTCTGTTTGACATGCTGACCGAGATGTACATGGAAAACGGCTTCTACTACGAAGGACTAATTTCGCTGACGAAAAAAGGAAAAGAGGGAGCCGAAGAGATTCAGCGAATGATGAGCGATATGCGCAACAACCCACCCGCTGAAGTGGCCGGATCAAAGCCCGTTACGATTCTGGATTATCAAAACCTGGTATCTAAGGATGTAGCAACGGGTCAGCAAACACCAATCGCGGCGGAAATGGGCATTGAAAAGTCAAACGTAATTCAACTGATCTTGGCGGATGGTACGAAGGTATCCGCTCGTCCATCGGGTACGGAACCTAAAATCAAATTTTACGTATCCGTGAATGCTCCGTTGGAAAAACCAGAAGATTTTAATACGACGTATGATTCCCTAAAAGCGAAGGTAAAGCAGATTCAGGAAGACCTGGGACTGAAATAAGCCGACGTTTATTTCTTAGGAAAGAAGGGCTGGTGAGCATTCTCATCAGCCCTTCTTTAGCTATACTACATCAGCTATGCATAAAACTACGATCATCGAACGCTTAAAGTCACTGCTGGATGAAAAAGTGAGTATTGCCTGGAATGCCATGCAGGCGGCTCAGGCTTCCGCCAATGAAGAAAGTAAGAGCTCGGCGGGCGACAAGTACGAAACGGGCCGGGCAATGGCCCAGAATGAGCGGGATCGCTACGCCCAGCAATATGAAATCCTACGGCAGGAACGCTTACAGCTCGAACGTCAGGAACTGACTGCTCGCTACGAACGCGTGGAATTTGGATCATTGATTGAAACCTCTGAGGGCTGGTTTCTCATTGCCATCAGCGTAGGTATTGTACCCGTAGATACCGAAAAAGTAGTTGTGATTTCACCCGGATCACCGATTGGGAGTCAGTTACTAGGTAAGCGGGTAGGGGAGCATTTCCAGTTTCGGGGTAAATCCTGTTCCATTCTACGAATCGAGTAAAACCAAAAAAAACCCGCCAAGTGGCGGGTTTTTTCTAACTGTATGCAAACAGGTAAAAAATCAGAAATAACTGGTACTAAACTAACTTTGAGCAAATTGAATTTTTAAATCATTCAAGCGACTCTTAATCGAATTATCAATCTGATTATCTCCTACCCGAAGTAAATAACCCCCAATCAGGTTGGGGTCTACGGTCTCCGACAGTTCAATCATCTTGCCCGTCTGTTGAGATACCACCGCTTTAAATTGAGTCCGCTGGGCATCCGTCAGGGGTGAAGCTGTCGTAATATGGGCTACCTGGATTCCTTTTAGCTCCTGATACTGTCGGTTAAATTCCCGAGCTACAGAAGGTAGAATAGACTCCCGATTTTTTTTCGTAATGATTTCAAAAATCGAAAACGTTACTGGGCTCACACGGGACTGAAACAGAGCTTTCAAAATTTCCAGTTTCTTCCAGTGTTTAACGATAGGACTGTTTAAAGCCAATGCAAAATCGCGGTTGGTTTGGCAAACCTGCGTAAACAACTGCATATCTTCCTGTACTTTATCCAGCACTCCTTTTTCCTGAGCCAGCCCGATCAACGATTTGGCATATCGAAACGCTACGCTTTGGTCAGACATAGTGATAATACGTATTTATAACGACGGCTTTGTCGCCGTAGTACGTAATTAGTTCAATTTGGCGTCTTTCAGCCAATCATTCACAAGAGCTTCCTGCGAAGTCTTGTCAGATAATTCGCGACGAAGTACCTTTTCAGCAATCTCCAGAGCGATCTTCGAAGTCTCGCCTTTCAGCTTGGCTACTGCAGCAGCCTGCTCTTCACGGAAGGTCTTGCGAGCCTTTTCGATTTCAGCTTTGGCTTCCTGAGCGGCTTCATTTTTTGCCGTGGCAATCATTTTCTCAGCCGTCTGGCGAGCCTGTTTCAGGATCGCGTCGCGTTCGATGATGGCATCGGCTTTGGCCCGATCGTTATCAGCTTTAAGCTGAGCCATTTCGTTACGCGTTTTCTTAGCGAGTTCGATAGCGTCTTCAATCGACTTTTCGCGTTCGTTCAGGCTCGACAGGATGGGTCTCCAGGCATATTTGCCCAACACGAAAACCAGGAGCAGAAAGAAAACCAATTGCCAGAAAATCAGACCAAGACTCGGGGTAATTAAGTCCATGACGTTGGAACTAGTTTGGGTTGAAAAATCAAATAGCGGCGAATGCCTATTTCTTTGTTTGTTTCACTCAGTGAGAAGAACATCGGGCCCGGTCACCTAATGCAAGCCGGGCCAGATGTCAGAATTTCGGCTCGAGGTGTGAATTACTTCACAGCTACGAGAAGACAGATTACCGCACCGAACAGGGCAACGGCCTCTACGAAAGCAGCTACGATCAACATCGCACCTTGTACTTTTCCAGAAGCTTCAGGCTGACGAGCGATAGCTTCCATGGCAGTACCACCGATACGACCGATACCCAGACCTGCACCAATAGCAACTAAGCCTGCACCGATTGCCGCACCAAGGTATGCTAATGAAAGTCCACCTTCTTGAGCAACTTGTAAGAGAGTAGTCAACATGACTGTTTTATTTATTAAAGTGAAACAAAGAATGTATTTAAAAAAGACTGTAAAGCGCAAGCAAAAACGCTATTAATGATGATCATCGTGGTGATGCTCTTCAACGGCGGCTCCAATGTAACTGGCCGTAAGAACGGTAAAGATATACGCCTGTAGCACCGCTACCAGCAGCTCGATCATCGTCATGAATACCGTAAAGGGACCTACGATTACACTCAAAGCCGCTGACTTGAAAATGAAAATCAAGCTCAGTAAGCTCAGCAGAATGATGTGACCGGCCGTAACGTTCGCAAAAAGACGAACCATCAGGGAGAAGGGTTTCATCATCATCCCTACAATTTCAACGGGCGTCATCACGATCAGCATCCATTTCGGTACACCGGGCATGGCGAAAATATGCGTCCAGTAGGCTTTGCGACCGTTGAAGTTTACCACGATAAAGGTCAATACGGCCAGCGTAAGCGTTACGGCGATGTTACCCGTTACGTTAGCGGCACCCGGTAACAAACCCAGCAGGTTGTTAATCCAGATGAAGAAGAAAACCGTTAACAGGTAAGGCAAGAAGCGACGGTAGTGCTTTTCGCCAATATAGTTTTTAGCTACTTCATCACGAATAAAGATGATGAAGGGTTCCAGAGCCGATTGCAGACCCTTGGGAGCTTTACCCTGACGCTTGGCGTAGCCACCTTTCACGATCGAGAAAATGGTGATCAGGAGCAGCACGCTAATGATCAGCGACATGACGTTCTTGGTAATGGAAAAGTCATAAACGTGTGACCCGTCTTCTGACGTAAAATGCTCATGATGTAAGTGGAATCCATCATGCTCGCCTGAACCATGGTAAAACGCGTTCGAGGAGTAAATGTTGAGGCCCCGGGTAGGCGTATACAGAATAACCGGAAGCGGAATAGCAAAGTGTGATTCGCCAATCGTAGCCAGGTGCCACTGGTGCTCATCGGCTACGTGGTGAAGAATCGTTTGACCAGGGTTAAATTCTTCCGTTTTTCCATGCTCATGGGTAGCTTCTGCATGGCCTTCGTGCTCGTGCTGAGCAAAAACGACTTGCGAGCTAAAAACAGAAAGAGCAAAAGATAAAATACTGATTGCAAAGACTTTAAACGATCGATTGCGGCTCATCACGTAGGGATTTCAGGGCTTTTTCTCCGAAAAGTGCCGCAAGTTACTATACACGCCCGCAATTTCAAAACCTGTGAAAAATAAATAGAGTACAAAAAATTGAAGAATGAAGTGCTTGATGGCAAGGGTACCTAGAAAAAAGTAGACTATTAGGAATACAAAACTCAAAATCATCCGCAATACCATGCTGCCCAGGTAAAAGTTAACGAATTTGTCGCCATTGTCCGCTAATCCCCATTTGACAAGCCGATAATTGAGAAAACCCAGGCAGGCAAAAAAGGCCAGCATATCCCAGCTATCGGGATGTATCCAGGCCTGAAGCCCCAATCGAGGAGCTAGAAAAAATACAATTCCTACGAGAAGTACGGGCAGCAGGGTTCGCCACATGTTGGGGTTTGATTAATACCAGCCTGCAAAGGTAAGGCTTTGAAAAAAGTTCTCCTACCGCTTTTCCAGGTTTCAATGGCTGAGTTTTTAGGTTTTGGGTAGCCCCCGAATGAGAGAAATCAGGGCGGCTGCAATAAAAAACAGCGAACAGCCAATGGTAAACCAGGGCGTTTTTGTACCGACCCATTCGTCGAGCTTCAGCCCTAAAAAAACACCTACGCCAATCGTGACCAGCATTTGCATGGCCAGACCCGTATACCGGATGTAGGGATTAAAATTCCGTTCTTCATTTTCCATAGGATATGCGGCTAGCGACTTATCTCAATTTTTTGAGAGGAATTTACGAACTTGGCATAAAATATGAGCCTAATTCCACGTTTTTAGGTTCGACTCTGCGTTTGATCCATGCCAACTCCATTGTACCGTTATAGCTTTCTAGTACTTTTTTTGCTCGGGATGATTAGCTGTACCCAGCATTCCACAGCCCCAGCGAATGTGGCTTTTCACAACCTAACTTCCAAGTACAACGCCTTATTACAGGCTCAGGAACTGCTAGGGGAAGCCAATAAAACCATTTTTGCCAACCGACGAGATAACTACGCCGCCCTGCTTCCGGTTTTAGTACCGATCGATTCGCAGGCGGCTTTGCTGGTAACTAATGAACTGGCTTCAGTGATTAAAAAAGCTTCGCTGGTAGCGGAGCGGCACCAGAATGCCAAATACCTTGACGATGCGTATCTGGTACTCGGGCAAGCCCGCCTGCAGCAGGGAGACATTCGCAACGCCATTGAAACCTTCAAGTATATCAATACGAACTATCCCGATGGCAACGCTCGCTCCGCAGCTTTGATCGGACTCATGCGGGCGTATACGGAGGAAGGCGAGTATAACGTAGCTCTACGCGTGGCGGATGTGGTGCGTAATCTGCCCTTATCCAAAAGCGAAACGCTGGCGTATTACCTGACCAAGGCCTATTTACACCAGCAACGTCGGGAATATGCCGTAGCCGCTGCGATTCTGGAAGAGAGTTTACCGATGATGCCTAAAAATGATAGGAAGGCTCGGGTGTACTATGCATTGGGGCAGTTGTACGAACTAACGGACAAGCCAGCCAAGGCCATGAGTCAATACGCGGCCGTTCAGCGGAACCGGCCTAATTACGATCTGTCGTTTTATGCTCGACTGAACTCGCTGCTCAATCAGCCTAATCAGGATCCCAAGGTGAGTTTTAACCGCATGCTACGGGATCGTAAAAATGCCGATTTACAGGACCAAATTTATTTTGCCATGGGGTCCTACGAAGAACGGCGGGGCCATATTCGGGAAGCTATTCCCTACTATAAAAGAGCCGCCAGTCTGGCCGCTCAGAAACCGGAACAACTAGCGGCGGTCTATCTGCGGATTGCGGATTTGAGTTACGACCCGCTACAGGATTACGAAAGTGCTCAAATGTACTACGATAGCACGGTACAACTCAGACCTCGCAATCTGGGTAATCTGGCCCAGATTACGGAGAAAAAACGGGGGCTTGATCAGTTTGTCATGCATTTACGAGTCATCAAAACGGAAGACAGCCTGCAAAAACTGGCGGCAATGAATCCTACCCAGCTGGACAAGTACCTGGAAAAGGTGGTAAGCGATCGTCAGGCCAAGGAAGCCGCCGAAAAACGACTGGCCGAGGAAAAAGCTGCCCGGGCCCGGCAGGAACAGATGCTAGCGGCGTCGGGTATTCAGCCGGATAATGTGCAGGCTTCCAGTGTCTGGTACTTTTATAATCCTAATTCGGTACAACGGGGTAGACAGGAGTTTCAGGAGAAATGGGGTACCCGAAAGTTGGAAGATAACTGGCGGCGGGTAACGAAAGAAACCTCCCTAACTTCGGATAATTCGAACATCACCGCTGTACGCCAGCCAGGAACTGGGGACCCTTCTAATCCACAGGCTACTCAGGCAGTTTCGCCCTTACAGGCCGAAGTCGAGAGTATGAAAAAGACGATTCCGTTTACGCCGGAAGCCCTGGATGCTTCGCGTAAGAAACAGGAACTGGCCTATTTTGAACTGGGCAAGTTGTACCGGTTGACGCTGAATGAAAATCAGAAAGCCATTCAAACCTTTGAGCAATTACTGACGCTCTTCCCCCAAACGCAGTACGAATCCGAGACCCTGTATTTACTCTACCTGGCTACCGAAGGAACACCCCGGCAGGCGGAGTACAAAAATCGCCTGTTCCAGAAATTCCCGGATTCCTATTATGTCCGTCTGATCAATCGTAGTAGTCTGACCCCATTGACGGCAGGGGCCGAATCGGAAGCCCAGAATCTGTACGCTCAGGCCTACGAAACCTACCGTCAGGGCGATTATACGAATGCCTTATCCCAAACCGAGCGTGGATTACAGGCTTACGCGGGAAATGCACTCGAAGATAAATTCGCCTTGCTGAAAGCGATGCTAATGGCGAAAACGCAAAATGCGGAGGCGTACCGCAAGGCTCTCAATGATTTTATTCAGAATTATCCCGGAAGCAATCTGAAACCGATGGCGGAAGAAATGCTGACGGCAGCCAAAGGAAAATAATTCGGTATGCAATCGTTTGAGGCCTACGTTTCGCAACTCACACCGGATTTGCCGGATGCAGAAAGGCAGGCCATCGCTCAGATTACCCATCGACAAACGTTTGCCAAACGTACGTTGCTCTTGCGGGCGGGGGAGGTGTGTACGCACTTTCATTACATCGAACGAGGGCTGGGAAGGGTATTCTATTACCGCAACGATCAGGAGATTACGGCCTGGTTTGGTTTTGAAGGCCAAATCATCAGTGCGATTGATAGCTTTTTTACCGGTCAGGTCAGTGAGTACTGGATCGAAATGCTGGAAGATTCGCAGATCTGTAGTATCTCAAACACCCATATCGAGTGGCTCTTCGCTCAACACCCCGCTACCGAACGACTGGGGCGATTGATGATTACCGAAAATTATCTGCGACTCGATGAGCGTATGAAACTTTTTGCTTTTCATACGGCGGAAGAACGGTATGCTCTCTTGCTTGAACAATTTCCCGCTATTCTACAGCGAGTACCCTTGCACTTGATTGCCTCGTACCTAGGCATTACGCAGGTAACACTGAGCCGGATTCGGGCTTCGTATCGGCCGTAATTTTTTAACAATTGTAAAAGCATACGTGGTGTGTAAGATAGAGTTTTGTGCAAAACAAGACCTTTCCTTTATGCCGAAGGCGTACGCGTTTAACCCTCTTCAACCGAAGAAGGTACGGTACCTGAGAAGCACCGATGGGCTACTCAAATGGATTCAACTGCTGTGTACCCTGAGTTGTCAGACCTTTAATTGTCTGGGAGGATTAGCTTATTATCCTTTGTTCTATAATGAAATAGGATTCCCTATCTCTTATTTAATGCCCTACTTTCCCGAAGAGTGGCCGATGATTTTATTCGAAACCATGCTGTACGTGGGAATGATAGTCAGTCAAATTTCCCTGATCAGAACGGGTAGGCTAACGCCCAAACGGATACCCTGGACCCTGGGGTTTCCCCTTAGTTATGTCCTCTATACAACGGTCTTCACGCCTAGCTTTCGGTGTTTCTCGACCTCGACTGGGCTGATTTTGCTGGGGCCTTTACTCGTCTATCTTCTACTACTGGGGTTGCGAATCTATAGCATGTCTCTTGGACCTTACAAAAGTTAGGGGGAATACGTAGTAAGCGTATTCCCCCTAACCTGACTATACCAGTTTTTTGTACTTGATCCGCTTCGGTGTAGCGTCCGTACCCAGACGTTTGCGGCGGTTTTCTTCGTACTCGCTAAAGTTTCCTTCGAAGTAGTATACTTGCGAATCGCCCTCGAAAGCCAGAATATGGGTAGCAATCCGGTCGAGGAACCAGCGGTCGTGGGAAATAATGACGGCACAACCCGCAAAGTTTTCCAGACCTTCTTCCAAAGCCCGCAGGGTATTAATGTCTAGGTCGTTGGTCGGCTCATCTAAGAGCAGCAGGTTCGAACCTTCCTTGAGCATCATGGCTAGGTGGACGCGGTTCCGCTCACCCCCGGACAGGTTCGAAATCTTTTTCTCCTGATCCGAACCGCCAAAGTTGAAACGACTCACATACGCCCGGGCGTTGACCATCCGGCCCCCTAACAGCATCGGGTCGTTACCACCCGAAATGGTTTCGTAGACCGACTTATCCGCTTTCAGGTTATCATGTAACTGATCAACGTAAGCCAATTGAACCGTTTCGCCGACTTCAACCGTACCTGAATCGGGTTGTTCCTGACCCGTCAGTAACTTGAAAAGCGTCGTTTTCCCGGCACCGTTCGGCCCGATTACGCCGACAATCCCCGCTGGAGGAAGCGAAAAGGTTAAATTTTCGAAAAGAATTTTATCGCCGT
The DNA here is from genome assembly GCF_002943425.1 of Siphonobacter curvatus. Taxonomy (NCBI): domain Bacteria; kingdom Pseudomonadati; phylum Bacteroidota; class Cytophagia; order Cytophagales; family Cytophagaceae; genus Siphonobacter; species Siphonobacter curvatus. The sequence continues at coordinate 182,620 of NZ_PTRA01000003.1, forward strand.
ACGCTTTTGACACCTGATCAATTTCGATGACCTTACTGCCCAGACGAGGACCCGCCGGAATAAAGATCTCCAGTTTATCTTCCCGCTCTCTGACATCCTCGTTCAAGAGGCGTTCGTACGCACCTAAACGAGCCTTTGATTTAGCCTGACGAGCCTTAGGGGCCATGCGTACCCAGTCCAGCTCGCGTTGCAGGGTTTTCTGACGCTTGGACTCCTGCTTTTCCTCCTGCGAAAGTCGTTTCTGCTTCTGTTCCAGCCAAGAGGTATAATTTCCTTTCCAAGGGATACCTTCGCCCCGATCCAGTTCCAGAATCCAGCCCGCTACGTTGTCTAGGAAATAGCGGTCGTGCGTAACGGCAATGACCGTTCCTTTATACTGCCGCAAGTGTTCTTCCAGCCAGAGTACCGATTCAGCATCCAGGTGGTTGGTAGGTTCATCAAGTAGCAGAACGTCAGGCTCTTGTAATAATAAGCGGCATAAGGCAACCCGGCGACGCTCCCCACCGGAGAGTACACCAATCTTCGCATCTTCGGGCGGACAACGCAGGGCATCCATGGCCCGTTCGAGTTTCGTGTCCAGCTCCCAGGCATCTAGGGCATCGAGTTTTTCCTGCACTTCTCCCTGACGGGCCAGTAGCTTGTCAAAGTCTGCATCGGGTTCACCAAACGCTTCATTGATTTCCTCAAATTCCTTGAGTAAACCCACCACTTCGGCAACGCCTTCTTCGACCACTTGGCGAACGGTTTTTTCGGGATCCAACTGGGGTTCCTGCTCCAGCATACCTACTGAATAACCCGGCGAAAACACTACTTCTCCTTGGTAGCTTTTATCGATGCCGGCGATGATTCGCATCAGCGTCGATTTTCCTGAACCGTTCAGACCCAGAATCCCAATTTTGGCACCGTAGAAAAAGGAAAGAGAAATGTTTTTAATGATCGTTCGACTGGGTGGAATTACTTTACTCACCCGAGACATCGAAAAGATTATGGTTTCGTTACTCATTTTTTGTTTTATTTGTTGCTTGAATATCAGCACTGGCAAAAGTAAGGCGTTCAGGACCGTTTGCCCAGTCTCATCCCTCAAAAACCCATGGAGACCACCATCACACCCAACCGCTACGTAGAAGATACCCACGGTTACACAAAAGAAGGAAAAGTTTATCTGAAAGGCTATGCTGGCTATCCCGACCGGGAAATTGGCTACGTACGCAATACAGAAGAGGAAGCGTTAGATTATTTCCGAAATCGATTTCAGTTAGCTCAGCAAAAAGTCATTCAGCTTCACCAGGACGTGCAGGAAGCCCAAAACAAGGGCTCGTACCTGACCAAACTTTTGCAATTACGCAAAAACCTGCTGGAGTTCGACGGCCTTGGCGATTTTCCGCCTTTGCTGGCTATGCTCGATAAGCTGGAAACGTACCTTCGCGAACTGATCTCCTCAAACCAGGTAAAAAATCTGGAAATTAAACGAGCCCTGCTTGAAGAAGTTCATCAGGCCGCTACGGCTATTCCCGATTGGAATGAAGCCACGGACAAAATTCAAGAAATCAAAACCAAATGGCTAAAAACCGGACCGGTCGATAAACCGTATCACGATGAAATCGAAGGTGGTTTCGATCGGATTTCGGATGATTTCTTCCAACGCCGTCGCGAATACTACGCCGAACAAAATCGGATCATTGATGAACGCTTTGATAAACTCGAAGACATCGTTGCCGAGTCGGAAAAATTAATGCGGAGCACGGAGTTTGATGAAGCCTTTGTACGGGTTCGTCAGCTACAGAATGAGTGGAAAACCGTAGGCCCCGTACCTCCCAAGCGGCAAAGTAAACTGTGGAAACGCTTCAAGAAGGCGACGACCATTTTCTTTGATCGTTATAATGCCATGAAAGGCATTACGCCCCGTCCTCGGGTAGACCCCCGTTTACAGGAGCTACAAAATATTGCGGCTGAAGCGGAAACGCTAACCGCATCCGTTCATCAGGATGTTATTTCCAAAGCCTCTGATCGGGCCAAGGAATTGCTGGTGAAGTGGAAAGACCTCGCTCCGAAGGTGAAAACGCTGGACCGGAACGTGGCCGAGAAATTCCGCTTAGCCTGCGATAAAGTATTTGAGTTGAACTACCTGCGTCGGGTGATTGGCTATCGTTATCCGGATTTCGACGAGAAGCCGAAACGTGATCAGCTGAAAATTCAGATTTATCAGATGGAATATCTGGTACGCAAGGAAAAAGGCGATCTGGAACAATACCTGGAGTTTGATGGTCGAATTCGGGCTTATGTAGCTGCTGATAAAGCTCTTTTCCAAAAGGTGAATACCCAGAAGCGGAAAGTAGCCGTGAAGGAAATGCTACTAGTTGAATTCAAACGCGATCTGGAAACCGTACTCTAACGATCCGGCATATTATTTTATCTAAAGAGCCAGTCTTGTGAAAGACTGGCTCTTGCTTTAAAAAGTGCTTAAAATGTAATATTATGGGTTGAATTAGAGTTATCTATAGCTTTTGAGACCAATCCTTATTCCAAAACAATATATTCCGAATGAGAGCACTTCAATACGCCATCACGATCCTACTACTAGGAACACTGGCTTCGTCGTGTAAAAAAGACAATGAAAACGATGGAGCTAAAGCTACAGCGGATGTACGAGACAGCGTTTACCTCTATTCAAAAACCTATTATCTCTGGAACGACCGACTGCCTTCCTTAGCTAGCTTTAATCCTACGAGTTATGATTCGCCGGAAGCGGTCATGGAGAAAGTACGTACCTATAGTCCGTTGGGAACCAACGGCAAAAACCTAGACCGCTGGAGTTTTGCGATGACTAAGGAAAAGTGGGATGAGGTAGCTTCGGGAGCGAGTGGCGACTTAGGCATTAGTTTTGGCTTTGTTGCCGCGAATGATTTACGCGTAGCGTTTGTGTACAAGAACTCCGATCCTGGTAAACAAGGCGTGCAACGGGGCTGGCAGATTACCTCGGTCGATGGTATTACAGCGAACACGGCTAATATAGATGCCCTTTCGAAAGCCCTGTTTAAAGAGTCTATGCAGGTAGCTTTTAAAAAGCCGGATGGTACGACGCAGACCCTAACCCTGAAGGTTACTTCGTATCAGACCAATCCTGTACTGACGCGTACAATCATCAGTCAGAATGGCAAGAAGGTGGGGTATATCGCTTTTAGCAGTTTCTTAGGAGCTACTGCTTCAGCAGAGCTGGACGAAGCTTTTGCCTATTTTAAAGCGAATAGCGTAACCGATTTGATTTTTGATGAACGATACAATGGCGGCGGCCAGGTCGTATTAGCTGAGAAAATAGCCGATCTGATTGTTCCCCGTTCAGCTGCAGGTAAGCTTATGTATAAGGACCAGCACAATCAAACGCTTTCCAAGTATTCGGGTTATAACACAAGTGAGAATTTTAGTAATCCTCTGCCCACGAATAACCTAAACCTAAGCCAGGTGGTGTTTATCACTACCGGAGAAACGGCTTCCGCTAGTGAATTACTGATTAACGTACTCAAGCCCTACATGACGGTGAAGCTAGTAGGGGAGACGACCTACGGAAAACCAGCGGGTTATTACCCTCTTCCGGTTATGAATTATTACGCATTCCCACTCGCCGTCAAGCAAGTAAATGCCAGCAACTACGGTGAATATTACGAGGGACTCCCAGTAGATCGCCAGCAGGCGGATGATGTGACCCGCAACTGGGGGGATCCGCAGGAACTATGCATTAAAGATGCGTTGAGTTTTATTACGACGGGGCAATTCCCGGCTTCAAGCGGAAGGTTAGCTAATTTCAATCCGTATGCCATTCGGGCACATCAGGTTGTGGATTTGCCCGGCGTACTCCTGCGAAAGCCCAATACGCCAAAACTATAAGGGGTAGCCATTTTTAAATAGAAAACCTCCAGGCAACGCCCGGAGGTTTTTTCATTAACCTGAAAGTTATCTGTTGTACTGAAAATAAAAGGACGAGTGGGGGAAATGCTTAAAATTTATATCCTACGGAAAGTTGTACCGTCGAATTGCGTAACTGAACCAAGTCGTTGAAGGACATGTCTGAGTTTTTACTGAATGTAAAGTCTTTATTCAGGTTATTGAAGCCATAATTATAGCGACCCCCTACGACGAAATTACCCGCTTCAAATTCCAGTCCGGCTACGCCATCAACCCCTACTTTCTGGAAGGCGTTATTGTAGTTAATGGCAAACCAGCTATTTAAGCCAATCCGGGCATTGGCCAGGTAACTTACCTGAGGACCAGCCACAATTGATACATTAGGCGTCACGTGAATCTTCGCTAATACGGGTACACTGATCGTGTTCATCGTCACGGAACCAATTCCATTCAAGACCCGAAAGCCCTGACGTGAGTACAATAACTCCGGCTGAATACTGAATTTTTCGGCCACGGGAATGTCCGCAAATAGACCCGCGTGGAAATCCGTCCGTCCGTTGACCAGGTTACCCGGCCGGGGCGATACGATGACATTTGCCAGGTTCACCCCGCCTTTAATTCCAAAGCGAACGCCCTCGGGCTCGCTCGTCGGGCGGTAGCGATAGGACTGGGCATAGGTTACAATCATGGAAAGAACAAAGGCTGAAGTGAAGAATAATTTTTTCATGGCTTATCAGGGAAATACCCGTTTTATTGTTTTCGATGCAAGGTCCGTTAGACGATTCAAAAGTGGCTTTGATTTGAATATTTCAAGAATTTCCTGCGTTAAAGAGTGTTAAGCCATTTCTGAAAAAATGTTAAGGAAAAAAGGGAGTTCTGAAACTGAGGCGCTAAGCGAAAGGAAACGTTTCAAAAGAACCCCAAAAAAGAAAGGGAGTCCATCGATTGATGGACTCCCTAGTCAGAATGAGAAAGGAAAAGCTGCCTTAGAGGACGCGAATTTCTTCGTGCTCGACAAATTTTTCGTATACCTTACGAATCCCTTCGGGCAGATCTACGCGGTGCTTCCAGCCTAAGCCATGCAGTTTGCTTACATCCATGAGCTTGCGCGGCGTACCGTCGGGTTTCTCGGTATTCCAAACCAGTTCGCCTTCAAAGCCTACGGTTTCTTTCACCAGTTCAGCCAGGGCTTTAATCGACAAGTCTTCACCCGTACCCACGTTGACAAACTCTTCGCCATCATACTGTTGCATGAGGAAGTAGCAGGCATCAGCCAGATCATCCGCGTACAAAAATTCGCGTAAGGGCGAGCCCGTACCCCATACTTCCACCGTGGGGGAGCCATTCACTTTGGCTTCGTGGAATTTGCGGATCAACGCGGGCAGTACGTGCGAGTTCTGTAAATCGTAGTTATCGTTGGGACCGTAGAGGTTGGTGGGCATGACCGAGATAAAGTTGCGGCCGTACTGACGACGATACGATTCGCACATTTTGATGCCCGCGATTTTGGCAATGGCGTAGGGTTCGTTGGTTGGTTCGAGTTCGCTGGTGAGCAGGTACTCCTCCTTCAAAGGCTGAGGAGCCATTTTCGGATAAATACAGGACGAGCCCAGGAACATTAATTTCTTTACGTCCGTTACGTGAGCCGAGTGGATGACGTTATTCTGGATCATCAGATTTTCGTAAAGAAAATCAGCTCGGTAGGTGTTGTTGGCCACGATGCCCCCCACTTTGGCGGCGGCTAGAAAGACGTACTCCGGGCGTTCTTCTTCGAAAAACTGCTGAACGGCTTCTTGGTTACGCAGATCCAGCTCTTTCGAGGTGCGCAGGGCGAAATTAGTGAAGCCCTCCTGCTGGAGTTTGCGAAGAATGGCCGAGCCAACCATGCCCCGATGGCCAGCAATATAGATTTTTGCGTTTTTTTCCACGATAGTCAACGATTATAATTGGCGGGAAGAGTTACATTTTTCTGCAAAAAACGAAAACTTTCCTATCTCTGCGTAATTCTTTCGCATTTTTGTATTAGATAATCAGCACGTTAAGAAAATAATTCCCGCAAGTCTGCGTTCCAACCCCTGTAGAATCTATGCGTATGAGCGTTGATACAACGATAACTAAAATTTCCAGCTTCTGGTTTGTCGCCGGATTATGCGTGTGTCTAAGTCAGACGACTTTCGCCCAGAATGATTCCATCTTTACGACGGCTAAGAAGCCCCTCATCGAGAAAAGCGGCCGCAAAACGATTCTGGACGAACTGAGCGAAAAAAAGAATAAAATCAAGGAGGCTTTCAGCAGTAAGGAAAATTTGAAAAAGGCCGCTCTGGAAGGGGTATCGGCTAGTGCAGGTGTGAACTCTCCACTCGGGGAACTTAACAGTGACGGATTACCGGCCGATCTGGGATTGAAAGTATCGCACCGAACGAAGAAAAGCGGGAAAAAGAAAATCAACAAATTCGCGGCTAGCGAGTACGAGGGCATTCCCATTACCCATATTACCAATCGACTGGGCTCAGGCGAACGCGTAACCATTGAAGAGTTTTTTGTACTTAAAACCTACCAGGCTCCCAGCGTCTACGTTCGAGATATTCACTGGTTTGACTACCGGGCACACCGGATTCTGACGACTTTGATCAAAGACAAAGAATACGCCCAGATTCTGCACGGTCCCTACCGACGATTCCGGGGTGAACACCTGGAAGAAGAGGGTTATTATTATATGGGCACCAAACACGGTCGCTGGGAAAAGTACGGTAAGGATGTGGACGGAGATGAGGGACTGTCGGATAAACAGATCTATGAAAAAGGTTTTCCCAACGAATCGGTTATCACGTATTACGATGCGAATCAAACCAAAATCAAGGAAGTGATTCCCAAAATGCACGGAAAGTACAGTGGCCTGTACCGTTCGTTTTACGAGGGAGGGCAGCTCAAAGAAGAGGGGACGCTGGATGATTCCGTACGCGTGAAACTTTGGCGGGAGTATCATCAGTTCGGTTCGGGTGGGCGTACCAAACGGGATATTCAGTACGGAAAAGACAAGTACGAAGCTATTGAAGGCACGGTGCTGCGGGAGTATGACAACCGGGGTAAACTGGTGTACGAAAACAAAAACAAGGGCAAAAAAGAGGAGGAAGTGGAAGGAGACCGTTTCTGAAACAGCCTTGGGTGGTACGCCAATTTAGCCCTAAATGAACGTGAGAGGATACGGTTCTGAGGCTGAAAATTAACTCGTGGGAGAGCGGGAAGCCTGGAACAAAGTCCGATTTTACGCATAGAAACCCTTAAATATTCACGAAACTAGGCTGTTCTGGAAAAAATGATTTTTCTACCGTTGTAAAAATCAGCAGATTGGCCTAACTTTGCGAGCCTTTTTGACAGAGATGAGTAATCCAAAGGAATTACGCCAATACGATATTGATATTCTCCAGCTCGAAAACAAGCATTACGACTTTCATTTCGAGGGAGGTAACGAATTTTTCGCTGCTCTGGATCAGAATCTGATTTCAAAAGGAGCTTTTAAAGCGAAAGTAGGTCTGGACAAATCGTCCACGATGCTGCAACTGAGTTTTGATATTGCCGGTAGCTACGAACTCATCTGTGACCGTAGTCTGGATCCTTTCGAGGAACCGTTTCAGACGAAGGAGAAGCAGATTCTAAAGTTTGGAGATAAGGCAGAGCAACTCTCGGATGAAATCGAAATTATTCCCTGGGAAACGGCTACCGTAAACATCGCCCGCTTCCTGTTTGATTTCATCGGCTTAACCGTCCCCATGAAAAAGCTACATCCCCGGTTTCGTACCGCAGAGAGCGATGAAGAGGACGAAGAAGCTACCGCCGAAATTCTGGTGTATTCATCGGCTAAGCCCGAAGAAAACGCCGAACCCGAGGTAGATCCCCGCTGGGAAGCCCTGAAAAAGTTGAAAAATGGTTCGAAAGGATCCTGATTTCAGCCCTGATTAAGCGTATTCATATCGATCAATAGCTAACAAACAGCCGCCTGTAGCGGCTCATAATTAAGAACAACATGGCACACCCTAAACGCCGTCACTCCAGCACCCGTCGTGACAAACGCCGGACTCATGATAATCTGACCGTAAAACAATTGGCAACGGATGCCACTACGGGCGAAGTACACCTTTACCACCGGGCTCACGTACACGAAGGAAATCTGTACTACCGCGGTAAAGTGGTAGTTGAGAACTACAAAGCCAACGCCTAAGTACGGGCGTTAGAAATGGTTAATTGCTGGGTATTCATTGGAGATGAGAGGTTTGACCACTCCGGTCAACTTCTACCGGTGAACTATCGGCAATTAACCATTTATTTTTTTGGCGAATCCCTTAATTTTGCCCGCCACCAAAATTGGTTACCTGGATGAAGATTGCTGTTGATGTTATGGGGGGTGATTTTGCCCCAAAAGCGATTGTAGAAGGAGCATTGCTGGCTGCTAATGAATTAACCGAGCAAGTTCGAATCGTATTGATTGGAAATCAGGCGGATATTCAGGAAGTCTTAGGTGAACGAACGTTACCGGCTACGATCGAAATTGTACATACCACCGAAGTGATTGCCATGGGCGAGCATCCTACCAAGGCCCTTTCTCAGAAGCCCAATTCCAGCATTGGAGTTGGGTTTAAACTTTTGAAAGAGCGAGTCGTAGATGCTTTCTGCTCGGCTGGCAATACGGGAGCGATGCACGTAGGGGCTCTCTTTAGCGTGAAAGCTGTTGAAGGACTCATTCGGCCCGCTATCGTGGGTTTTGCTCCGCAGGTTTCGGGTAAAATGGCCGTTTTGCTGGATATTGGTGCCAATGCCGACTGCAAGCCCGAAATGCTTGAACAATTCGGTGAAATTGGTTCCCTATATGCACAGTATACCCACGGTGTCGATAATCCTCGCGTAGCACTGGTGAATATTGGTGAAGAAGAACAGAAAGGATCACTCGTAGCTCAGGCGGCTCATCAGTTGATGAAAGCCACCAAGAAGTACAACTTTATCGGTAACCTCGAAGGTAAAGAGCTGTTTACGGATAAGGCAGATGTGATTGTTTGTGATGGATTTACCGGAAACGTCATTTTAAAAATGGGCGAATCCATTTATGATATTCTCAAAAGCCGGGGTGTGGACGACGAATTTGTCAACCACATGAATTACGAAGCCGCGGGCGGAAGCCCTATTTTAGGCGTGAATGGAAACGTCATTATTGCTCACGGTATTTCTTCCCCGCTAGCGATTAAGAGTATGATTCTATTAGCCAAACGGCAAGTCGAATCAGACGTATATACGAAGATCAAGCAAGCGTTAAGTTAGCAAAGTGAGCACGAATCCGCCGACGTATGGGCAGTGGCTTCGTGCTTTTTTGCTTTAGAATACACTATGAAAATCACTGCAGCGATCACGGGCGTTCACGGATACGTGCCTGACTACATATTGACGAATGAAGAACTTTCGACAATGGTAGATACTTCAGACGAATGGATTACGAGTCGTACGGGCATCAAGGAGCGTCATATTCTCAAAGGCGAAGGACAAGGTACTTCGGTCATGGGCATTGAAGCAGTGAAGGGCTTACTGGCCAAAACGAATACGAAGCCGGAAGAAATAGATTTGTTGCTGTGTGCAACGGTTACTCCCGATTACGTATTTCCTTCAACGGCCAATCTGATTGCAACGGCTTGTGGTCTGGGTCACGTACCCAGCTTCGATTTAGGAGCGGCTTGCTCGGGCTTTGTCTATGCACTGACCATTGGCTCTCAGTTCATCGAAACCGGTAAATACCGCAAAGTCATTGTTGTGGGAGCGGATAAAATGTCATCCATCGTTGATTATCAGGATCGGACGACGTGTGTGCTGTTTGGTGACGGAGCCGGAGCTGTTTTGCTCGAACCCAATGCCGATGGATATGGTATTGTAGACTCGAAAGTTTATTCGGATGGAGCCGGTGTGCAACACCTGTACCAAAAGGCGGGGGGGAGTAAGTATCCACCCACGCTAGAAACGGTACAGAACCGCGAGCACTTTGCCCGTCAGGAAGGGCAGGCGGTATTCAAATTCGCCGTGGTACGAATGGCCGAGGTAGCCGCCGAAATCATGGAGCGAAATCAATTGACCAGCGAAGAGATTGCCTGGCTGGTACCTCACCAAGCCAATAAACGCATCATCGATGCGACGGCTCAACGCATGGGCATTGGGCCCGAAAAGGTAATGCTTAACATTCACAAGTACGGTAATACCACCGCAGCTACGATTCCACTGTGTTTGTGGGATTACGAAAGCCAACTCAAGAAAGGCGACAATCTGGTACTGGCTGCCTTTGGCGGTGGGTTTACCTGGGGTGCCGCTTTAGTAAAGTGGGCGATCTAACTTTCTGTACGCATCTTTCCTGATGTTCATCAGGCTTTGAATACGAAGAAAGTAGCCAGCAGAAATCCTGGCTACTTTTATTATCAAATACCTTGGTTCCGGTTCACGGAATATCCGTTTGGAATCCAGCAACTCAAGCATTCAAAAATTCTCCTTCATGGCAACGACCGCAGACATTAAAAACGGCCTGGTCATTAATTACAATAACGACCTGTTCCAAATTGTCGAATTCTTACACGTGAAACCCGGTAAAGGCCCTGCTTTCGTACGTACGAAACTGCGAAACCTCACCACGGGTCGGGTTATTGATAACACGTTCAACTCCGGCGTAGCGATTTATCCAGTACGGGTAGAACGTCGTACGTTCCAGTTTCTTTACAAAGACGAGACGGGTTACAACTTCATGGATAATGAAACGTTCGATCAGATTACGCTGGACGAAAAACTCGTGGAAGGGGCTGATCTGATGAAAGAAGGCCAGAACGTTGAAATTCTGATCAATACGGAAACGGAAGCTCCCTTAACGATGGAATTACCTCCCTTTGTTGAACTGGAAGTAACCTACGCTGAGCCCGGTATCCGCGGGGATACGGCCAACTCCCCCAAGAAACCCGTAGAAGTAGAAACGGGTGCTAAAATCATGGTACCTCTGTTTATCGAGCAAGGTGAAAAAATCCGGATCGATACCCGTACCTACGATTACGTAGAACGCGTAAAGTAATACCGCCAGTCGGCCTGTACGCGTCGACTCTTCAAGACCGAAAATTCATTCACAATGGAAACCAAAGACATACAACATCTACTTGATTTCATCGCCCAATCTGGATTGGACGAAGTAAACATTGAAACGACTGACCTGAAAATCAGCGTGAAGCGTTACGCGGGTGTAGCAGCCCCCGTGGCGGCTCCAGCTCCGGTAGCCGCCCCCGCTGCCGCTCCGGCTCCGGTAGCTACTCCGAGTGCTCCGGCGGCTCCGGCCCAGCCTGCAGCGGCGGCGGAAGCTTCCAACCTGATTACGGTTAAGTCGCCCATGATCGGTACGTTCTACCGGGCGGGTAGCCCCGATGCTCCGGCATTCGTGGAAGTAGGTACGGAAATCAAGCCTGGTAAAGTAGTTTGTGTGGTTGAAGCCATGAAACTTTTCAACGAAATCGAGTCAGAAGTATCCGGCCGTATCGTGAAAGTACTGGTTGAAAATGCCACGCCGGTTGAATACGACCAGCCTCTGTTCTTAGTTGAACCTGTGTAAGTTAGTTTTCTGTTTTCAGTCGTCCGTTTTCACTAGGAGCGGGCGGTGATTTTATCGAATACAGAAAACCGAAAACTGCAAACTGAAAAGATGTTTAAGAAGATATTGATTGCCAACCGTGGCGAGATTGCCCTGCGGATCATCCGTACCTGTCGGGAAATGGGTATTAAAACGGTGGCTGTATACTCGACTGCCGATCGCGAAAGTCTGCACGTACGTTTTGCGGATGAGGCAGTATGTATCGGGCCTCCGCCAAGTCGCCAGTCTTATTTAAGTATCCCCAATTTGATTTCAGCGGCTGAAGTAACCGGTGCGGATGCCATTCACCCCGGTTATGGATTCCTTTCGGAAAATGCCGAGTTTTCGCAAATCTGCCGCGAATACGGAATCAAGTTCATTGGCGCTACTCCCGAGCAAATCAATTCCATGGGTGATAAGGCTACGGCCAAGGCAACCATGAAAGCCGCTGGTGTACCGGTTATCCCCGGTTCCGACGGTTTGCTGGAATCCCTTGAGCAGGGAATCGAGTTAGCCCGTGGTATTTACCCCGTCATCATCAAGGCTACGGCCGGTGGAGGTGGACGCGGTATGCGGGTCATTCGCAGCGAAGAAGAATTTGAAAAAGCCTGGCACGACGCTCGTACGGAATCGGCGGCGGCGTTCGGCAACGATGGTCTGTACATGGAGAAATTCGTGGAAGAACCCCGTCACATCGAAATTCAGATCGTAGGAGATCAATTTGGTCGGGTATGCCACCTGTCCGAACGCGATTGCTCCATCCAGCGTCGTCACCAGAAACTGGTCGAAGAAACGCCTTCTCCCATCATTACGCCGGAGTTACGGGCAAAAATGGGTGAAGCGGCCATCAAAGGAGCATCCGCCATCGGTTACGAAGGAGCGGGTACCATTGAGTTCCTCGTCGACAAACACGGTAACTTCTACTTCATGGAAATGAATACCCGTATTCAGGTTGAACACCCGATTACGGAAGAAGTAACCGATTTCGATTTGATCAAAGAACAAATCAAAGTGGCCGCCGGTGTACCCATTTCAGGTCAGAGCTACAGTCCGAAACTGTACTCCATGGAATGTCGCATCAATGCCGAAGATCCCGGACATAATTTCCGTCCGGCTCCCGGCAAAATCACGACGCTGCACCTGCCCGGTGGACATGGCGTACGGATTGACAGCCACGTATACGCGGGTTACACCATTCCGCCGAACTATGATTCCATGATTGCCAAGGTGATCGTAACGGGTCAGAGTCGGGAGGAAGTGATTACGCGGATGAAACGGGCTCTGTCGGAATTCGTCATCGAAGGCGTAAAAACGACGATTCCTTTCCATTTGCGACTCATGGACGATCCGTCCTTCCAAAGCGGACAGTTCACGACGCAATTCCTCAATGACTTCGATTTCAGCGGACTTTAAGAGTCAACTGCTAGGGATACTGAAAAAGGCTGGAGCGATCCAGCCTTTTTTTATGGCTTGAAAGTCCGCAAACTGGCCGCACTTTCGTTCCAGATGATCCTATTTTCAGGCTCAATGGTAGCGGGATCGCCCTTCGCAAATTATATTTACAAAATTCCCTACCAAAAAGATAGATTAATGAGCCGGATTAAGTCCATTGCTTCGCTGCAAACCGAAGCTGCCCAGCAAGGTAGTAATACCCTAAAACGAAGCCTGAGTTCCTGGAATTTAATTGCCATTGGTATTGGCGTAATCATCGGAGCCGGACTTTTTTCGCTCACGGGTATCGCCGCAGCCAACAATACGGGTCCGGCCGTTGTACTATCCTTTTTGCTAGCGGCTGTTGGATGTGCGTTCAGTGCCCTGTGTTACGCCGAATTTGCGGCCATGGTGCCCGTAGCGGGTAGTGCGTATACGTATGCTTACGCCACCATGGGCGAACTTTTTGCTTGGATCATCGGCTGGGATTTAATCCTCGAATACTCCGTAGGAGCGGCTACCGTTTCGATTAGCTGGTCGCAGTACCTGATTAAATTTCTGGCTTCCTACGGGATTCATCTGCCACCGCAGTGGGTACGCGGTCCTTTTGAAGCCGTAACGCTGGCCGACGGTAGTACGGTCAGCGGAATTATGAATGTACCGGCCCTGCTTATTCTCTGGATCATCACTGCTATTATCATTCGGGGTACAAAGGGCTCGGCCTGGGTAAATGGCATCATCGTGGCGATCAAAGTTGCGGTCGTAATTGTGTTTATTGCGTTGGGTATTCAGTACATCAAACCGGAAAACTACCATCCCTTCATTCCTGAAAACACGGGTACTTTTGGCGAATTTGGAGCGAGTGGAATCCTTCGCGGAGCCGGGGTGATTTTCTTCGTATTCATTGGTTTTGATATTGTAGCCGCAATGGCTCAGGAAGCCCGCAATCCCCAACGAACCATGCCCATTGGCATTATTGGGTCTTTAGCCATCTGTACGGTCTTATTCGTGGTATTTGGCTTTGTCCTTACGGGTATGGCTCACTATACGGAATTTAAAAATAGTGCAGCTCCCATCGCCGTAGCGATCGAAAAAACGCCGTATCAGTGGCTACAGCAGCTGATCATCCTGGGCATTCTGATTGGATATACCTCCGTAATCATGGTGGACTTGCTAGGACAGTCCCGGGTGTTTTACACGATGAGTAAAGACGGCCTGCTGCCCCGCGTCTTTTCCAGCCTACATCCGCGTTTTCAGACGCCGCATAAATCCAACGTTTTACTGTGTACATTCATCAGCTTATTCGCCGGGTTCATGCCCATTCACATTGTAGGTGAAATGGTTAGTATTGGGACCTTACTAGCTTTTGTGATGGTTTGCCTGGGCGTAATTGTTCTCCGAAAACGACAACCCGAAACGCCTCGGCCGTTCCGTACGCCCTGGGTACCCGTCGTGCCCATTTTGGGCATTCTCACGTGCTTACTGATGATGTTTTCTCTGCCTTTAGATACCTGGATTCGTTTAATTGTATGGCTACTGATTGGCTTTGCGATTTATTTTTTATACGGAAAAAAGCAAAGTAAACTCCGAGAAAAATAGAGCTAAAGAAGTCCGGGTGGATACGATAGTCAAGTGTTTGTCCTTCCCTTTTTTAAAAAAAAACGATAGAAACACAAAGGCATGTAAATGCGGATCGGATTTGGGTAGTTAAGGTTGTGGAAATCAAATAGTTATTTAAGTTTTAAAAAATAGAGTAAAGCCTAGCAAATCACTGCATACCTACGGTGTGCGGTTGATACTAGTACCTCTGCTATGGAATTTTATACCTATCTTTTCAAACTTTTTTGACCTACTTCCCGAACTTTCGACCTTATCCTACCGCGTTTACAATGTTACTATCTGTTATTGTTCCCGCATACAACGAAGAAAAAACGATTCAACGCGTTCTTTCACGATTGGAATCCATTCAACTGTTATCCCCTTTTGAGAAAGAAATTATTGTCATCAATGACTGCTCAAAAGATCAGACGGAACGAGCCGTTAAGGAATTTCAAAGTCTGCATCCTAACCTGGATTTGACGTACTTAAAGCACGAAGTAAATCAGGGAAAGGGAGCTGCGTTACATACGGGTTTCAGAGCTGCTAAAGGAGATTATATCATTGTACAGGATGCGGATCTGGAGTATGACCCCGAAGAATTTAATCTACTGCTGAAACCGATCATCAATGGTTATGCCGATGTAGTGTACGGTTCGCGGTTTATGGGTGGTCGCCCGCACCGGATTTTGTTTTTCTGGCATTCCATCGGCAACAAAATGCTGACTTTCGCTAGCAACATGTTCACCAATCTTAACCTCACGGATATGGAAACGTGTTACAAACTCTTTCGGGCTGATCTACTAAAAGGGCTCAAACTGGAAGAAAAACGCTTCGGCTTTGAGCCCGAAGTAACGGCCAAAATTTCCCGTATCAAAGGCATCCGCATTTATGAAGTGGGCGTTTCGTATTACGGACGCACCTACGAGGAAGGTAAAAAAATCAACTGGAAAGACGGCTTTCGGGCCATATACTGTATTCTCAAGTACGGCTTGGGAGGCTAAGCCGATCCGAAGCATACGCTTTAAAAAGAAAACGTTCCGAACGAATGCTTCGGAACGTTTTCTTTTTTAATAGAACGGATACAAAGGTTAAGCTTCTGCGTTCTTTTGTAAGGGCCAGTAGGCATTGAACAGGGTTAGATACCACAAGATCAATACCGTAGGTAATGAATATTTATCCCAGGAAAGCTGAGCTTTGCCGAGCATCAATAGATTAATGAGTAACACCCAACTACCCAGTGAAAGCTCAGGTGTGATGAATCGCATCAACAGCAAGAGCATCAAAACGGCGTATAGCAGTTGTTTAACAAGGCCCGAAAGTCCAATTAAGGTTAAGCCCTGATCGACATAGCCCAGATACGGCCAGTCAAAATACTTGTTATTGGTTTGTTGAGCCGGGAAGAATACGGCAATAATCAGGACCACAACCACCAGTCCAAGGAAGAGAAGGGGATTCTTGCGGGGATAAGCCAGATAGTGCCCCCAGCGGCGGGTCATCAGAGCTTCGGGAATGACAAAATAGACGCTGATACAGGAACTGGCGTAGAGGACAAAACCCAGGTTATACATCTTTCCCGTCTCGTAATATTGACGAGCCATTTCGGCCGCCGGAGCCGCTCCTTTCCACAGTAAAACCCAAGGTACCAGACTCAGTACGGCTAATAGGTAAGCAGGCCAGGGTGTTTGCTTGAAAAAAACCGGAATAAATCCCCAACCATTTTGTTGATACGATTGCCAGACCAGGTGCATGAGGATTGCGGCTGGAAAGGCAATCATGTACTGCCGTGAACAAACCGCCGCAATAAAAAACAGACTGGCTACCAGGTGGGAATTCCGTAGGTAATAGACGAAACCCAGCAGCACGCAAATCATAGCGATAATGTCCGTGTAGTAATAAATGCTACAGAGGTAGTAGCTAGGAAACAGGAAAATGCCGATTAGGCTCACCCACAAGCGAGCCGTAGGCCGGGGTGGGGTCCAGATAAAGAGGAGAAGGATGCCGTAACTCAATACGAAATTCAGCATCCGTAAGTAAAAAATGTCTTCACCAAACAACCGAATGATCCAGCCACCTAGAATAAAGGGGAGTGGCGTGTTCAGTTCTCCGTACGTTTCGAGTAAACGGAGCGAAGGAATGGGTTCTTTACTAAACTGAATGGCCGTTTGCAGAAAGTGAATTTCATCCTGATACAGGGCTTCGCTGAAAAAGCGTTTATACACAAAAATCAAAGCGTATATCACCAGAAAAACCAGCGAGGCCAGGAGGGGTCGAGTCGTGGAAGAAGGAGCCGTTTGCGTCATAGAAGGGAAGAAGGTGTCTGGTACTAAGTAAAAACTAACAGAGGGCATCCATGTGGATAGCCCCTGCATACATCAGCCGAATTCGATTAGACTTTCGACGGTTTAATACTTCATCAATCGTTTACTTACTTTCAGACCCGTATCAGTCACCAGCGTCAGTACATAGATACCGGGTTTAAGCGTTTGCACGTTCAAGTCCGCCGATTTTTCGTCGGAAATCTCCCGTTGGGCCAGTTTTGCACCCTGCAAACTAGATAGTGTCAAGGTCCCTTTCAGCGTTGCTCCAAAGCTCAGAGAGACGTTTGTGGTGGCGGGGTTAGGCATAACCCGCCAGTTCGCCGTTAAGTACGATTCTGATAAAGCAGGACTTTGAATTTCAGCGGAAGCGTACGGTGATTCCGAAACGGCACTAATGGCCTTTAGCCGATACGTATAGGTTTGGCTGGGTTCCGTAGTTAGATCTTCGTAGGAAGTGGCCTCACCCTTGAGTTCGGCTAGTAATTCATAGGTGTTGGATGAAGCCGTCTTCCGCTCCAGCCGATAACGCTGGACATTCGTTACGGCTGGCCAGTTCAGCGAGACGACACTCCGGTTGAGTTGAGCTTTTAGGGATAACTCAATGGCCGTTGCAATTGGAAATTCGTGAAAAGTAAATGCGCCCAGCCCCCGGCTATTTGACAAAAAGGGTCCTGGGAAAAAACGCATATCCGACCGGATGTTGTACGAAGGCAGATAATTAAGCTTCGTTGCTGCGATTGGATTTCGAAGCGTCAGTACTACCTGATTGCCGCTGGCCTGCCCCGAAGCGACGGGAGCTACGGAAGTTTCCTTGCCGTCCAGGTAAAAAAAGTCTTTTAGGCTGACGGTAACCGATTTGCCGGATAGGTCGGTTACTACCTGATCGGCGGGCCATACCATCGTCTGGTTGGCATCAAATTCCAGGACGATACTCGATTTTTCGGCGTTTCCGTAAAATACCTTCTGGATGTTAGGGGTACGAACCTGCAGTGTATCCGTGGATTTATAGAGTTTGGGCGAAAGAAAGCGGAAAAGCCGTTCGGCGAGTTCCTGATAACCCGGTACTTCATAATGAATGCCGTCATAAGAGGGTAATCCTACGGTAGCAAAGTGGTCATTCTTCGGATACAGTATTGGGCTTTTTCGCTGCAATTCCCGAATGGCTCCTGCCGTATAATTAGCGGAAGCGAGTAGGTTGAGCTGCATAATGACGAAGCGGTCGACCAGGGGCATATCCTTTTGCCACTTCTTCTGCAACTGGTCAAACTGAGCCGGATAATTTTCCGTAAAGCCCAGGATGTCATCTTCACCCTGGTAATAAAAATACGCCCGAATGCGATTGATGCGGGATTTTTGAATCCGGTACAGCAAATGGTCGTAAATACCGCCTAATTGCTGGTCGATTTTTGTACCCGGAAAGGCTCCATTGACCACGCAAACGGGAATTTTATAGGTTTCGATTACTTGCCGCTGTAATTCCCGGCCCCAATAACCGACCGGAGAAACGGCCCAACCCGCGTCAATCCAGTTCGTATCGGCTTGGGAAACCCCATTCGGACTCTGAGCGGGGGTACTCGAAAAGGTGCGGGCATATTTACCGCTATAGTTGTAAGGCTTGAGGGCATTGGCATTGGATTGCCCTTGGATTACAAAAAAATCACCCGCCACCACGTCCGATCGAGTGGCCATCAGTACCGAATCCTGCTTACGGCAGCAGTACACCTGAAAGGAATAGTCGGCGAGTTCGGCCTTGATGGTCGGCGACAACTGAAAGGTTGCCCGGGTCGTATTGGGGATAAAGGTAAAGGCCGCTTTGTGGTAGGAATACTTTTGATTGTTCCGATACGTAATTACCGACATATATTCCCAATCCGTACCCGTCGTTCGGCCTGAGATCGGTACAAGGGCCGTATTGTTATCGTCGCGGGCATAAAGCTGATTATCGCGGGGAAGCTGATCGAACGTGACCCAGCCCACTTGCTGGGCGCTCACGGAAAGCGTACTCAATAACCCCACTAGTAAACTTAATAAAGGGGTATTAAAGGAAGGTAGAAGGTATTTCATAGTTAAAACGGGGGCTTCTTCTTCGTTGGCTTTACAAAGAAAGCGTTTCTAAGAGTAGGCGAATGTAGTTCGTCTTCAAAATTACAGGATGAATGGCTTTTACTAGTAAGCGGTACAAAAAATAAGGATTTCCTTCCGATGATAAGAAGGAAATCCTTAGGCTATGAAAAATTGAATGAAGAGATAAAGATCAATTACTTCGACCGCACGGCCTGCTCAATAATAGCACAAGCCTCCTCCATCTGAGCTTCGGTAATCACCAGGGGTGGGGCAAAGCGAATTTTATTACCGTGCGTAGGTTTGGCCAGTAACCCCCGGTCTTTCAAATCCAGACACAGTTGCCAGGCGGTATTACTCGTTTCGGTGTCATTAATAACGATGGCATTGAGTAAGCCTTTTCCCCGAACCAGCGTAATCAGATCACTTTTCTGGCTGAGTTCACCCATGCGGCGGCGAAACAGTTCGCCCATTCGTTCGGCGTTTTCGGCGAGTTTTTCTTCCCGAATCACATCCAGAGCGGCCATGGTGACGGCACAGGCCAGGGGATTTCCGCCGTAGGTGCTCCCGTGTTCGCCGGGGCGAATGGTCAGCATGATCTCGTCGTCAGCCAGGACGCAGGAAACGGGATACACGCCACCCGACAAAGCTTTGCCTAGTACCAGGATGTCTGGACGAACGCCTTCGTGATCGCAGGCCAGTCGTTTACCCGTACGGCCCAGACCCGTCTGCACTTCGTCAGCAATGAAGAGTACGTTGTATTTCGTACAGAGGTCACGAACGCCCCGCAGATACCCCTCGTCGGGTACGACTACGCCCGCTTCACCCTGAATGGGTTCTACCATAAAACCGGCGATGGTCGGATCTGCGGCCAGGGTTTCTTCCAGAGCCGTCAGATCATTGTAGGGAATAATGACATACCCGGGCAGGAAAGGTCCGTATTCGTTCCGGCTGTCGGGATCCGTCGAGGCCGAGATGGCGGCCAGCGTACGACCCCAGAAGTTTCCGGCGGCGAATACCGTTTTGGCCTGATCGGCAGCAACGCCTTTGACTTTATACGCCCATTTCCGGGTGAGCTTCAGAGCCGTTTCGCCGCCTTCCACGCCCGAATTCATCATCAGGGCCTTGTCGTAACCGAAATATTCGGCCAGATACTTTTCGCATTCGCCGAGTTTATCGGAGTAAAACGCACGGGAGGTCAGCGTCAGTCGCTGGGCCTGTTCGGTTAACGCAGCAATGATCGCGGGATGGCAATGGCCCTGATTGACCGCTGAATACGCGGAAAGAAAATCGAGATACTGTTTATTTTCCACATCCCAAACGTATACGCCCTGGCCTCGGCTCAGGACTACGGGGAGGGGGTGGTAATTGTGAGCACCGTATCGCTCTTCCAGGGCAATGGCTCGCTGGGTAGGGGATTCAAACGTCGTGTACATCGCTAGCTAGGGGTGAAAAGGAAGAAAACCGAAAGGCGGCGGCCCTTCGTTTATATAAAACCAGGAAAGCGGTACTACTGCGGAATTTCACCCGCCGTGGCTATGACGTAGAGCAGTTGATCGGAGGAGGTACGGATGCGGTGAAGCTTACAGAAATGACCGTACAAGGTACCCGCCGTAGCCGTCCGCCGGGCTTTGCTCGGGCATAGGAAAAAGAGGGTTTGTTTGTGAAATAAATCGGCCATACTATGCATGTTAGATGGCCTAAGCTACGAAAAAAAGCCCGGATTTTGGGCGGGTCACCTAAACAACAACGGAGCTTTCATGACGAAAAAGGAATAATCCTGGAAAAAAAATGACGGAACTAAGTCTTTGATTTTCTGTCAGATGAGGAGAAGCTTGCGCCTTGCCTTGGCTGGCTAATACGGACATTTTCCGGATCATTGTTTTTCTTTACCCCCTTGAAGGATGTTGTATTAAGCGAACCACGTGAATTCAATAACGGAAGAACAAGTCGTTTCATTAGCTCCCGATGCTGCTTCGCTCAAAGCAGGCAAAGCCTTAGCCGTTGAGAATAAATGGCTGACGCTGGCATTCAACGACCGCGTCCTGTGGGGCGAGCTACAGGGGAGCGGCAAGGATCCCTACCGCACCCAGATAGACCTGGGGCAAATGGCCTCTAAATGCAGTTGCCCCAGCCGGAAATTTCCCTGCAAACACGGCTTGGGCCTGTTGTTACTCTTTGCTAAATCCTCACCTGCCTTTCAGTCTCCGCCCGAAGAACCCGGTTGGGTAAGCGAGTGGATGGATAAACGCCAGACGAAAGCCGAAAAAGCCGCTGAATCCGTGGTGGCCTCGCCCGCAACGGACGAGCAAAAAGAAAAGGATCGACAGAAACGGCAACAGGAACGCCTGCGAAAAGTACAGGGCGGCGTTACGGAGCTGGGCCAGTGGTTGCGGGATATGGTGCGAACGGGAACCCTAAACGTACCCGAACGCGGCTACCGGCATTTTGATCAGACCGCCGCCCGCATGGTCGATGCTCAGGCTACCGGACTGGCGAATGCCGTGAAAGCCTTCAATGCCATTCCGTACGCGGGCTCCGACTGGCAGAGTCAGGTGTTGGAACAGTGTACCAAGCTGTTTGTCTGGACGGAGGCGTTCAAAAATCTGGATTCCTTGCCCATACCCGTACAGGAAGATATTAAAACGGCCCTCGGTTGGAGCCGCTCGGCCAAAGACTTGGATTCTGAAGGCGAAGTCGTCACCGATGACTGGCTGGTACTGGGTCGCCTGACGCGGGAAGAAGAGCGGATTACCGTGCAGCAAAACTGGCTCTGGGGTCACCAGACGAACCGCATCGCACTGGTACTGAATTTCGCGTATCAGAATGCGGGCATCGAAACGCCCCTGGTACCGGGCACGAGTTCCCGGGCGGAGTTACGCTTCTTTCCCTCGGCTTTTCCTTTTCGGGCGATCGTTAGTAATCATTCCGGCTATTCCACTTTACATACACCACCGCTGGCATTTGCCAACTGGCTGGAGACAGAAGCGTTCCTGAACCAAATCTGGCTGATTCAACCCTGGGCTGATCAAATTCCGCTGTGGATAGAAAAGGTATCGTTGGTACGGGTAGGCGATCAATGGGTATTGCGGGATACTGAAAACCGGGTTGTACCGCTCTCGGATCAATTTTACGAAATGAAAATTTTCCATCTGCTGGCTCTCGGTGGCGGAAATCCCCTGACCTTATCGGTACGCTACAGCGACGGTACGGTCTATCCGCTCGGAATTTGGCTGGATGATCAGTACCAACTCTTACCTTCTTAAGCCGCATGAATACCTGGAATGAACTCGTACAAGTGGCGTTGCTGGGAACGGAGAAAGGCAGGTTTTCCCCCGAAACCTTGCCCGAACCCCTTCAGCAGGCACTGGCTCAGGCCAATCCGCAGGACCGCGAAGGTTTTTTCTTACAGGCCGCCGCTCTTACCCATCAGTACGAGCGGGCGGGTCGCCGGGCTCCCGTACTGGAATCGCCGGGCGTACCCATTGCTGAAGCTGAAGAAAAGGCCGTTGCCTCAGCGGAGGCCGTTCGCATCCTTAAAACCCTGCTGGATCAGCAGCCGCTGAATCCGGTGTTGTTGGGTTTATTATTACAAAAAATAGCTCAGAAGGACTGGATTGTGCCGCCCGCCTGGCTGGTATCGCTGCTGAATATCGGACTTGATTCCGTACAGGAAGCCCTGATTCCCGTGCAGGGCAAACGGGGCGAGTGGTTGCGGAATTTTTACGAACCCTGGAAAACCAAAGCTTCGCAGGCGAGCTGGGAGGAAGGCAAGATCAGTGAACGCAAGCAGGTATTAACGACCCTGCGAAAGCAAAACCCCACCGCCGCCCGCGAGCGACTCGAACAAGCCTGGCCCGAACTCAACGCCCGCGAACGCAAGGATTTTCTGGACGTACTCTTTTTGGATTTGTCCCCCGCCGACGAGCCTTTTCTCCGGCAGGTGCAACAGGAACTCAAGGGCAATAAACCCATTCAGCAGGAAACCCGTCAACTGCTCATCCGTCTGCTGGCCACCTTACCCGATTCGCCCGAACGGCGGCTGGTGCAGCAGGAAATGCGGAAGTATGTCGTTCGCGAAAAAAAACTATTGGGACTAGTTTCTTCTGATCCCAAACTGGTACTGCCCGAAACCGAAGATGCGTTCTTTTCGATGGAACGCTTTCACCAGCACTGGGGCTTTGCGGCCCAACCTACGGATTCCTATCAGTACCAATCGCTAATCGAATACTGGTTTACCGAAGCCCTGGTACTGATCGATCCCAGGGTGTGGAAAGAAGAACTCAAAACGGACTGGCCCGGCGTAGTTACTTTTTTCACCGTAGAAAAAGCCAAAGCGGACCGCTCGTACGCCCGCTACGTATCATTGATGGAGGCGTCCGTTCGTTTTCGCGTCCCTGAACTCTTTGGCATACTGGCGAAAGCACATATTCCGTATCCCGGCCTTACTTCCTTCACGATGGAAGAATGGGAGAAAATCTTTACCATCGTTTCGTTCCGGGAGCTGAGTATGCAACGCTCCGAATTACTGACCGCTCCCTGGTCGTCGAAATTGAGCAAACATATTTTGCGGGAATCGTTCGAGCTGGTCAGAAACTCGCACGTGTATCTGGAATTTGTTCGCCAGGCCAGTGCGTACTGGTACCCGCTGAGCGACGCGGAGATGGATGCCCTTCGGCCCTCGGATACGCCTTCGTATTACCAGTCGGGCGAAGAAAAACTCATCGTTCTACTGAAGGAAATCCTTCAGCTTCGTCAACGCATCGAAGCCTTATAACTGTTTTCTAACCTACTTTTCACGAAGAAATGAACGCTTTACGCCAACACGCCGAAGAGCAATTTGCCGAAGAATTAGAAGAACTGCGGAAACAGGATAACGGTCAGCGGCCCCCCAACTGGGTCCTGACGCCGCAATCGGTCGTAACGTACCTGATGGGCGGTACGCTGAAAAACGGATTCGAAGTAAGTCCCAAATACATTGGCAGTCGCCGCCTGATGGAAATCGCCGTCGCGACCCTGACCACGGACCGGGCTCTGCTGCTGTACGGTTTGCCAGGTACGGCTAAATCCTGGGTAGCTGAGCACCTGGCGGCTGCAGTATCGGGCAATTCTACGCTGCTCATCCAGGGAACCGCTGGTACGGGGGAAGAAGCGATTCGCTACGGCTGGAATTACGCCCGCCTGCTGGCCGAGGGACCTTCCCCGAATGCCCTCGTCGTAACGCCCATGATGCGGGCCATGCAGGACGGGAAAATTGCCCGGATCGAAGAATTAACGCGGATTGCCGCCGACGTACAGGACACACTGATTACCATTCTTTCGGAGAAAACCCTGCCCATTCCCGAGCTGAATTCGGAAGTACAGGCCACCAAAGGCTTCAACGTGATTGCCACGGCCAACAACCGTGATAAGGGCGTCAATGAATTATCGAGTGCCTTGAAGCGACGTTTCAATACGGTTATTCTGCCCGTACCCGAAAGTATGGATGAAGAAGTCAGCATTGTACAACGCCGGGTGAGTAGTCTTTCCAAAGCCTTGGAATTACCGGCGGAGCTTCCCCACCTGACTGAAATTCAGCGACTGGTTACCATCTTCCGCGAATTACGCTCGGGGGCTACGCAGGACGGCAAAGCCAAGCTGAAAACGCCCTCGGGTACGATGAGTACCGCCGAAGCGATTTCCGTGATGAACAACGGAATGGCTCTGGCCGCTCACTTTGGCGATGGCCGGGTAACGGCGGAAGATCTGGCTGCGGGTCTGATCGGAGCCGTGGTGAAAGATCCGGTTCAAGATAAAGTAGTCTGGAATGAATACCTGGAAACGGTACTGAAGACCCGCGAAAACTACCGCGATTTGTACCGGGCCTGCAAGGAACTGACGCTATGACGATTCATTTGTTGGGCATTCGCCACCACGGTGTAGGTTCGGCCCGGCGGGTGCAGCAGCGGCTCACGGAGATTCAGCCCGATTTGATTCTGGTGGAAGGGCCGCCCGAACTGACGGAGTTGCTGCACTGGACGGCTCACAAAGATTTACAGCCGCCCGTAGCCGTGCTCGCTTACGACGCCGATGAGCCGCAGAAAGCCGTATTTTACCCCTTTGTCGAGTACTCCCCCGAATGGGTGGCCGTGCAATACGCTCATCGGCACGCGGTGCCCGTACGCATGACCGATATGCCTTTACTGCATTCGCTGGCGAAGGAGGAGGCACCCAAAATCGACTCCCTGCAAAAAGAGCAGGCTCCCGAACGGGAAATTTCGCCGCTGCATACGCTGGCTGAACTGGCGGGCTACGAAACCTATCACGACTGGTGGGAGGAACGCTTCGAACAGGACCCCCGCATCGGGGATTCGGCGGCTTATTTCGAGGCGGTACAGCTAACCATGGAAACGGCTCGGGCCGCTTCGGCCCATCCGACGCCGCAGCAGGATGCGATCCGGGAAGCCTTCATGCGGCAACATATTCGTGAAGCTCAAAAAGAGGGATTTGCCAACATCGCCGTGGTCTGCGGAGCCTGGCACGTGCCGGCTTTGACCGATCTGAAAACGACCAAAAAGGAGGATACGCCGCTCGTCAAAGGCTTACCCAAAGCTAAAGTACGCCTGACCTGGATTCCCTGGACGAACACCCGCATGAGCTGGTGGAGTGGGTACGGGGCCGGGATTCACTCGCCGGGCTGGTACGAGCACCGCTGGTATCAACCCGAAGACCGGGGCGAACAATGGCTCACCCGCGTAGCCCGGCTCTTTCGTCGCCAGAAGATGGACGTGTCCACGGCTCATATTATCGAAGCTTTCCGACTGGCGGATTCACTGGCGACTTTGCGGAATCTCCCGCGTCCAGGTCTGAACGAATTGAATGAAGCTACGCAATCGGTGATGTGCATGGGCGACGGCATTCTGATGCGACTGGTAGAAAAGGAGTTGATCGTAGCTCACCGCATGGGACAGGTGCCCGACGAACTACCAAAATTGCCTATTCAGACCGATTTTGAAACGATTGCCAAGAAGTTACGCCTTGAAATTCGGGAAGAGACCAAGTTTCTGGAGCTGGACCTTCGCAAAGACCTCGATCTTTCCCGGAGTATCTTTCTGCATCGCCTGCGGGTGTTGGAGGTGCCCTGGGGCAGTCTGACGGGTAGTTCCGGGAAAGGGACGTTTAAGGAAGGCTGGCAACTGCGATGGAGTCCGGAGGCGATTCTTCAGCTCATTGAAAAAGCCATTTGGGGGAACCGGATTGAAGACGCGGCCACGCAGTATCTGCTCGACCAGACCCAACGGAGTACCTCCATTACCGAACTGGCTCAAAAACTGGAAGCAGCCATTCCGGCGGAATTGTTTGGCGTACTCGACGGCCTGATTCATAAGATCAGTGAACTGGCGACGGTGTCGGCGGATATGCAGGAACTGATGATGGCCCTGCAACCGCTGGTCACGGTGAGTCGGTACGGAAGCGTTCGGAAAACGGACTTATCCACCCTCATGCAGGTCGTGGAAGGGCTATTGACGCGAATCTGCATTGGCCTGCCTACGGCCTGTTACGGACTGGATGACGAAAACGCCCGCCGGATGCTCGGACTCATTCGTCAGGTGGATGAATCCGTACGTCTGCTCGAACGCGAATCGCTGGTGCAGGCCTGGCGGGATACCTTATGGATGCTGGCAACGAAAGAACATCTGCCCGCTCTCATTACCGGCGGAAGTACGCGATTGCTCTTTGACAGTAAAGTACTGGAAGAGGAACAGATGACGCAGCGGTTTGAACGAGCCTTGTCGAAAGGC
The DNA here is from genome assembly GCF_002943425.1 of Siphonobacter curvatus. NCBI lineage: Bacteria > Pseudomonadati > Bacteroidota > Cytophagia > Cytophagales > Cytophagaceae > Siphonobacter > Siphonobacter curvatus. The sequence goes on from NZ_PTRA01000003.1 coordinate 209,340, forward strand.
AACGAACCAAGCGATTCGGCGGCCTGGCTGGAGGGCTTTTTAAGCGGCAGTGGGCTGATTCTGCTCTACGATCCGGCTCTCTGGAAATTGCTGTATACCTGGGTGGCTGAGCTGGCAGGGGAAACCTTCATGGAGTTACTGCCCGTCCTGCGTCGGACCTTTGCGACCTTCGAAGTAGCCGAACGCCGCCAGCTGGGTGAAAAAGCTAAACAACCGCCCGTAACGCTGGAAACGGCCGTGCAGACGAGTTGGGCCGAAGGCGAATTCGATTGGGAACGAGCGGAAGCCAGTTTATCACCGATGAAAGCATTACTGGGACTGAATTAAGCACACATGGCGATACACGAAGAAACGCTCAAGCGCTGGCGATTGCTGCTGGGAGGCGATCAGGCCGATGGCACAGGCGTGGCTCTCGACCCTACGGAAGCCCAGATTGACAAGGCTTTGTCGGCCCTGTACGACTTTGAAATACGCGGCAAATTTGAGTACAGCCCCGAACGGGCGGGTGGGTCGGGCGCTTCGCAACCGAACGTAGCCCGATGGCTGGGCGATATTCGCACGTACTTTCCGGCGTCGGTGGTACAGGTGATGCAGCAGGACGCCCTGCAAAAGCCGGAATTACAAAAGAAATTACTTTTTGAACCGGAGATTTTAGAACAAGCTACGCCCGATGTACATCTGGTGGCTACGCTGATGGAACTGGGTAAGCTGATTCCTTCAAAAACCCGCGATACGGCCCGGCGGGTCGTGCAAAAAGTAGTGGATGAGTTACTGGAAAAACTGGCTCAAAATACCATTCAGTCGATTACTGGGGCTCTAAATCGGGGCGTTCGGAACCGTCGTCCGCGGTTGAGTGAAATGGACTGGCCCAGTACCATCCGCAAAAACTTGAAGTATTACCAGCCAACCTATCAGACGATCATTCCCGAAGAACTGGTTGGCTTTGGGCGAAAAACGCGGCGTTCACTAAAAGACGTGGTGCTGTGCCTGGATCAGTCGGGTTCGATGGGGAGTTCTGTCGTCTATTCCGGAATTTTCGGCTCAGTCATGGCATCCATTCCGGCCATCAAAACGCAAATGATCGTATTTGATACCGAAGTGGTCGATCTGACGGAAGACCTACGCGACCCGGTTGATTTGCTCTTTGGTGTACAACTCGGGGGCGGTACGGACATTAACCGGGCCTTGGGCTATTGTCAACAGGTCATCCAGAAACCCAACGATACGATTCTGGTTCTGATTACGGATTTATACGAAGGCGGAAATCTGGCTCAGATGCGGCTACGCGTGCAGGAAATCGTAGCTTCGGGCGTTCAGCTGATTTGCCTGCTGGCTTTGAATGACGAGGGAGCCCCGTATTACGATCACGGAAATGCCAAGTTTTTAGGGGATCTGGGCATTCCCGTTTTTGCCTGTACGCCCGATATGTTCCCAGAAGTCATGGCCGCAGCCATTAATAAGCAGGATTTGAAACAGTGGGCGGGTGATCGGGAAATTGCCCTGAAAGGCTAACCCAATCGCTGAGAATCACGTCTAAACGAAACAAAGGTGCAACTGATTGCAGATAGTGGATCAACGAAAACCGACTGGCGTATGCTGGCCGCCGATGGAAGCGTGTCGCAGGCCCGTACGGTGGGATTCAATCCCTTTTACCAGACCTCGGAAGAGATTTCTAAAGAACTGTCGCTGAGTCTGAAACCAAAAGTGACGGAACCCATTACGGAAATTTTCTTTTACGGAGCGGGCGTGAGCGGGCCGGAAAAGGCGGCAATCATCCAGGCGGGGCTATCGGCGGTGTTTCCCGAAGCTACGCACATCGAAGCTCATTCCGATATGCTGGGAGCGGCCCGGGCCCTATGCGGACGTGACGCAGGCATTGCGTGTATTTTGGGAACGGGTTCGAATACCTGTCAGGTCGCTAACGGAGATATTCAATACAAAGTCGATACGCTGGGTTTCTGGCTGGGCGATGAAGGGAGTGGGGGATATCTGGGCAAAACCCTGGTTCAGGCGTATCTGCACCGCGAATTACCGGAAGAACTGAAGCTAAAATTCGAGAAGCGGTATCCCACCGTCAATCGGGATACGGTACTGGAAAATGCGTATCAGAAACCTTTTCCGAATCGCTATTTCGCGGGTTTCTCCAAATTTCTGTTCGATAATCGTACGCATCCCTTTGCCTATCAACTGGCCGCTGATGCCTTTCGACTGTTCTTCGACAAATACATTCTCAAATACCCCGACTATGCGAGTTACCGCGTGCATTTGACCGGATCGGTAGCGTTTTATTACTCCGACATTATTCGAAGAATAGCCCGGGAAAAGGGCGTAACCATCGGTGTGATTATGGAAACACCCATTGCGGGACTGACGCTCTACCATCAACCCGAGTAATAAAAAAAGGCTGGTTCAACCAGCCTTTTTTTATTACTCGATATTCGTTTGGGGTGTTTCGAGATTCACGGCCGCTTTGTTCTCCAGTAAGTCGGCAATCGTCGTTTGCTCGAGTACGTGAAGGTTGGCGTCCCGCCAGTCCCGCATGACATTCCGTAAGGTACAGGTATGCTCATCGGCACAGTCGTCGCACTTTCCGTAGAAATACAGCGAAACGCAAAGCGTGGGTGAAATCGGACCGTCGATAATTCGCAGTACTTTGGCAAAGTTTACTTCGGCTGGTGGAATTCGTAACATGTAACCACCACCTTTCCCTTTCTGGCTTTGCAGAATGCCGTGATTCCGCAAATCGAGCAAAATGGCTTCCAGGAATTTCTTGGGGATTTTCTCCTGCTCGGCAATATAGGAAATCAGTACTGGTTTTTGGTTCCCAAACTCCTGACCCAACACTTTCAGGGCTTTGAGAGCATATTTGGCTTTTTTTGAAATCATATTAACGATGAAGTAAGCCGGGTAAAGGCTTGTTCAATTTTGCTTTGAATCTACAAAAAGTTTACCACATCTATCCGTTACCTAGGTTGAAAGGCAACGCGCTACGGTATTTTCTCTCGAAAAAGAATCGCAAAGAGAAGGGTTTTTGCAGGAATATGCAATGCTATTTTCCGGACTAAAATGAGAATCCATCGGTCCGTAACTGATTAGATGCGACCTAAACAGAAACAAATCCGCAAGTATCAACCTCCTGGACTTCTACTGCAACTATCCTATCCATAAGTCCATTCTATTCCACTGAAACCCTCTCATTCTGACCCATTTTCATTTTCTAACACCAAAAACAGAGAAAAAAATCCTTTTTTTAAGGGGACGTCTTGTGAAACAGAATTTTATGGCTAATTTTGCCGCTCGATTCTGGAAAAATGAGTTATCCGTTGTCAGTTCTCAAGCTCAACGGCCTGTACGGATAACAGATAACCAAATAAATAGATAAGGCAATGAAAAGAACTTTCCAACCATCAAATCGCAAGCGTCGCAACAAGCATGGCTTCCGCGAGCGGATGAGCACTCCTAATGGACGTCGTGTACTAGCTGCCCGTCGGGCACGTGGTCGCTGGAAACTGACCGTTTCTGACGAAAAACGTCACAAGCAATAGGATTCTTCCCAATTGAGGAAAAGAGAGCAGCGGCAACCGTTGCTCTCTTTTTTTTGCCTTTACTTTTGCTGACCGTTTACAAACGTAGCGGGACCCAGTACCTTACCCTGCGGATCATAGAACGTACCTTCGCCCGTCAGCGATAGCATGCGACCGTCGCTGAACGTACCCACGAACTTGCGACCATCACCGAAGCGATACTCGCCTTTCCCAGCCGGCATGCCTTTGTCGTTGTAGGGACCGTGCCACCCCAATTCAGGATGGAAACGACAGAGAAAGGTATCCGGATTCTGCAATTGCAGGACGATCTCGAACTGATCGGGGTTGGCCTGCACGTAAGGAATCAGGTAGCGGGGGGTCGACGAATAGCCTAGAGCGTCAACTACCACAAAGTTGGTTTTGCGTTTGGTGAGATACTCCCGAAAGTCCTTTTGGTTCTCCGTGTAGGGATACGTGGTTACGTAGCTGTTCGAGAAAACGACGAACAAGCTGGGTTTGCGGCATACCACCATGGAGTTTTGGGGAGCGTACTCCTTAATCCAGGCTGCGGCCTGAAAATAGTTTTCGTGAGCCGGGTCGTAGCTGGGAATCCGGGCCATCTGCCGTAGAAACTTGATCCCATCGCCGGGTCGCGTTTCCGTAGCCGTTTGCCCGATAAAGCTGGGTACTAAAAACAGGAAGAGAAAGGGAACCCCCACCCGCCGAACCAGTGGGCTGGTTACCCGTACTTTTTCCAGTCCTAGTCCAATCAGGTAATACAGCCCATACAGCCCACAAAACACGAAGAAGGGGACCAGGTGTAGCATCAGTCGGTTCCCCGTCCAGACTTCCGGGTAAATCAGTAACAGAGCGAAGGTAGCCATTGCATACCCGGCCATGAGTAAGCGATACTGTCGCAAATGGAACCAACCTAACGTAATCAGAGCCAACAGCGCGAGTCCAGCCAGCCATTCCCCCGAAGAAACGGATGAAGCGTAATCCTCCACGTTCGTACTCAGTGTGGCACTGGGAATCTCACGCGTGATATAGCGTTCGGTATTGTGCCAGAAACGCTCTACCCAGCCGCCGAAACCCTGTACCACTCCTTCTTCGGGCCGAAGCGGATTAATTCGTTGCATATCTCTCAAGTGACTATCACCGCCCAGTTTCGAAGCCCGGATCTGCCAGGGCAACACGCCCAGTACGAAAATCACACCCATGAAAAGGATGTGTTGCCATTTCTTCCGAACCAACAGATAGAGTCCGGCTCCGCCCAGCATCATCAGTCCCGTTTGCCGCACGTAGTACGAAGCCACCACGCCCAGAGCAAAGCCCCAGAAGTAGGGATCTTTCCAGGCTGGACGTTTGAGGTCTGACTTTACGAAGAACCACAGCGCCAGTAGCGAAATGAAGAAATACGTCATTTCACTCATCATCATGGTCGCATACTGTAAAATGTGGAAGTTGAGAGCCACCAGTAATGCCCCGACAAAAGCCAGATGAATATTCCGGCCCATGCGGCGAAACATGTCGAATAGTAGTAACAGGGATACTACCAAGAAAAAGCCATTGAAGGCCTGAATGGTCGTCGTTTTGTCCGAAAACAACCGCATGATCAGGGCAATCACAAAGGGATATCCCGGCGGGAAGTGATTGGCAGGTACGCGTTCCGGACCCGTGATGCCCACGTAGCCATCCCCCTGAGCAATGGCTTTACCTAACATGTAGTAATCCGTAGCATCGCCGGTTAGCGAAAGTTTCTTGTCGAAGATGTACTGAAAAACAAACCATCCAATCAAAGCTAACAAAGCGGCGTATACGTACAGGAGGATTCGGGAGGTTCCGGCAGTGGAAACGGGGGTCGGTTCAGTCGTGAGGTTTTTGTTTTTCATTCCATACAGCTTTCAAACGGTCCAAAGATACAATTGAATTACACACAACCGGAAGCTTCTCTAATGAACCCATGGGATAGGCGTATCCCTGCGATACCGCTGAACAAAAGAACCTCATTCCATGGATTTCGCCGAAATGCTGGCGAAACTCGTCGCTAGAGCGGGACAGAATCGCGAAAAAATGGGTATACTCGCAGTAAAAAACTCCGACCGCTTGACTTTATGAGAAGGTACGCTACTCTTTTTTGCGTACGATCTTTCGTCTATTTTACTATACTCTAACTTTACATTACCAATGAAGTCTACCGTTCGGATTCAACTCATGCTCATGATGTTTCTCCAGTTTTTCTGCTGGGGATCGTGGTATGGTCAAGTAACCAAGTACCTGGGAACGACACTGGGAGCTACGGGTGAACAACAAGGTGCTGCCTTTTCGACGTTTTCGATTGCGATGCTGATTGCACCCTTTTTCGTAGGGATGATCGCGGACCGCTATTTCTCAGCTCAGAAAGTGTTGGGCGTATTAAATCTGCTGGGAGCTGCCGTTCTTTATTTTCTAACGCAGGCAACGAATCCCGATCAGTTTTTCTGGCTGATTCTGGCCTACTGCCTCACCTTTACGCCAACGCTGGCTTTGGCAACAAGCATTGCCATGAACCAGATGGCGAGCCCGGAGAAGGAATTCCCTAATATTCGTGTGGCCGGAACGATTGCGTGGATTGTCGTGGCGAACATTGTGGGCTATCTGGGCGTAGGAGATCAGGTAACGATCTTCCAGTTTGCCATGGTTGCTTCGTTGATTCTGGGCGTCTTTTCATTTTTCTTACCCGATACGCCGCCGAAGGCAACGGGTCCGGCTAAAGCGTCCCAGATTCTCGGAACCGATGCCTTTGTACTGTTCAAAGATCGTTCTTTCGCTATTTTCTTCCTGTCTTCGATTCTGATCTGTATTCCGCTTTCGTTTTACTACGCCATGGCGAACCCTTCGCTGACGGATTCCGGTATGACGAACGTGGAAAACAAAATGTCGCTGGGACAGGCTTCCGAAGTGATCTTCATGTTGCTGTTACCACTGTCGTATAGCAAACTGGGCGTGAAGTGGACGTTCATTGTCGCATTGATTGCCTGGATTGTCCGCTTCCTGTGCTTTGGTTTCGGCGATGCCGGTTCCGGCGAGTGGATTCTGTACCTGGCGATCATTTTGCACGGCGTTTGCTACGACTTTTTCTTCGTAACCGGACAAATCTATACCGATAACAAAGCGGGTGAACGCATTAAAACACAGGCCCAGAGCTTGATCACGTTTGCTACCTACGGGGTGGGAATGGGCATCGGCTCGTACATTTCGGGTGTGCTAAAAGATACCTTTACGACGGAAGCGGGGGTAAACTGGAGTGGTTACTGGATGGTACCAGCGGGCATCGCGGGTATCATTCTTCTGCTGTTTATTGCCGTATTCCGGGAGAAACAATCGACGGCTTCACCGGAAAAAGTGTTGCAGTAAGGGAATGCATTTTCCATAAAAAAAGCCGTATCGAACGTTCGATACGGCTTTTTTTATGGACTTAACTTTAGGCGAAAGCAACAAATGTTGCAGCGGGAGCCGTATGCTTTTGGCGTTTGTGATACATTACGTACGAGGTCAGGAGCAATCCCAGAAAAATCAGCGGAGCTACGCTACCCGAAAGGGGATCTCCAGAAGCCGTATGGGCGATAAATGCGGAGATAAAATTGATCGTAAATCCGGCGTATACCCATTCTTTCAATCGGCCCGTAAAGGGAATCATCAAACCTACCACGCCTAATAGTTTAGCGATGGCTAGCTCTACGCGAAAGTAGGCGGGAAAACCCAGGTGTTGAAAAGCTTTCTCCATCTCTGGACTCGTCAGGTATAGATAGGCCGAAAAGCTCATCATCACCGCTACTAGTCCAGTAGTAATCCAGTAAATAAGGTTCGTTGCTTTCATTGTTCTGTTTTTTGAAACAAAAGTATGTACCTTTACTTACCAAAAGTTAGCAGTATACAAAAGGTTAGTGGTAACCTTTGGGTTAGTCTAAGGCCTCAAAATCAGCTATTATGTTTCAGCTAGAAGAAGAACTTCCGTTGTCTGCTCAGGCCTGTACCAACAAGCTAGCATCCATTGGCGATGCTTTGTACGTCATTGGCGGAAAGTGGAAACTACGAATCATCCTCGCCCTGCAGGAAGGAAAAAAGCGATTTAATGAGATTCAACGGGCGGTAGAAGGAATCTCGGCCCGGGTACTTTCTCACGAGCTAAAAGAGCTGGAAATCAACGGATTCATTAAACGGGTGGTGTATACCGAAACGCCCGTGGTTATTGAATATGAACTGACCCAATACAGTGATACGCTGCAGGACGTACTAGAATCCCTGAGTAAATGGGGAGAAATGCACCGACGACGAATCATGCATGTACCCGTGAATGAATAAAAAAGCCCCCGCTTATAGCTAAGCGGGGGCTTTTTTATATACTACTATCCCTATTAAAAGTCTTCGGCTTCGGTTCCGGCCAGCGGAAATGAAATCGTAAAGGCCGTACCTACACCCACCTCTGATTCGACATCAATACGGGCTTTATGGGACTGGACAATACTCAGCGTAGCGGCCAGACCCAGTCCGATTCCATTGTTTTTAGACGTAAAATAAGGTTCAAACAAACGACCCAAATTCTCCGCTGGAATGCCTGATCCGTTGTCTTCAATGGTTACGTAACAGAAGTCACCGGCTACGTGGTTTTGCACGTGAAGAATACCTATTTCAGGTTCCATGGCTTCAATGGCATTGACAATGATATTGAGAATCGCAATTTTGATTTTCTCCTTGTCAACCTTTACGAAGCAATCTTCGCCGTAATCTTTCTGTAGCGTAATGTTTTTTAATTGAACCCGGTCCATCGCCAGGGCTAGCGTCTCGTCGAGAATCTGGTGGATTGAGAAATCGGCCAGATTGATTTCTGCCTGCCGGGAGGAATTCAGAAGTTCCGAAATCAAATCATTAATCCGCTGAGAGTTGCGTTTGATGATTTGAGGATACATCAGCAAGGTATCGTCTTCCATGCCCGTGAGCAGTTCGTCCGCCGATAAATTGATGTTGGTGAGCGGATTACGTACTTCGTGAGCCAGCGTGCGTACGAGGCGGGCTGTAGCCGCCAGTTTCTCCGTAAGCAAGGTGTCTCGTTCGGCCTTCTTTCGAGCCGTAATATCGTGGACAATTCCCTGAATCTGCCGCACCCCAAAGCCATCACTCTGTACACTGGCGTATATCGTACAGTATCGTTTTTCTCCCTGACTAGTCAGTAAGGCCACCTCAAAGTCTTCGATTTCGCCGAATTGATCGAGTATGGAAGAAAAAATAGCGTAGCGTTCCGTGCTTTCGAAAAGTTCGGGCATCCGCTTTTGGGTAAAATCTTCCGGAGTATAGCCCAGTAATTCGCTACCGTTTGGATTGACGTATAAGAATTCACCCGAAGGACTCGCCAGAAAAATCATTTCCCGCAATTGATTGAACAAACTCCGGTACCGGCGTTCGCTCTCGCGCAGGGTGTTAAGCGTAGCCGCCCGCTCAAGTGCGTAGCGAATACAGCGTTCGAGTTTTTCGGCGTTCAAATCCCGTTTCACCAGGTAATCCACAGCTCCCCGTTTCGTGGCTTCTTCATCCACTTTACGGTCTCCACGACCCGTCAGTAGTACCATGGGTGTAGACAACCCAATGGCGTGCACTTCTTCGATAAGGTCAAGGCCCGTTTTGGCTCCGAGAAAGAAATCTACGAAAGCAATTTGGGGATTACTGGTCTTGAGTTTTTCCAGGGCACTGGAATAGCTATTGGCCCACTCTAACGCAAACTGACTGCCTGGGATGTCTCGCAGGTAGTCACTCGTGAGCAGGTAATCGTCCTCATCGTCATCCACGATTAAGACTTTCGTCACATTATTCATAATTTCTCCCTGCTCGCCAGAGAGCATTTAAAGGTGAAACGAAGGTATAGGTTATTTCGAAGGCGAAGGTAATAGAACCGTTTCAAACCAATACCGCCCAATAGACTGGGCAACTTCGATAAAATCCTTAGCACTTATCGGTTTAGAGATGAAACAATTCACGCCCAAATTATAACTCTTGAAAATATCTTCCTCTGCGTGCGAAGTCGTCAAAACAATAACCGGAATGCTTCGTAATTCTGGATGCGACTTGATGTGCTGTAAGGCCTGACGACCATCCATACGAGGCATATTCAAATCCAGTAAAATTAAGCCAGGTCGTGGACTGCGTTCGGGATCGACGTAGATTCCTTGACGAAACAGATAGTCGATCAAGGCCAGACCATCCGTTACCATCTGTATTTGGCTAAAAACGAAATTTCCTTCGAAAGCCTCCCGAGTCATTTCCCGGTCCTCTTCATCATCGTCGGCAATGAGTAGCACGACCGGTTTTTTGAGATTGTGTTTCATGACGCTCCTAAACAAGTGGGCGGGAGGGATAAGGGTACGCTACATTCCTACCTCATTTAACGGATGCTTTCTGTTGTTGAGGAAAGATCAGTACGAACGAAGCACCCTGACCCGGTTCACTTTGAGCGTAAATGATTCCACCGTGATTTTCAACAATCCGTTTACAGATGGCCAATCCCATACCCGCTCCTTCGTATTCAGAACGGCCATGTAATCGTTTAAATAAAGTAAAAATCTGTTCCGACTGTCCGGGTTCAAAACCAATACCGTTATCGCTAACCGTGATTTTATGGTATATGGTGCCCGGTACGAAGCGGTGCTCTGCTATCTCCTGACGGTTGAGTAGACTTGACAAGATCCTTAAGCGAGGCTTCCGATCAGGACTAGTGAACTTCAGGGCGTTACTCAGTAAATTCTGAAACAACTGGTGCATTTGAGTGGGCAGGGAAGAAAGGGTCGGTAGTGGACCTACTTCGACTTCTGCTTCCGTTTCCGTTAACCGTAATTCAAAATCACTGAGTACGTTCTTGACAACCTCATTTAGGTTGACGGGGGTAAACGGCTCCTCTGGACGCGAAATTCTGGAGTAACCAAGCAGACTTTCAATGAGCAATTTCATTCGCTGCGTAGCTCCGAGCATTCGGGAAAGATAGTGTTTGCCTTCTTCTCCCAGATTTTCCTGATAACGGCTCGTCAGTCGTTCGCCGAAAGAAGTAATCTTGCGAAGTGGTTCCTGTAAGTCGTGTGAAGCAATATAGGCAAACTGCTCGAGTTCAAAATTGGATCGATCCAGCGCGTCCATTTTCGACTTGAGCTCCTGCTCAAAGAGGTAATGAGCAGTGAGATCAGCCGTGATGCCTACCAAACGTACATCTGGTGTTTCAGGGCTCACAAGCACATTCCCCCGACTCATGAGTACGAGTTCATGGCCCGTATAGTCTAGAATGCGATATTGTACCTGAAAGGGGAGCTGGTGTTCAATGGCTTCTTGAATCGAGGTGACCACTTTCTCGCGATCTACTTCCAGAATCTGCTCATAAAACCAGTGTGCGGTAGGGGGCGTACGAACCTCAGACGGAAAGCTCAATACGCGGAATAAACCCTCCGACCAGTAAAATTCTTCCGTAGTAGTCGACCAATCGAAGGTACCAAATCGTAATAAAGATTCAGCTTCCCGAAGGTAGGCAGTACTATCATAAAGCTGAGACATACTGATAAGCTAAAAAGAAGCGACATTCGTGAAAAGGGCATACGCCTGCCTAAACAGGAGCATGCCCTTTTCACTTACGACAAGTGGTAATTTTTCATTTTGTTGTAAAGCGTTTTACGGTCAATGCCTAGCAATTGAGCAGCTTTACTTTTATTAAAATTGACCTGTTTAAGGGTCTTGAGAATCATATCGTACTCAGCCTCGAGTGCAGCCGAACGCAAATTGGGTTTTTCACCCTTAGGTACATCCGGAGCCACCAGGCTAACGGGTGGTTCACTGTAGTAGGTTTGTGGAGGAATAACCGGAATTTCCGGTACGTATACGGGCGTTACGGGTGGCGTATTGGTCTCCATGGATTGCAACTTGTTAAAGTGTACAATCTCAAAAGGAAGGTCTCTGGACTGGATAGCCTCGCTATCGGTAAGTAACGTAGCGCGTTTGATGACGTTACGCATTTCCCGAAGGTTACCCGGCCATTCGTAACGCATGAACAAATCTACGACATCATCGGCAAAGCCGCGTACTTGCTTGCCCAGCTCGCCATTGGTGGCTTGCAGAAAGTAATCGGCAAATACCAGGATATCGGCATTACGTTCGCGAAGCGGTGGTACATCGATGCTGAATTCGTTAAAGCGATAGTAAAGGTCTTCTCGGAATTTTCCTTTTTTAGCGGATTCAATCAGACGTTCGTTCGAGGCGACAATGATGCGTACATCGATAGGCGTTTCTTTCGTACCGCCTAGTCGGCGTAGTTTCCGTTCCTGTACCACCCGCAAAAGCGAAACTTGCACATCATAAGGTAAGTTACTCACTTCATCCAAGAAAAGAGTACCCCCGTGGGCTTGTTCAAAGTGACCAATTTTTTGGTTGAGGGCTCCGGTAAAAGCACCTTTTTCGTGCCCAAATAGCTCTGAACCCGCCAAGTCCTTGGAAATCGCTCCGCAATCCATGGCTACGAAAGGTCCGCTGGAGCGTTTACTACGTTTGTGAATTTCCTGAGCAACGGCTTCTTTGCCCGAGCCACTTTCGCCATAGATAATGACGCTATAGTTGGTTGGCGCTACCAGATCTACCTGACGATACAGGTATTTAGATTCTGGGCCATTGCCAAAAATATACTGTTCTGATCCGGTGGGACGTTTCGGAGCAGGCGTTGAAGATCCGGCTTCTCCGTTCACACTAGGTGCGGAGGGCTGAGCCGTACTTTGATCGAGTGCCTTCCGAATGGTCACTAAAATCTCATCCGGGAACAGAGGCTTCGTTACGTAGTCATACGCCCCCTGTTTCATCACGTTTACAGCGATTTTAATATCTGAATAACCCGTGATGACAATGACAGGTACGTGCGGAAACTGTTCCTTAATGCGAACGAGTAATTCGCCTCCGTCCATGTCTCCCAGACGGAAGTCCGTCATGACTAAGTCGGGCTTGAAATCAGTAAGGATTTCAAGACCTGAAGTTCCATTATGAGCAATGGCGACCTCGAAGCCGTTACGCCCCAAGAATCGCCGTAGAAGCAGACAAATGTCCGTATCGTCGTCAATTACTAATATTTTCTGCATAGAAAATCTACCATTACCCTCACTTGAACTAGAGCCTTATGGGTGTGAAATGCTCTTTTATTAACAACAAACGATTAGTATCTGCTTAACGATTAGATGCCCCGTCGGAATTGAGCGGACTGAATGCCCAGTTGATCGCGATATTTAGCGACCGTCCGACGTGAGATTTTATAGCCTTGCGTAGCCAGTAATCGCATCAGATCGAAGTCGTTGAATGGATTACGTTTGTCTTCGCAGGAAATATGCTCTACGAGTGCTTGCTGAATGGCTTTGTTTGAAACTTCGTGACCGTCTTCCGTTCGAATGCCTTCCGTAAATAAATCTTTCAGGTGAATCAGACCAAAAGGCGTTTGTACGTATTTACCCGACGTTACCCGTGAAATGGTAGAAATATCCATACCAATTCGATCTGCTACATCTTTGAGAATCATGGGTTTCAGGTTCCGCACATCACCCGTTTCGAAATAAGGCCGCTGTAACTCAACCAGCATTCGCATGGCTCGATGCATCGTATTTTCCCGTTGACGAATCGCGTCAACCAGCCATTGAGCCGATTGTAGCTTATTTTTCAGGTAAGTGGCGGCTCCGCGTTCACGACTGGTATCGACTAAACCGATAATCGAGCTATTTACCCGAATATCAGGCCAATTGCCGCGGTTGAGGGCTACTTCAATCCGTCCATAGTCGTCGTAATGTAAAACATAGTCAGGGATAATACCACGTTTCACGACTATTGAATCGTTATTCCCACCGACGATGGGTTTGGGATTGAGTTTACCAATTTCGGCAACTGCCATTCGTAACTCGTCCTGATCAATACTCAAATGCTTACAGATCTTTTCAAAGTTACGATTGGAAAGTTCAGTAAAGCATTCGCTGACAATATCCATGGCTCGCAGCGTTGCTGCAGTAGCCCGGCGGCTTTCTAGCTGAAGAAGCAGACATTCGCGTAAATCACGAGCTGCCAAACCGGCTGGTTCAAGCTCGTCATGAATGGCTGTGAGTACTTCTTCGACTTCTGAACCATCTACAAAAATTCCATGCCCGAACGAATAATCATCGGCTAACGCATCCGCATCGCTACGCAAGAAGCCATCATCGTCGAGGGAATCAATAATAAATTCGGCCAGAGCCCGCTGACGATCTTTCAGATTCATCCAGCGAATTTGTTCTTTAATTACTTCCCGCCAGGTTTCCTGTTCAACGATGGGTGACGAATACAGATCGTCTTCCGCATTGGGATCCTGGCTCAGCCGCGTTTTATATTCGGGAATATCATCGTTCGAAAATTCGTCCCAATCCCTATAGTCCTCAACGTTCGTCGGTGTTTCGTAATCGACCGTATGATCGTCCCGTTCGTCCGAGGAAAGTTCCATTTCGGCCTCATCGCTGGACTCCTTTTCGGCGGCACCTTCTTCTAGCAGCGGGTTTTCCTCTAATTCGTTGCGAAGGTGTTGCTCAAGCTCCAGCGTAGAAAGTTGTAAAAAATTTAAAAACTGTATCTGCTGAGGAGCTACCCGTAGGGTTTGTTTCTGAGTTTGAGAGAGGTTGACAGAAGTGCTCATATGTGGTTTGGATCGTTTAAGGCGGTAACTGAAGTACTATACCTATTCATAAAGTCAAGCCACACGAGACCTATTCAGCCAAATCCTGCATCTTCGAACCGGATTTTAAGTACCTAGCACATTTTTTTTGTTGATAATCAAGCCGTTTTTGTACGAATGGGACCGACGAGTTTATTTTTTTACTTGACCTTTCTCTTTTCTTTTGGCGGAAAGCTACCTTTTTTTGCCTCCTCTTATTTCCCCAAACTGTAGAAATATAACCACTCGTCTGGTTTTCGATTTAGTAAATGAAGTCTTCGAACGTCTGGCTACTCAATATTGCTGCTGCTTCTGCCATTGCCATACTGGTACTGCTGACCTACCTGTGTTTAGATCAGGTACGATCTACGGAATGGTTTAGTGAACGGGTAGAGCATACGTATAAAACCATTAACGAAAGTGAACGGCTGTTTTCGCAGGTTAAGGAAGCGGAAGCAGGGATTCGGGGCTATCTACTTACCTCGAATGAATTATTCATCAAATCGTATAAACAGGGGCGTACCGAGTACGAAGCTTCCGCTCAACGTCTGCAATTCCTGCTCAATGATAATGCCCATCAGTTACGGCGGCTGGCTGTATTTAAAAGTCTGGCTCGTGATAAGTGGGAAAGTATGGATCTGCAATTGAAAGGGATAGATAAAATCCAGAATCAGGATTCTATGATTCTCAAGAGCAAGGCCATCATGGATGCCATGCAAAAGCAGATCAATGAAATTCAGGACGAAGAACGTAAGCTGTTGACAAGCCGTTTAAAGGCTCGTGAACGCGAATTCAATTTGGCTCCTACGTACTTATTAACGTTGGCACTGCTGGCAGGGGGGCTGTTGATTATTTCGGCGACGCTACTCAACATCGAACTTCGACGGCGGCGTTTGATCCAGATTGATCTGGAGAAAAAAGTCGAAGCCCTCAACCGCTCGAATGCTGAGCTCGAACAATTTGCGTACGTAGCTTCGCACGATTTACAGGAACCGTTACGAAAAATTAGAGCTTTTGCGGATCGGTTGTTGATGCGACAACGCGATCAGCTCACCGAAGATGGTCAGACCATGCTGGACAAAATCGCGAATGCCGCCGAACGCATGCAGAGCCTCATTAACGATCTGTTGACTTTCTCGCGAATGGTAAGTCGTACGGACCCATTGCAAATGGTTAATTTGAATGAAGTACTCGACGAGGTTCAACTGGATCTTTCAGAGGTAATTACTGAACAGCAAGCTTCCGTTCATGTACAGGCTTTACCCACCATTCAAGGTTATCCTTCGCAGGTACGGCAACTTTTGCTGAACCTGCTCAGTAACGCCCTTAAATTTACTAAGCCCGATGTGCTTCCAATGGTTGAAGTCACGTATCGAAAAGTAGATGGATCTGAAATACCAACCCTAGATTCGGACCTGAAAAAAGAACAATGGTATCACTGCATACGCATCAGCGACAATGGCATCGGGTTTGAACCCGAGTATGCTGAGAAAATTTTTGTAATTTTTCAGCGGTTACACGCCAAATCGGCTTATGGGGGCACGGGGATTGGATTAGCCATTTGTCGACGGGTGGTGACCAATCACGAAGGTTATATCTTTGCGGAAGGCAAACCGGGGCAGGGGGCTCTCTTTACGATCTACCTGCCCATTGAAACCACCCAACAGAATCTGACGGGTACGACAGAATAAAAAAATAGCCGTATCTTTAAAGGCAGTTAAATAGCAATAGCGTATGGCTCTGAGCCTGGTGCAGGTATGAATACACAGATTCCCATTTTAGTGGCTGATGATGATGAAGATGATCGTTTTTTAATCCGAACCGCTTTTCGGGACAGCCAATTAACCAACGATATATTTTTTGTAGCCGATGGCGTAGAGTTGATGCAGTTTTTGTATCATCAGGGGCCTTACGCTGATGTTGAAAAATATCCACGTCCTGGCATTATCTTCCTGGATTTAAACATGCCCCGCAAAGACGGCTGGGAGGCCTTGTCTGAAATCAAACAAAATCCAGAGCTGAAGGCCATTCCAGTGGTTGTACTCACTACTTCAAATTCGGAGCGGGATATTCTTCGTACGTATGAGTCAGGAGCGAACTGCTACATTACAAAACCCATTTCATTTGATCAGCTCTTGCAGATTGTCAAAAGTTTTGGTCAGTTTTGGTTAAGCATTGCTTCGATCCCTTGGAAATAAGATCGTTAACCCAACAAAAAAGCCGATTCTTGCGAGAATCGGCTTTTTTGTTGGGTTAACGATTATAGTGGCGTTCGAACGGATCGTTCCGGTTGAGCCAGGGGTAAGGACTCTACCACATGCGCCCGCGGAATGTCATCCTCGGCAGTAGCATCCTTCAACCAGCGGAAAAACCGCTCTTTCCAGTGCTTCTTCGGTTTTCCTTCGGAAATCCGAACCACTTTAGGTTCATCATCCGATACTTCTTTCACCCAAGTCAGCGATTTTTGAAGTAAGTGATTCTGGTTAGAGGACAAGTAATTGGCCGTGGCCCGTTTCAAAAGAAAACGAATAATGAACCGTAACGGCCACGCCATCCGACCAATGGGTGTATAGGCTAAGGCCATATCAATGCCCCGTACCACGCCCATCTGCAAGGCATTGTTCTTGGGTTTACTCATCAATTGAGTAAACGTCTGGACGACTTGCCGGGCGGGATTTATATCTTCTTTAATATCATCAAACTGCCGCCGGATTCCTACTCTTGACGTTTCAATCTGATTTTTCAAGCGGGCTCGTTCGGCCTGTAAGTCGGATAAACTTTCTATTCTATTGTTCATGGTCATTAGCAAATAAGACTAAAGTAGAGGCTACTTTTTAGATTGATCTTTTTCGTAATAGAAGCGTTTGATAAAGGCATTGAGAACAGGAATCTTAATAAATTTATCACGAATCATGAATAAAATAAGGGTTAATACGGCGTATCCCAACGCTACGTAGCCAAATCCCGCGGCTACACTACCTACCGATTCACCAATCCACCAAGCCAATGCAATGCTGCCAAACAATAAAACAAGTCCACCAAATACACTGACGATTAAACCGGCAACCACGGACGAGACAATATCAGCCGTTTTATCGGCTGTTTGCAGAACCGCCATATTCCAGCGGGCCTCTACATATTCAGTAACGCGTGCAAACAAGTCTTCGGCTGATTCGCGAAGGTCCTTTATTGATTCCATAAGGGTTGAGAGCGATAAATAAAAGTAGATTTAAATCAAAAGACGTACAATCGATTGGAGGATATCAGGATGTAATAACAAACGGGGAACTCAACCGTGAGCTCCCCGTTGATCATCGACTAATCGGTGACTGATCTAGCCAGCGAGATTAACCGAGTTGCTCGTTCACTTTCTGCTTAGCAGTTTGTTTTGCTTCCTCAGCCTGATCTTGCAGGTCTTCGAATTTCGAGCGTGCTTTATCTTTTAAGTCACCAGCTTTTGAAACAGCTTGACTCTTTAGGTCTTCCAAAGAGATTTTACCTTTCTGGATCGCTTTTAATACTTCATCGGCCAGATCTCCCACTTGCTTTTTCATCTTACCCCGCGTGTCTTCTCCTTTATCGGGAGCGAACAACAGACCGATCACTGCTCCAGCAGCAGCAGCAGTAACAATTCCTAAAAAGATTTTTCCATTATTAGACATGACATCCTCCTGTTTAAATAGTGAAACTTTTGATTCGATTGAAAATGGAAAAACAGCCGTGCCAGCAAATGAAAAAGCAGGGGTGATTTTTTGAGTAATAAGATTTATTAGATATAAATTATCAAATGATAGTATATTTTCGGGGAAATTCAAGAAATGCGAAAAATCACCCATTCTTCCAAAAAGCTAACAGGATGACTCAAAATGGGGAAAAAAACCCTCAGAAACGCTTTGGTATATTATTTTAAAAACTTTTATCCGGATACCGCACCGTACAGGTGTTTTAGGTTAGGTGGAAGATCGGCATTGGGCAAGTCCACCGGATTTGCCCAATCTTTTTTTAACTTAATCGGTTCAGACCTAAATGATTATGATAGACTTGTTAAGTCTTGGCTATAAATTGTATAAGATATGCCCACGTATCTTCCGAGTATATACGGAGACAATATGAAGGTTTTGATCGTAGATGATGAAGAGGATTTATGTATGCTGCTAGGAAGTTTCCTTCGCAGAAAAAAAGCAGAAGTAAGCTACGCTAATAATCTTCGCAACGGCTTGGAGCAGTTGCACCATGTCAATCCAGACGTCGTTTTTCTTGATAATAATTTACCAGATGGAACGGGCCTTGAAGCGCTGCCTAGCTGGCGACAGTTATATCCTGAAAGTCGCATTGTTATGATTAGCGCCATGAGTAATTTACGTGAACGAGCTTTGGCTAGTGGTGCTGATGCTTTTCTGGAAAAACCCTTGAGTTTTAGACTAGTGGAATCAGTTTTGGACTAATCGCGTACCAAACACATACTATATTTTTTAATAAAGCTCCGGTCATTGATAGGCCGGAGCTTTATTATTTTCCAATGATTTTACTAATAGCTATTTCTAAAAAATAATACCCATTGGGACTTGACTAATTGGCCAATGGATGATCTAGTGAATCGATTACTATCAAAGCAGCACTATCACAAAAAAGCCCTTGAGTAATATAGGGGATTTTGGGCTACACAGTATTTATACTTAATCCTTTAAACTCTTTTGAGCTTCGTCAATCTTTCGATTTAGGTCTCTCTTGAATTCTTTCCAGTCCGCTTTCGCATTGTTTTGAATCTTTTTTAATGAAGCATCTAGTTCATCTCGCTTCACTTCTAATTTTGCTTTTCGCTGCTGCCAGCGGATTTTTTCTTTGTTTTTGGCTACTTTGATTTTAGCGTCTACGCGGTCAATCTCATTTTGTAGCGCCATTTTCTGATCTTCTACCTTAACAGACAACTCCGAACGTTCACGTTGCCAGTCTTCTTTACTTTCCTGTCCTGATTCTTTAACATCCGTAGCTACCTCATCAAAGGCTTCCTTAGTTTTGTCTGCGGCTCGATCCGCTGCATTTTCTATGTTGTCTTGAGCTTTCTGGGCATCTTCAGCAGCTTGGTGTTTCTCTTTTGCGGTACAACCTATTAAGAGCGAGCAACTTAGGATTCCCAGGTTTACCCAGCAAAGCATTTGTTTTTTCATAAGGCATTCTTCATTTAAGCGTCCATACTCAATAGCTAACAAATAAAGAAATGTACCTAAGTTTTAATGGCCATGCTTTTTTAACCGCTTGGTGGAATCAATCGATTAAGATCGATGTGTAGAAAAGCTTAGGTTACCAATTCGAAGGAAATGTGTAGAAAAAAATACTCGAAATACAGTTGGCCTATCTGAAATCTTACCCATTTGAAGGGGTAGGTAGTACCGGCTGAGCCGCTTCTACGGCTACCTGTAAGCTTTTAAAATTAACGCCTCCAAAATAAGAAGCAAAGGCAACATCTGCCGCATCTCGACCGTAAGCAACCGCAATACGATTCCCGCGGGGCTGTGACTGTGTAGGATCGAACGTATACCAGCGATCGCCCACGTACGCTTCAAACCAGGCATGCAAATCCATCGGGTCCAGTTGATACAGATAACCTACTACCATCCGGGCTGGGATGTTGCAACTACGACATAGGGCAATACCCAGGTGGGCAAAGTCCCGACAAACGCCGACGCGATTGAGCGTAATGTCCATGGCTGATGTAGAAGAATTCGTTACGCCGTATTCGTACCGGATGTTGTTATAAATCCACTGCCGAATAGCTTCTACCTGAGCGTATCCCAGCGGATAGCCCTGAATGATTTCTGCGGCTAGCCCACCGAGCTTGTCGGCTTCGCAGTACCGGCTTTGCAGCAGAAATTGCATCACTTCATCGGGTACATTGGATACGGGTACCCAGTCAGCTTCGGTATGAACATCAATTTGGTCCGCACAATCGGCCGTTACTCTTGATTCCAGCCGAAAAGGACCGGGTGGAATCATTAAGCGTTGGCAAAGATTCCCGTAAGAATCCGTGTATTCCGTGATCTGAACGAGCGGATCAACGATGTACTCTTCCTTGACGATAAATTGACTGGCTCCACTGCGGGGTCGAAGCATAAAAACGGCGGGAACATGAGCTAGGGCTTCTAGTTCAATCTGGCAACTGGCTTGAATAAGCATGGGAATAAGACGTTAGGGAGCGGTAAAAGTCAATAAAAAGACAGTCCAGATCAGCGTAACTTTTCGAAAGATAAGCCAGAATCTTTGGACTAGGGAAGTGGCACTACATTTTCGGTTTTAAGCAAACATTGTTTCTAAGACAATGCAACGACAGATCTTTTCTTCTCCGTATAAACCACTCTCTCAAAGAGCAATCGCTATGGACGTAAGTGAACAAAAGCAAATATTAAACTTCCTGTACGCGGTTTGTAGTGATCGCCATGAACAGTACCAAAACGCTCAGGAAGAAGCCAGAGAATCGCATTTGAAAGAAATGTTTAGCAATGGCGAACGTGAAAGTGGACAAATGATGCAGGAAATCCGCACACTTTTGCAGGAATTAGATTTACCATGGGAAGAACAAAGTACGCTTTCGGGGGATTTGCATAATCTATGGATCGACTTCCGCTCGAAACTATCCGGTCACGATTCTAAAGCTATTTTAGAGGCCTTGTGCTGCGCCGAAGAGGCAAATCTAGAGAAGTACGAGCAGGAATGGCAGAATAACCAAAGTGGAGATGACCAGGTACAGGCGTTAATCAGCCAGCACATCGGAGAGTTAAAACATTCGCTGGAAAAACTGAAGACGCTAACGCAGGATGAAGAAAGCCACCTAAAGCTGAAATTGTAAGCTAACCATGAGGGAAAAACAAAAGACCCGGCTCGTTGAACAGTCGGGTCTTTTATTCGTTTTAGTCGCAATTGTATGTAAAACGGCGAACCCTATCTGAAAGTTTCAGGGTTGAAAAATAGTCTCATAGTTTTTTATGAAAACTTCAACTTTTTTTAGAACGGTACGAAAGGCTTAAAAACCCGATGGTAGCCACTAGTGAAAAGCTAATCATCAACCACCAGGCCGATGCAAAGCCGACGCGACTGATAAACTGGGTACCGAGCAGGGGAGCTGAAATTTGAGCAATGGACCACGAGGCCGTATAAGCTGCCGTGTACTGTCCCCGATTGTGAGGTTTCGAGCGGGCAATGGCGTACGAGTTCATGAAAGGCATGGCTAACATTTCGGCCAGCGTAGCCAGGATCATGGCCACTACTAACCAGATGACACCAAAGAATACATTAAAAATTAGGTAAGATATACCCACCAGTAACGTTCCAATGGCCATGAGCCGCAAGTGTACAAAACGGTTTTCCAGTTGATGGACCAGCACCATTTCAACGGCTACAATCAGCACGCCATTCAGGGCCATGAGCGTACCAATCTGATTTTCGGGTAGGTGATACACCTGCTTATAATACAGCGGAACCGTTGAGAACAACTGAAAAAAAGTAATGGCAAACAGGGTAACAAAAACCATGAAAACCATGAAATGCGTATCCCGATACGCGGAATCCTGACGGGATTGCTCAACGGTTTGACGGTCGTGGGAAACGAACGTTCGAGGAAGAATCAGTACGAGCAAAAGCGTCGCGGCCAGACAGGTGCAGCCATCGGCCCAAAACAGTAGCGAGTAATCGATGGATGCTAGCCAGCCGCCTACCGCTGGGCCTACCGACCAGCCCAGATTCAGGGCCAAGCGGTTGAGCGAGTACGAACGGGTCCGGTTTTCGGGGGTGCTGTATAGGGCTACTGCGGCCGTGACGGCGGGACGGAACCCCTCGGCAACCAGTCCCAGTACAAACGTGCCCAGGCATAGGCTTTCGAACGTTTTGAGTTGGCCTACGACCAGAAACATCACACCACCCAGCCCCAGGCATACCCACATTACCCGGTAGGCTCCCAGGCGATCCGTAAGTCGTCCGCCGAGCAGGGTGCCCCCAATGGAACCAACCCCAAACAGAGCCATAATTACGCCAGACTGGTCAATACTTAAGTGCAGTGACTCCGTCAGGTATACCCCCAGAAAGGGAATAACCATAGTACCGCAGCGATTGATAAACATGACCAAAGCCAGCAACCATATGGATCGCGAAAGCCCGCTATAGGCGGATCGATAGAGTTGTAAAATCATGGGTAGAGTGGGGGAGGAAGAATAAACTAGTGTAAGAAAGTCAAAGGTAAGCATTCCCTGTTTTCTCCCGAGAAAGAAAAGAATGAAGCCTTCCAAATTCGCTAAAAAATTCGTAATTTTAAGGATTAAGCCCTTTTTGCCATGAATGCAGATGCCCTACGACAGGCCGCTTCGTTTTGTGCCTACCAGGAACGAACGGTGCAGGAAGTCCGTCAGAAACTCAGTGCTTGGGATGTATCCGAGGAAGATACGGAAGCCATCCTGGCCCGATTAATTCAGGACGGGTACCTCAGCGAAGAACGCTTTGCCAAAAGTTTTTCCCGGGGAAAATTCAGAACCCGCCACTGGGGAAAAATCAAAATCGAAATGGAAATGCGGCGGAAAGGCCTCGGCGAAACCGACCGCAAAAACGCGCTGGAAGAAATCGACCAGACGGAATACCACGACTCGCTGAAAAGCTTACTGGCCAAGAAAGACGCTTCCCTGAAAGATACCGACCCACGGGTACGCAAGCAGAAACTGGTTCGGTACGCCCTAAGCAAAGGCTACGAGTCGGGCCTGGTCTGGAAAGTACTGGGCGAGGACTGGGACTAAGGTGGCCTGACTTTTTCATCGCGGATGCCACCTAATTTGCACGTATCATGGACTTTGGTAAAGTTTCACCCGGTCAAATCAATACCATCAATTTTACGCTTCCCGCCGACTCGCCCCTGAATACGCAAGTATTGCCGGGCCAGCCGGTGGCTCATCCCTTGCCCGCGTATGTGGGTTGCCCCGTTTGGATGGAGAAAAGCTGGCTGGGCAAAATCTATCCTTCGGCTATGAAGGATAAAGAAGCACTGGCTCATTACACCCAGCAGTTCAATACCATCGAACTCAACGGCACTCATTACCAGATGCCTAACGACGAAACCATTGAGCGTTGGCTGGAAGAGGCTACCCCGGGTTTTAAATACTGTCCCAAGTTTCCTAAAGCCATCAGTCACGAAAAAGAATTGCTCGGCGTAGAAGAGGTTACCGCTTTTTTCTGTCGGCAATTACTGAAACTGGGCGATCACTTAGGCATTCCGTTTCTGCAACTGGGGCCGGCTTATACGCCACAGAAGGGAAAAGGACTGGTGGAGTTTCTCAAACTCATTCCGGAAGAAATGACAATTGCCGTGGAATTCCGGCATCCGGACTGGTTTGCCAATCCCCGCATCTGGGCCCGTACCTGCGAAATCCTGCGGGAGGCGGGGCACGCGGCGGTGATTACCGATGTGTCAGGTCGCCGGGATGTGCTGCATCAGACGCTGACGGTTCCTAAAGCCGTGATTCGTTTTGTGGGTAATGAGCTGCATCCCACGGATTATACCCGTACCGACGAATGGATTCAACGCCTTAAAAAATGGCAGCAACAGGGTCTACAAGAACTCTACGCGTTCATTCACTGTGGACAGAGTGAGTGTGCTCCCGAGTTGTCTAACTACTGGATTCAGGAATTGAATACGCATCTGGGCTTGTCACTGAAGCTACCTAAGTTTTTACCGAAAGTCGATCAGATGAGTCTGTTTTAAAGAAAAGCGGATGTATCCCTTTCGCAAAAATGCGATTTCTGGAAAATTCTTCTACTTTTGCCATATGAATTGCACCGTATTTCATCATCATTCCCATGTATGGCTCCGCTGAACAGGCTGATGTGATTCCGGTTTTATGGTCTAGCAAACACCGAATAACAGATACAAACGCCTGATTCACCGAATCGGGCGTTTTTTTATGATCGAACGTAATCGCTGAAGGTTATGAAAACCGTCATTATCAAATACAACGCCGGCAATGTACAGAGCGTCATGTATGCGCTGGAACGCATCGGGGCCTCGTACCTCTGGACGGACGATGAGGCCGAGATCCGTACCGCCGACAAAGTCATTTTTCCGGGCGTCGGCGAAGCCTCAACCGCCATGGCATACCTGCGGGAAAAGGGCCTTGACCGCGTTATTCCTACGCTCCAGCAACCCGTACTGGGCACCTGCGTGGGTATGCAGTTGATGTGCCAGTATTCGGAGGAAAACCAGACGCAGGCCCTGGGCATTTTCCCGGTAGACGTCAGACGTTTTCCGGCGGGTGAACTCAAGGTCCCGCACGTGGGCTGGAATAACCTGTACGATTTGAAGTCGCCGCTGACGGAGGGGATGACGCCCCATCCGTACGTGTACTTTGTGCACAGTTACGCGGCTCCGGTATGTGAATACACGGTAGCCAGTTGCGATTACGTCGTGCCCTTTTCGGCGATGCTGCACAAAGACAATTTCTACGCCGCTCAGTTTCACGCTGAAATCAGCGGAAAAGAAGGGCAGCTCATTCTTGAAAACTTCCTGAAACTCTAAGTAGCTATGTTTATTATTCCCGCCATCGACTTGATTGAAGGCAAAGCCGTTCGATTGACGCAGGGCGATTATTCGCAGAAAACCGTCTACAACGCCCATCCGCTGGAAGTAGCCAAGGAATTTGAAGGAGCCGGGCTGACGCGTCTGCATCTGGTGGACCTCGATGGAGCCAAAGCCAAGAAAGTCATTAACTGGAAAGTACTCGAAACTATTACTACACAGACGCGTTTGCAGGTTGACTTTGGAGGTGGGGTACAATCGGATGAAGACCTGAAAATCGTCTTCGAAAGCGGAGCAACGCAAGTAACGGGCGGGAGTATTGCCGTAAAAAATCCCGATTTGTTTGCCAGCTGGCTCAGTCAGTACGGCGGTGAGAAGATGATTCTTGGAGCCGACGCCAAAAACGAACGCATCGCCGTGAGTGGCTGGGAAGAAGGAACGCAGTTGTGGGTGTATGATTTCGTGAAGCAGTGGGAAGAAAAAGGCATTCAGTACATCATTTCGACCGATGTGGCCAAAGATGGTCTCTTGCAGGGTCCCAGCTTTGATCTGTACCAGAAACTTCAAGAGCAGTCACCGGCCCTGCGGGTGATTGCCTCGGGAGGCGTTAGTTCAATGGCTGATCTGGAGAAGCTGGCAGAGATGAACGTATACGGCGTTATTGTCGGGAAGGCCATTTACGAAGGCCGGGTTTCCCTGAAAGATTTAAGTACCTTCGTTGAAAACTAGGTCCCTATGTTAACCAAACGCATCATTCCGTGCCTGGACATCAAGGACGGACGCACGGTCAAAGGAACGAATTTCGTGAACCTGCGGGATGCCGGAGATCCGGTAGAACTGGGGGCTTTGTACGCCGAACAGGGAGCCGACGAACTGGTATTTCTCGACATTACGGCTACCGTCGATAATCGGAAAACGCTCGTAGATCTGGTTCGTAACGTAGCCCGCCACGTGAATATTCCCTTCACCGTTGGTGGGGGTATCAGTTCCGTAGCCGATGTATCGGCCTTACTGAATGCCGGAGCCGATAAAATTTCAATCAATTCTTCGGCCGTCCGTCGGCCTGAACTCATCGACGAACTGGCTTTGCAGTTCGGTTCGCAGTGCATCATTGTAGCGATTGACACGCGGGAGATTTCCGTACCCAGCGACGTGGTAAGCCATCAGGAAACCACGACCAGCCGGTTTGGCAACGAACGCGTCAGTACTCACGAGATTCGCCTGACGACTGAACACGTCGTACACACGCACGGGGGCCGTAAGCCTACTGAGTTGCGTACCTTGCCCTGGGCAAAAGAAGCTCAGGAACGTGGAGCGGGCGAAATACTGCTGACCTCCATGGACGCCGACGGTACCAAAGCCGGGTTTGCTCTGGAGCTAACGGCGGCGGTTTCCGGACAACTCAGTATTCCCGTGATTGCTTCGGGGGGAGCGGGGTTAATGGAACACTTCCATGAAGTATTTACGACCGGAAAAGCCGACGCGGGCCTAGCCGCCAGTATTTTCCACTTCCGGGAAATTGGTATTCAGCCTTTGAAAATGTACCTCCAGGAAAAGGGCGTCACGATGCGACTGTAATCAAGTCTTATGAAACTGAATTTTGAAAAAGCCGGCGGTCTGATTCCGGCCATTATCCAGGACGTTCAGACGAATAAAGTGCTCATGCTGGGCTTTATGAACGAAGAAGCCTACGCTAAAACGGAGGCCGACCAGATCGTAACCTTTTTCAGCCGCACCAAAAATCGGCTGTGGACCAAGGGCGAAACCTCTGGTCATTTTCTGCACGTCAAGGAAATTCGTATCGACTGCGATCAGGATACGTTGTTGATTAAGGTAGAACCCGTGGGGCCCGTGTGTCATACGGGAGCGGATACCTGTTTTTTTGAAGAAAATCCTCGGTAGGAGCGTTTGCTTCTTCCGTCCATCCCATTTTAAAGGCAACCTTGCCCATTCTGTATGGCCGTTGAATTCTTAGATCAGTTAAAAGCTATTATCCGGGAGCGGAAACAATCCGCCAGTGAAGGTTCGTATACGGCTAAATTGTTCGCCCGTGGTACGAATAAAATTGCCCAGAAAGTGGGTGAAGAAGCCGTTGAATTGGTCATCGAAGCCATGTCCAATGACGACCAGCTGTTCAAAAACGAAGCAGCGGATTTGCTGTTTCACTATCTGATCCTGCTCGAAGACCGCAATATCGATCTCGACGAGGTCATTGCTATTCTCGAAGATCGCCATCGCGAGCGTCAATAATAAGTACAGAGACTTAGGTTTTTGGTACAAAATTTTGCATGTTGAACCTTTGTACTAACACCTTCTTCTTATGGGCCTTATTGTCCGTTTATTAATTAATGCTGTGGTCGTGTACCTGGTGGCCAGTTTTCTGCCCGGGGTCTCGGTCGATGGCTTTACGACGGCTCTCATTGTTGCCGTTGTACTGGCTTTACTCAACACGTTCGTCAAGCCGATTTTACAACTCCTCAGCCTGCCGATTACGATTCTGACGCTAGGCTTGTTCCTTCTGGTAATCAACGTTTTGATTATCAAAATGACCGATTATCTCGTTGACGGCTTTTCGGTCGATAACTGGCTGATCGCTCTGATATTTAGCTTCATCGTTTCGCTCGTTTCCGGGGCTCTGGGAGCGGCCAGCGAGGATTAAGTTTCGTCAAAGAAAAAAGGCTATAGGTCGGCACATTAAAGCCTATGGCCTGTTTAAAATCCCGTTTATTAAGAAAGCACGTACTTTTCTTAATAAACGGGATTTTTTATGAATCAACCCGTAAACAAGCGATAGAAACGAATTGAAAATAAGTACTTGTTCCTTTTTATTCCTAGTTTTCTAGGCAAAAGAGAGTATATTTCGACTTTAGTACTTATGTAGCCAATACGTGCGGACGGTAGAGGTACTCAATCACAAACTTGATGGGAAAAAGCCAGTTTTCTCATCGGTTTCTAGCAGGGTTCAACCCCACCTGCGTTGGTGTTTATCTTCGCCGCAATAGCTGCCTCTCGAAATTTATACGCTTAGTTTATGTAGCGAAGAGTACCTGTTATTGCTTTTGCTTGACCGCCAACTATATGCAAAGCTTTGCCCATTCTTCAAATCTAGACCAATCTAGATTAGTTTATTATGCCGAATTTGACCGCCAAGGAACCTACACCTATGGCAATGCCCCCTTACGGGAAGTAAGTGCTACCAACGATCCTTTTCAACTACTTTTGAAGGATCTGGATTATATCTATTTACAAAACCAGCTGAAAAGTTCAAGCCCTGCTATTCATGAGTTTCGGGCTCAGAATACCCATCACTCCTTGCGTTTGGAGATAATGCCGCGTTTGGATGACCAAGGTATTAAACGGGGCAGCAGCGTTCTGGCCCTAGCCGAAGCGTGGCCATCCGAGCAGATCACCGGGCAGCAGCAGTTTGAAGCCATCTTGCGCTACGCACCCATTGGTATGGCCCTGCTTGAGCTCAATGGCAAGTGGATTCGGGTCAATCAAGCCCTATGTCAGTTCATGGGTTACACGGAAGAGGAACTGCTCGAGATGGATTTTCAATCCATTACCCATCCCGAGGATTTGGCCGAAGACCTTGCCCTGGCCAATCAAGTGATACGCGGTGAAATCGCGAGTTACGCTTTGGAGAAACGCTACTTGCATAAGAATGGCTCGGTAGTCTGGGGATTATTAACGGTTACGCTGGCCCGTCAGGGCAATATGTCCTGCTTTATTTCACAAATCCAGGACATTACGGCTACCAAACAATCGTATCAAGCCCTGAAAAAAAGTGAGGAAAAGTTTCGGCTGATGAGTGAAAACAGCCGGGATACGATGGCCTTGCTAGATCAGCAGGGAAGGTGGTTGTACGGAAATCCCTACGTAAGCAGGCTCACTGGCTATACCTTAGACACCCTGTTGGGAAAGCCCTACGCCGACCTGGTGCATCCCGACGATCTGCCTGCGCTGACGGAGATGTACCGGGAACTCATGGCCCATCCCGATCAAACCTTCAAAAGTCGGCACCGTATTGTCAATGCCCAGGGGCAAACCCGTTGGCTGGAAGGATACATCGTCAATAAACTTGACTTGGAGGGTCTAAACGCCATTATTGGTAATTTTCAGGATATCACTTCTTTGGTATACAGCAGTCAAAAGATAGAGGACAGTGAAAAGCTCTTCCGCACGGCTCTGGAGTATTCAGCCAGCGGCGTGGCTTTGACTTCCAAAGAAGGCGTTTGCCTGACCGTTAACCGGGCCTTCTGTCAGATGTTGGGCTATACGGAGCAAGAAATGCTCGGCAAAACCTTTGACTCCCTTACGTACGGCGAGAATCCTCGAACGTTTGAAAGGCTGGGTCAACAGCAAACGTATCAAACCGAAGAGCGTTACGTTCACAAGACCGGAAAAATCGTTTGGGTACTACTTTCCATCGCTCGCTTGGACCTGGAGCCGCATCATTTCATTGTGCAGGCCGCTGATATTACGGACCGAAAACAAGCCGAAGAAGAAATTTCCCAAAAAAAGGCCCAGTTGGCCTTACTGAGCAATCACCTGTACGGACTGATGATTTTTCAGGCCGTGCAGGAGCCCGGCAAACCCATACGTTTTACGTACGTAAGTGATACGGTGCGAGAAGCTACGGGACAACCCGCTCAAGAAGTAATCCATAATGCAGATCTATTATTCAAACGGATCCATCCGGATGACTACCAGCAGCTACGGGAAAAACTTCGAACGTCCTTAAAAAGTCGTCAACCCCTAAAGATTGAATTGCGGGTGATTAATGCGCATCAGGAGGCTCGCTGGGTTCGGGTACGGGCCACGCCGCGGCTTCTGGATGATGGCACCGTCGTTTGGGAAGGTTACCAAGTGGACGTTACGCAACGGAAGGAGGCCCTGGAGGAACTCAAACGCTCGGAAGCCAATCTACGTGTCGTCTTGGATCATACGGAAATAGGCTATGTCTTGTTGGATACGCAAGGAAGGATTCGTTTGTATAATCAACGGTTTACTGAGCTATGTCGGCCCGAGACGAAACCCCACGTGGCCCATACCGAACGATTTATCGACTTAGTATCACCCGAGCGGCGACTGGTGGTCGAGGCCATGTTACAACAGGTGCTCACCACGGGCGAAGGTATTGGGTATGAACTCTACGATGAACAGCGGGAACTTTATTTCTATGTGACAATCCATTTGGTTCGGGAAGAACAGGTGTTGGGTCTTTGCTTAAGTATGCAGGACATCAGTCAGCGGAAACAGGTTGAATTAGAGCAGCAACGCATGACGCAGGAAGTATTGCTGAAAAACCATAACCTCGAACAGTTCGCTTCCATTGTTTCCCATAACCTCCGGGCACCCGTGGCTAATGTGCTGGGGCTAACCGAAATATTGCAGCAACCGGATCTGCCGGAGGCCGAACGGCAGCAACTCCTGGAAGATGTGGTCCTGTGCACCCAGCGGCTGGATCAGGTAATTAAAGACCTTAATCAGATTGTAAGCTTACGCCATGAAGTACCCACGGAGAAGGAATGGGTACATTTACCGCAACTCGTTGCCCACATACAAGCTCAATTACAGCCCTCCTTAACGGCCAAACGTGCCCAGCTGGTGACGGATTTTTCGCAGGTAGACGAATGGTATACCGTTCGTTCGTATTTCTATAGTATTGTTTCCCAGCTCATTTCTAATGCACTTAAGTTTAGTCAGCCTGATCACGAACCCCTCATCTACATTAGTGGGGCAATGCAGGAGGACATCTTTCAGCTCGTCGTGGAAGATAATGGGCTAGGAATTGATCTACGTCGTAAATCCGAGCAAGTATTTGGCCTGTATCAACGCTTTCATCGCCCCATTGAAGGCAAGGGCATGGGTTTATATTTAATGAAAACGCAAGTGGAATTATTAGGAGGCCAGGTTTTTGTAGAAAGTGAGTTGGGGCGTGGGTCCCGCTTTACGCTAAAATTCCCCGTGCTTTCCGCCGTTAGTATATGACAATCCCTGAAACGATTATTTTGATCGACGACGATCCCCTCAATAACAAAATATGTACGTATTTACTGGGACGGTATTTTCCTCAACCCGTTCCCATTCGGGCTTTTACGAATCCTGAAGAGGGACTTGCGTATCTGCTGAGTCTGAATACGCCCCAATCAACCCTGGTCTTACTTGATTTAAATATGCCTGAATTAACGGGTTGGCAAGTACTCGATGCCCTGGAAACATTCATGACTCAGGCACAAGCGTATATTCACATTTACATCCTTTCGTCTTCGATAGACCTACGGGACCGGGAAAAGACCCAGCTCTATCCCTACGTGAAAGGGTCGCTGGAAAAGCCGCTGACGCGGGCTCAATTGGATGCGATATTTCAATCCTGATAGCTTACCTGTATATAGCTATCGCGGTGCCTGCCCTGATCATCGGCACAGGAAATTTTTACCCGACCCGCGGGTGGCTGGCAGAACACCGCTTGGGTAGGATCCGCCGTTTGAATGAGCTGATCATTGATATACCAGTAAACGTTCTTTACTTCATTACCTACCTGAACATGGAGCGATAACTGATTTTTCTCCCGCCGGCTCAGGCGATAGGTAGCTCCATCTACCGGATAGGTAATGATGAGCTGCTGGCTGGTTGCGGCCACCCGCGTACATGCCGGATTGTGCGGTGGGACGCGTTCATAGGCAATGTGCCGGGTCTCGTACCAGTGGATGAGTTCGGGCGGATCCTGGGCCACCCAGGTTTCTATACTTCCCTGCTCCGGCTTACAGTAAGGGCAATAGCTCATGTGCCGTTTCAGGTCCAGCCATACGCGTTTTTTATGGGTACAACGTTGCGTCGAAGAAACACCCGGCAGGTAATAATCCGGCAAGGTATGCGTGCAGAATTCACTGGGTAACTGGCCCGTTTCAGCACAAACCTGCCGCAGGGCCAGTCCGTTGGGCGTAGGCAAGCCCTGAGCCGCTGCGTTGTAATCAATTGTGTTGAAAATTTCGAAGAGTAGGGGCGTGGCCGTATTAGCTCCATTGAGTTCGGGCACGCCTTCCCCCGAAAAGTTACCGACCCAAACGCCAACGGTATAATGAGCGTTGTACCCGATACTCCAGGCATCCTTCTTCCCGAACGAAGTCCCCGTTTTCCAGGCTATTTTCGGCAATCGATACGTATAGGCGTAGTTGTTGGGTAAATCCGGACGGGCTACCTGGGTTAGAATCTGCGTAATAAGAAAGCTGGCTTCCTCACTGACGAGTTCCGTTGCATTATGGAAATCCGGGTTTTTTAAAAAATACGCCTTATTGAATTGTCCCTGGTTGGCAAAACTGGCAAACAACGTGGTCAACTCTTCGAGGGTTACGCCACAACCGCCCAGAATCAGGGAAAGGCCCAGTTTTCCGGATTGCTTTTGGATGGTTTGGAACTGTGCTTTTTTGAGTTTTTCAACTAGTGTAGAAGCTCCCATTTTTTGCAACACCTGTACGGCTGGTACGTTCAGCGAATTAGCCAGGGCGTATTCAATGCTAACTTTTCCGTGAAATTGACGGTCAAAGTTTTCGGGTTCAAACCCCATGAAGTTACTCGGCACGTCATATACTACCGATTTAGGGGTCAGTAAGCCCTGATCAAAGGCCGTAGCGTACAGGAGCGGTTTGAGCGTACTCCCCGGTGAACGCACGGCCCGAATGCCATCGACCTGACCACCGTCGGAAGCATCCCGAAAATCAGCCGAACCTACGTACGCTTCTACGGCCATGGTTCGGTTGTTAATAACCAGCACGGCTGCGTTTTGAATGCGATTGACTTTCAATCGATTGACGTAGTTTTTGACCAGCCGTTCCAGGGCCGATTGGCGGGCGGGTACGAGCGTGGTCCGGAGAATGGGCTGTCCGGGGAATTCTTTTTTCAAACGCAGGGCCAGATGCGGAGCCGCCTGCGGAGCATTACTGCGGCGGGCCTGTAGCGGTTCCGTAAGGGCATCGGCTACGGTAGCTTGGTCGAACAGCTGCTCGTGCTCAAATCGCCGAAGCCAGCGGTTGCGTTCCTGAATCAGATACGCATTGCTGTGACCCGGTCGCAAACTATTGGGGCGGTTGGGAATGATCGTCAGGGCCGTTACTTCCGCCAGACTCAGGATTTGCGGCGGTTTTTGAAAGTACAACCAGGAGGCCGATTTGATGCCCTCAATGTTGGAGCCGTAGGGCACCAGATTAAGGTACAACTGTAAGATTTCATCCTTGGAGAAATGGGCTTCCAGCTGAAAAGCCCGTACGATCTCCAAGAGCTTATTGGCGTAGGTGCGGGGACGCGGTTCCAGCAGTCGAACGACCTGCATCGTAATGGTGGAAGCTCCGGAGGTACGCCGCCCGGTCGTGGTATTGTTAAACAGAGCCCGTACAACCGCCACCGGATTCACACCCGGATGCCAGTAGAACCAGCGATCTTCTTTAAAGAGTAGGGTTTTACGTAGGGTAGGACTGATCTCGTCAAGCTCGGTATAGAGTCGCCACTTGTCTTCTTCACTAAGAAAGGCGTGTAGCATGGAGCCATCGGTGGCTTCGATCAGCGTGGAATACGAAGGTTTTACCCGAAAGGGAAAGACAAAATCCAGGAGCAGGAGTGCCGCCAGACTTATACTGATTGCCCATACCCAGAACCGTATTCGCATGATTTAGTCCATCTGAATTCGATTTCTACACATTATCGACTACGTACGTGCGAGCCGCCACATCGTGTATGCATTGATGAAAACGGCTGAAAAGCCCGTAGACGTACACCATGTAAAAATAGCCACTGATTTCCTTAACGGCATTTCGAATGAAGGCGTCCTTGTAGCTGAGCGGCTCGCCAGTCGTTTTCACCACCCGTAATTTCAGGATACGCTTACCCAGCGTGGCCTGATAGCGGGAGCTTTCCTGAAAGAAACGGTAGAAAAAACTCGTCGGTACAAGGACCATTAACAATTGCGTGTACAATTCAGAAAGGGCTTCCGGATGTGAATTGAGGTACTGAAAATCCAGATTGAAAATAGGAATGCCTACCCCATACGCAATCAACATCGTAGCGATGTTGATGAGGAAGTAATCAATTAAATTAGCCAGAAACCGGTTACCCACACTGGCCAGTACCAACTCGTCGGTCTTTTGCATACAAACAGGAAAAATAAAGGTGCAAAAGTAAGTCCTTCTTTCGCTTGTCAACGGTATGGTAACGATTTCAGCCGGAAATAAAATTATACGTATAGGGTTGACTTTTCTTTTTTCTTGTATTCTCTTTGTATACGAATAGTTGCTTTGCTAATTATTCGATACACTTCATCAACACCCGTTCGGGTCGTACTGGGCCGGTAGGTTACGGGTCCAGTACCCACCGGACGCTCTGCTACTTGGCTTCTTGAGCTTTTGAGTAAAAAGCGTTTGTCCGCCTACCAACGCATCCTATGCCCAAAGACAAGGATTCTGTCATTTGAAGCCTATCTTTGAAGAACCAGTTTGACTCCTAATTTTCCAGTAGATATGACGGCTTCTGATCAACGGGCTTATTTTTTCAAGATTGATACTACCATTAAAAAAGTCCGTTACGTATTTCAGAAACGCTTGGATGAAGCGGGAATGGAATTGACGGTCGATCAATGGGTATTACTCGACCACGTCTTCCATTTTCCGGGCATTAGTCAGAATGCACTGGCGGAAAAAACGGCTAAAGACAATCCTACCGTTACGCGAATTTTGGATATTCTGGTCAAAAAAGGGCTGGTCGAACGCCGAATGGCCGAAGAAGACCGTCGCAAGTTTAATCTCCACCTAACGCCTGCCGGAATGGAGAAATATCACATCGCGTTCCCGGTAGTGGCGGAAGTACGTAAAATCGGCTGGGCTAATCTTTCCGATCAGGATTTCGACGATCTCGTCCGCATCCTGGATACGATCTACCTGAATATTACGGGCTAGGCATGTAAGGAGTGGAGGTTGAAGGAGTAAATACGCAACCTTCGCTCTTGCCGAAAGGCATAGCCAAGCTTTCCCGCCTGATCCAAGGCTAAAAGAGCTTCCGTAGAAGTAGATAGAAACTCAAACGCAAGTGTATTGCCGTTCTAACGTATCTACTGCACCTCCACGTCCGTCATGACGCCATAACTTTCATTCTGTAGTCGGTCCAGAGCCGTAACCACGTAGCGATAGTTGCCGGGCGTAGGGGGCGTATCGGCGTACGAGGTTTGGGGTACGGGAAGAATCGCCAGAATTTTAGACGTATTGTTGAGAATGATGGGTTCATTTTCCCGGAATCGATACACCACAAAACGCCGGGGTACTTCGCCGTCCACGGCGGCGGGTGGCATCTGCCAACGCATGAGTACCTGCGTTGGCGTGCGTTTGAGTTCGAACTCCTGCGGTGGGAGCGGCGGGGTATGATCTTTCCAGGGCATGGTGGGTACCAGGGCCGGAAGTCGGTACAGATCCCGGCGAAGCGTATCCTGGAAGCCTTTGTAATTATTGAGTAAGGACCGCGAACTAAAGTAAATACTACCCTGAATCTCCGAGTGCTGCCGGTTGAAGCGAATCTGGATGGGCATTTCATCGGGGCTATCCCAACCACTTTCCCCATTCATCCGGTAAGCTCCCTGACCGATGTAGAGATGTCGCCCGAAACAGTTTTTTCGCCACCAGTCTACTAAAGGTTCGTAGGGTACCCGTTTATGCCCGCGGTGAAAATAGACCTGCGGAGCAATGTAGTCGATCCAGCCCATTTGCAACCACTTCCGCGTATCGGCGTACAGATCGTCGTAGGAACTCAAACCACGGGTTTCGGAGCCGTCGGGGGCCAGCGAACTGCGATTCCGCCAGATACCAAACGGACTGATCCCAAATTTCACGTAAGGCTTAATGACTTTCACCGAATCCGAAATCTGGTGAATGAGCTGGTTAATATTATCCCGCCGCCAGTCGTGAATATTGGCGTAACCCGCTCCGTATTTGTAAAACGTCACCTGATCGTTGAGCACTTGTCCAACCACTTTATAGGGATAAAAATAGTCGTCAAAGTGAATACCATCCAGGTCGTAGTTCCGGACCAGATTCGTGACAATGCTGGTAATGTAATTTCGTACTTCGGGTACACCGACGTTGAAGAACTTGGTGCCGTCGTAGGTCAGCATCCAGTCGGGGTGCTGGCGACTCACGTGATCGGGCGTTACGTTGGGGTGTCCTTTGAATACCGCCCGGTTCAGATTCAGCCAGGCGTGAAATTCCAGATTCCGCTGGTGCGATTCGGCAATCATGAACTCCAGCGGATCGTAAAAAGGCTCGGGGGCTCGGCCTTGGCGGCCCGTGAGCCACTCCGACCAGGGTTCCGTAGCCCCTTTGGCGTAATAAGCATCGGCGGCATCGCGAACCTGTACGAAGATCGCATTCATTCCCGACTGGCGGTGGTTATTAAGGATTTGGCGAAAGGATTGTTGCTGCGAATTGGGGTTGTAATCACCCGGACGCGGCCAGTCGATATTATCTACGGTAGCAATCCATACGGCCCGAAGCTCTCGCTTGGGCGAGCTCTGCTGAGCAAACGCTTGCCAACCACAAAAAACCAGAACAAGAAAGAAAAAGCGAGTACACATTACAGACAAATCATCGGATTGAAGTCACAAAATAAACGGATTCTATGGCTTCGAAACCAGAATCCGTTTGAAAAGGGTAGCTAACACTCAAAACCGCTTAAGGTACCGCAAGGTTATACGTTGCCTTTAAAAAATTAAATTTCCTCCGTTGAGTCACTGGAAACGCGTTTGGGACGGCGGGCCGCCCGCTGAGCCAGGAGCAAAAATAGGGGTGGAATGAGTAGCGGGGCAAAGATCAGCGTAGACGTAAGTCCGCCAATAATGACCGTAGCCAGGGGCCGCTGCACGTCCGAGCCAATCCCCGAAGAAGTAGCTGCCGGGACCAAACCAATGATGGCAACCAACATAATGGCCATGATGGCCCGCAGTTGTTCGAGGGAAATCTCGTAAACCATGCGGGTGAGTTCCGTTCCTTCCAGCGTAGCCCGGTTGAGGGCCGAAACCAGCAGTACGCCCGCCATCACGGAAATACCGAAAATGGAAACGAAGCCTACCCCCGCCGATACGTTGAAATTGTACCCCCGCAGCAGCAAGGCGACAATACCGCCACCCAGGGCAAAAAGAATACAGGTGAGCGTCAGTAAGGTGTCCTGGAAATTTCGGAAAAGGATGTACAGGAATAGGAAAACCACCACGACCGTCAGGGGAATGGTCAGTAGAAGCTGCCCACCGGCCCGTTCGAGGTTTTCGTACTGTCCGCCATAAATGACCTGATAGCCTTCGGGAATCTGGACCTGCTGCTGAATTTTTCGTTGTACTTCCTGCACAAAGCCCCCCTGATCACGACCCCGAATGTTGGTACGCACCGTGACCATCCGTTTGCTGTCGATGCGGTAGATGTTCGTTTGACCCTGCACGTACTTGATGTCGGCCAGCTCACTCATGGGAATCAAAGCCCCCGAAGCAGCCGGTACCTGCAATTGCCGGATGACGTCAATGGAGTTCCGGCTTTCGGGCGTGAACCGGATGATTAGATCGTAGCGACGGTCTTCGTCGTAAATCGTACCGACGTCTTTGCCACCCACGGCGGCTTCCACCATGGTTTCCACATCACTCACATTCACCCCGTACCGGGCGGCAGCCTGCCGATTTACCTGAATGGAAAGCTGATCCTGCGGACCCTCCTGTTCGATGTTGGTGGCCGAGGCCCCCGCCGTCTGCTGTACGATTTTCGAAATCCGATTGGCTTTTTCCCGGAGTAAATCCAGATCATTGCCCACGACCGAGATAGCCAAATCTGCCGCCGAACCCGTAACAATTTCCATCACCTGATCGATAATGGGTTGTCCGGAAGAAAAGAAGGAACCGGGAAAGGCGTTCTGTAATTCGGTCTGAATCCGGGCGACGAGGTCTTTCTTGCGAAGACTGTCCGTCCAGTTCGAATAATCCTTTAAACCCACCAGAATTTCCGTTCGGTTGGGGGGGAACGGATCGGTACCCGTATCGTTACGACCCGTTTGGGTAATGACGAAATCGACCGGATAATTCTTTGCGATGATTTCCCGGATTTTCGGAGCAATCTTGGCGTTCTCCTGAATGGTCACACCCGAAGGCATAAACGACCGTAGAAAGATGGAGCCTTCATCGAGTTCAGGAAGAAATTCCGTTCCTAATTTAGCTCCGGTACCAATCATCAGCAGCACCACCGCAAAGCCCAGGGTGAGTACTAACCTAGGACCTTTCAGCAAACGCGTCAGTAGCCAGGCGTACCCTTTTTCGAAGGGTAGTAAGAAGATATTTCGGTGTTCCTTCAAAGGCTTGGCGTTGGGATCCAGGGATTTTTTGAAGGCAAAGGAAACCAGTACTGGAATAAAGGTCAGAGCGGCTAGCATCGAACCAACCACCGCAAACGCCAGCGTGAGAGCCATGGGGCGGAACAATTTGCCTTCTACCCGTTGCATGAGCAGAATGGGCAGGTACGCCAGAATAATAATCGTGACGGAAAAGAAAATTTCCCGCCCCACTTCCTGAGCCGCCGATAGCGTAAGGGGCACAATTCCCCGGCGTTTTTCTTCGGCGGTTGCCGAGCGGTATCGCCGCACTAGGTGCTCGACCATGACGCAGGCTCCGTCCACAATAATACCAAAATCAATGGCTCCCAGCGAAAGTAAGTTGGCCGGTATCCCCGCCAATTTCATTAACATGAAGGCAAAAAGCAGGGCAAAAGGAATGGTAACCGTAACGACCAGGGCCGCCCGGAAGCTTCCCAGAAACAATACCAGCAGAATAATGACAATGGAAATACCTTCAAAGAGGGTATGAGCAACGGTTTCCAGCGAATGATCAATCAGAAAACTCCGGTCGTACAAAACCCGCAGGCGAACCCCTTTGGGTAATTCGCGGGCTTCCAGTTCGGCCATTTTGGCTTTCAGGGCTTCCAGCGCTTCGCTGGGGTTTTCGCCGCGTCGCAGTACCACAATGCCTTCGGTAGAACCCGTGACATCGACCTTCGCATCGCGTACGGTATAGCCCAGAATACCCGAAGGGGCGGGTGGGGAAATTTCCACGCGGGCTACGTCGGAGAGGAAAACGGGTACGCCGTCAATGGCCGTCAATACAATGCTTTCAATGTCTTTGGGTGTTTTGAGTACCCCTAGTCCGCGTACGGCGAAGCCTTGTCCACCGCGATCAATCAAATTACCACCCGTGTTCTGATTGTTCTTACTAACGGCTTCCATCACCATGGGCAGGCTCAAATGATACTTCCGCAGTTTGGCCGGATCGGTCAGGATATGGAATTCTTTCAAAGGTCCCCCGAACGTCACTACGTCAGCAATACCCGGCACCTGTAGCAGTTGCGGTACAATCCGCCAGTCCTGCAAATCACGCAATTGCATGGGCGTGTAGGTCGGTGGAGCTTCTACCACATAGCGAAAAATCTCACCTACCGCCGTCGTCAGCGGGGCCAGTTCGGTCGTAACGCCGTCGGGCAATTCGGCGTCCGCAATGCGTTCGAGTACTTGCTGACGGGCAAAATAATCCGTAACGGTTTCATCAAAATTGAGCTGTACGACCGACAAACCGAAAATGGTACGCGAACGGCGGTCCGTTACGTGAGGCGTATTGTTGAGCGCCCGCTCGATGGGAATGGTTACCTGCTGTTCGACTTCCTCAGCGGCCCGCCCGTCGTACTTGGCAATGACGATCACATTCGTATCCGCAATATCCGGGTACGCTTCAATTTTGAGCGTACGGAAGCACGCGTATCCCACGCCCATCAGAGCCACCGCCAGGGCAATAACCACCCATCGATTCTTGAGGGAAAACAATAAAAGACTGCGAATCATGGAAGAAGTAGTAGGACATCACTCGGTCCAAAATGCCGAGCAAGGGGATTAGAATAATTCGACTTCGTAAGCCAGCATTAAAGCCGTGGGCGAAAACTGGCGAATCTCCCGAAGCGCATACCGAACCTGTTCGGCTTCGGCTTCGAAAAGGATCAGAATGGGCGGTTCATCGAACGAAAACAAGGCTCCGGGCCGGAGAATTCGGTGTTGTCCAATGCCGCTGATGCCTTCCAAAACCCGGGCATTAGGCATCTGTTGTTGAACCATCCACTGCAGAATGGTGAGGTAGAGTGGATGGCCGTGGTCATCCATTTCGTCCTTATTGAGAATAATTTGAGCCTGCAGGAGCATGAGGAGGAGTAGCTAGTATTCGTGAGCGTTAGAAACCAAAACTGATTCCTTTGAGCTGCATGGTATTTTCAGAGACCACGGCTTCTCCCGCTTTCAGACCCGAGAGTACGATGATGGACGAACCCGTTTGTGAACCCGTAGTAACGGCCCGACGCACGAAACGGCGGGGCTGGGTTTGGACAAACACGTAGTCTTTGCCCTGAATGGTTACCACGGCCGACTGCGGTACCGAGAGGAAATTTCCTTCGCTGATGCCAAAGCGAACCGTAGCGAACATACCCGCCTTGAGACGTCCTCCGGCGTTGGCGACCAGAATCCGTAGTTTGATCATACGGGTTTGAGCATCGGCAATTTCATTGATGGCCTGTAAGTTGCCTTGGAATCCTTCGCCGGGATACGCCGTAAAACTGAGCTGGCAGGTTTGTCCCTGTTTGACGCGGGTGAGCTGACTTTCGGGAACCTCACAAACGACCCAGGCCGTGCGGGGACGGGCTTTCATCAATAACTCCGCCGGAAATCCGCCCATTTGCAGCCGGGCTTCGTGCTCGATTAAGGCGGCTTTTTCATTTTCCAGCTGCGTTTCGGCTTCCAGTACATCGCGGCCCGTACCGGCTCCGTTGCTGGCCAGATCTTTTGCCCGGGCTACGCTTACGGTAAGCGTACGAATGTTGATGCGGTGCTGAAGCAACTGCGTATACTCCGAAGCCAGTTCAGCATCGTTGAAGAGTACCAGATGCTGATCGGGGTTTTCCTGGGAAGGAATCACGGTAGCCGCCACCTGAGCTGGAGCCTCAAAATCGGCCCGTAGATTACTGGGTTCAGCGGGCGTTGTTTTGAAATCAGCGGCCATCGCATCCGTGGGCAGTGTAATTAATTGACCATCCTGAGCAACCGTTGGTCGAAGTAATTCCGGAGGAGCTTTTTTTTCTGTTTTCTGGCAGGCCAAAAGTCCTAGCAGCAGTAGGCAGGTATAGGTGCGTACGTTCACGATTGTTCGAGTGAGGGGTTACCATTCAGAAATGAGGCCGGAAGTATAGAGGACGTCTACGAAGCTTTTCCGGTAATCGTATAAGGCATCAAAGTAGCTTTGGCGGGTTTCGTACCAGGCTCGCTGGGCTTCCAGGTAATCCACCAAAGTGGTTGCTCCTTTGACGTAGCTGTAGCGGACGGAGTTGAGTACCTGATCGGATTGGCGGAGTAGTTGCTCGAATCGCTGAATGGATCGCTGGTGGTTACGAAACGTATGAATGGCCGTCCGAAGCTCCACGCTGATTCGCTTTTCCAGAAAGGTACGCTGATCCTGCGCCTGTTGCTGTAAGATTTTCGATTTCTGGATCTCACCCTGATTGCGACTAAAAACGGGTAATTCGAAGGTCAGAAACACCCCCACGTACGGTACGGCATTCTGCGGGTTCCAGATGGTTCCGAGTTCATTGCCGGGTTTGGCCAGTACGCGTTGCAACGCCACGTTTCGCTGAGCTGCCTCCAAGCCGCTACGGGCCAGTTGCACATCCGAACGCTGCTCCAGGGCGTAGTTCAACAAGCTATCGAATTGTACCTGCGATAGAATGGGATCTTTTAAATCAATTTGTACGCTATCGGTTTGCCCGAGTTGTACCTGCAGGGCCATGAGCTGGTTAGCGTAGGTTTGCCGGGCCGTCAGAATCAGTACGGCATTTCGTTCCGAGAAAACTTCCGTCCGGGTTAGATCCGAGGAACTCACGACCTGATTGCGTAGGCGAACCCGATTGACGGCCACCAGACTATCCAGGTTACCCTGGGTTTGCTGCAATAAGTCGAGTTTAACGGACGCATACCAGGCATCCAGCCAGCTGAGGGAGACCTCTCGTAGTACTTGACGGGTATTTTCTTTCAACGTCGCTTCCGACACCTGCGTTAGTCCCTGGGCAAAAGCTACCCGGCGGGTGCGTTTCCCATACAAATCGAACTCTTTGGTGAGCTGTAACCAAAACTGACGATTCTGTCGGCTTAGGTAGCCCGCGTCGGCGGGAAGGTGTTTGGAGGAAAGCTGAAGCAGGGTCTGATTATTGAGAATAGGATTACTGCGAAGGCCCGCCGTAATTTCATCCGAACGACTGGCGGCAATGTCCAGCGTTTGTAACTGTAGGGTAGGATTGGCTTCCCGTACCCGTTTGAGAGTTTGACGGAACGAATACACCTGTTGACCGTAACCGCCCAGATAGGCTACGAGTACCAGCCCAAGGGCCAGCGTCATTCGCATCATAAAAAGTATTGAATTAGGAATTGGTTCATCGGATTGATCATCCGTGCTCCACAGGCAGAACAGGGTAGTCATAGCCCGTATTGGACGCAGTCGGAGCCACGAAGTCAAATCACGGGAGAAAAATAGATTTTTTGCTGGAAAAAGTCGACGACTCAGGAAAAAATCAGTGACTTCCGTTGAGTAAGAACTGAATCGTTCGGAACGCGGAAAGTAATGCGTTAAGAAAAGGGCATAAAAAAAGCACGTTAGCCAGCGACTAACGTGCTTTTAAAAAATGGTGGTAAAGGGCGGGTTCGAACCGCCGACACACGGATTTTCAGTCCGTTGCTCTACCAACTGAGCTACTTCACCATTTTTTGTCCCGCTACTACGTGTGTTTTGGGACTGCAAAAGTAGTAGCATAAAGCGCCAAAAGCAATACCTGAGGCAATATTTTTTAAAAAACTTTTTAAAATAAGCCGAAACCGCCTGTGGATCACCCGCTTGAGGTCACAAATTTAAAACTTGCTGAAGCAGAACTATCGGCTTATGTTTGTAGCCAGTACTCGTAATTCCGACAATGAATCACCGCTATACTTGAATCCTATTCAACCAAGTAGTTCCACGTATAGAATTGTAGAAAATTAAGTCATGAACATTATTATTCCCATGGCAGGGATGGGTAAGCGGATGCGGCCTCACACCCTCAGTATCCCGAAGCCCCTGATTCCCATTGCCGGAAAACCCATTGTACAAAGGCTCGTAGAAGACATTGCCAAAGTATGTGGTACCCCCATCGATGAAATAGCCTTTGTCATTGGTGATTTTGGTGAAGAAGTAGAGCAACGCTTACTGGCCATTGCCGAGTCAGTCGGAGCAAAAGGCCGTATTTGTTATCAGAATGAACCCCTTGGAACGGCTCACGCCATTTTATGCGGGGCTGAAAGTCTGAAAGGAAATGTCATTGTTGCGTACGCCGATACCCTGTTTAGGGCCGATTTCAAGTTAGAGACCGATCAGGACGCCATCATCTGGGTACAGGCGGTGGAAGACCCGAGTGCCTTTGGGGTAGCTCAGGTAAACGAAGCGGGCGAAATCATCGGTTTTGTGGAGAAACCGCAAACCTTCGTCTCTGATCTGGCGATCATCGGTATTTATTATTTCAAAGACGGTGAGAACCTTCGCCAGGAATTACAATACCTGGTGGATCACAATATCAAAGTTTCCGGTGAGTATCAGCTGACGGATGCCATTGAAAATATGCGTCGCAAAGGCCTGAAGTTTGTACCGGGTCAGGTGCAGGAATGGCTGGATTGCGGCAACAAACAGGCCACGGTAGAAACCAATCGCCGTTACCTGGAATTTGTCCGCGACCAGAACCTCATTCACGAATCCGTAAAGCTGATCAACTCGGTGGTCATTCCGCCCGTATTCGTAGGTGAAAATGCCGTCATTGAAAATACGGTACTTGGTCCCCACGTTTCCGTGGGTAAAAAGACGAGCGTGAAGGATTCCGTGATCCGCAATTCCATTGTGCAGGAAAATACGGTGATCGAAAGTGTCAACCTAGAAAATTCCATGGTGGGCAACTTCGTTCACTTAACCAGTAAAGCCGCTGATTTGAGTGTCGGCGATTATAACTCGATTACGGTTTAAGCAAACCACGCAGCCGTTCGTATCTGCTTAGAAATGACGGGCGTAGCTTTAGAGCGAGCCTGTGTTTGTATACTTTCAGTACCCTCAGGCGTTTTTTTGTGGGTATTGAAAGTATTAATTTTTGCTTTCAATTCGTTGAAATCCAGTAAATTGTAAAAGTAAAACGCTCCGAAGGTTATTTTTTCGCAATCCTGAGCCCACTGACAGCCTCTATGAAAGCAGTTGCCCTAGCCGTATTGATGGCTTTTTTGGCCGGGCCTACGATTGCCCAGCAAAAAAAGAAAAAAGAAGCACCTACGGCGGAGCAAATCGCCGAGGCAGAACGCGTATTCGCGGAAGGGATGAAGTTTTTTGTGCAGGATGATTTCGAACAAGCTATTCCTGCCTTCCAAAAGTCCCTGGAAATGTCGCCGGAAAACGCCGGGGTCAGTTATTCCCTGGCCAAAGCCTACGATAAAAAGGGAGATACGGACAAGGCCATGCCACACGCCGAAAAGGCCTTTCTGCTCAGCCCCGAAAATAAATTCGCCACTACCTTATTGGCCGATATTTACGAGAAAAAACACAAGTTTGCCGAGGCCGCTAAGCTGTATCAACTGCTGGCGACGCGGTACCCCGAAAATACGGAATACGCCATTGAATTAGCCTCGCTGTACTTACAGCAGGATCAGTATGCCGAAGCGCTGAAGGCGTACGACAAGGTCGAAAAAACGCTGGGACTTTCGGAAGAAATTACCCAGCAAAAGCAGATGGTACTGCTCAAGCAGGGCAAAGTAAACGAAGCGATCAAGGAAGGCGAGCGACTCATCAATTCCGATCCTTCGGAAGTAGAATACCTGGTGGATCAGGCCGAACTGCTCATGACGCATGACCGTTCGGAACAGGCCATTCCCGTCCTCGAAAAAATCCTCCAGCTTCGCTCCGACAATGCTCAGGCTCACATTATGCTGGCGGAGCTCTACCGCAAGAAAGGCGATTTAAAACGCTGTAATGAAGAATTAGGCAAAGCCTTTGCCGACCCTTCACTCGATGCCACGACGAAAGCCCGCGTATTGACGAGCTACATGGCCATGT
Source organism: Siphonobacter curvatus (assembly GCF_002943425.1). NCBI lineage: Bacteria > Pseudomonadati > Bacteroidota > Cytophagia > Cytophagales > Cytophagaceae > Siphonobacter > Siphonobacter curvatus. The sequence goes on from NZ_PTRA01000003.1 coordinate 254,327, forward strand.
TGCCGCAGGAGAGTCAGAACGAGGATGTACTGGCCTTCGCCCGCAGTCTGGTGCAAAGTCATCCGGAGCAGTCCCAGGGACACGTCATTCTCGGTGATTTACTGGCTCAACGCAATGACAAAGCCGCCGCCCGGGATAGTTACGCCAAAGCGGTTCGATTGGATGGCTCGCTTAACGAAGTCTGGCAACGCGTTATTCAACTCGACGGCGACCTTAACCAGATGGATAGCGTCGTTACGCATGCCGAACAAGCACTGGAAGTATTTCCTAATCAGGCCGTATTCTGGTACGCCAGTGGCTCGGCTAACCTGGCAAAAAAGCAGTATAAAAAAGCGGTGGATGCCCTGGAAGAAGCCCGACGTCTTTCGAGCGATACGAAGTTACTGACCTTCATTCACGCCCAACTAGGCGATGCGTACAATGCGATGGGTAAGTTCGAAGCTTCGGACGGAGCCTACGAAGACGCGCTGAAAATTGACGCGAATAATGAGCATGTCTTAAACAATTACGGTTATTTTTTGTCTCTGCGTAAGGTTAAACTCGATAAGGCTACCGAAATGACGAGCCGTCTTGTGAAACTGTTCCCGCAGAACGCCACGTATCTGGATACCCATGCCTGGGTGTATTTTGCGCGCGGTGATTATGCCATGGCCCGTACGTTTCTGGAAAAAGCCGTCAAACTCGACGCTTCCAATGGAACCATCTGGGAACATTACGGTGACGTACTCTTTCAGTTAAACGAGAAAGAGAAAGCGTTGGAACAGTGGAAGAAGGCCAAAAGCCTGGGCGTAGCTTCGGAGCGAATCGAAAAGAAAATATCCACCGGATCGCTGTAAGGTAGTAAATACATTGGCAAGACCGGGTGAGCCAGGGAAAGACCGCACTTGTAACGATTGACCATGAAGCATTGGTTTGTATCTCTTTTTTTAGGAATAGTTCTGAGTACGACGGTAAGTTGTAAGCGGCAGAAAACGCGTAAATCAGTTCCGATGGCCCGCGTCGATTCGGCCAGCGGCCCTACGGAAGTTACGAAGCTGCCTACAATCCGAACACCGGAAGCAACCAGCGAGAAAGTAGCCATTGATGAGGTCGATTTTACGTATCTGGTGGCTCGTTCCAAAGTATCTTTCCGTTCCAAAGCAGACGGTATCGATAATGCCGATTTAACGCTCCGCATGAAGAAAGACAGCCTGATCTGGTTCACCGCCGGTCAGTTTGGCATTACCGGAGCCCGGGGGCGGATCACGCGGGATTCGGTAACGATTGTCGATGTGCTGCACCGGAGTTATACGCAACTGAGCTTCCCCCAACTCAGTGCCCGTCTGGGTATTGAAGTCAGTTATGATCTCCTGCAATCCATTATCATTGGCAGTATGCCCTGGAAAACCCAGATCGAACAAATTCAGAAAGACAGTAGTACCCATGTCCTGCGGCAACGTTCGGGACCTGTACAAATCGCCAATTATCTCAATCCGGCTACTCGTAAAATTGTACAGGTAGAAGCTTCGGAAGGCTCCCGTCACTTACTTTTGTCATTCCAGGATTTCACGACCATTGAACGTTTTCTGTTTCCGCTGAGTAGTACCCTGACCCTGGAAGGAAAAACCGGAACGGGATCGCCGCAGCAAACCGTTGTGGAACTCCGGCACCGCAAAGTGGAGCTGACGAATCAGGTTCAAACCTTTCCCTTTAGTATTCCCTCGCGATATACGCGTAACTAGCCAAGCCGTAATTAATTCATAGTAGTGGTTCAACTTTTGCTTTTTCACATTTTGCGTATTTTCCCAACCTTCTCTTTGGTTAAGCGAATCATACAGCCAAAGCTGATAGGGCTGGGCCTTTTACTTTTTCTGGTCGGTTTTCAGCCCGTACTGGCTCAGCGGGGAAAAAAGAAAACGCCCACGCGTCAGCAGTCCGCTGCTGGAAAAGCAAAAGCGAAACAGGCTCCCGCAAAGGCTAAAAAACCGACGAAACCCCAGCCAGCTCCGAAAAAAACAACGACGCAAAGACCCTCGTCCCGGCGTACCTCGCGAGCCGAAACGGAGGATACCGAAGTCTCCTTACGACAAAGCCGTCAGCAACTCGAAGCCGAAAAACGCCGAAATCAGGAGCGTATTACGGAAATCAACCGGGTACTCAACCAGACCGCCAGCAAAAAAACGGCTACGCTGACCGAACTCAAGGCCCTTAATAGCAAGATCGAAACCAAGTCCAAACAGATTGATCTGCTTTCCCAGGATTTGAACCTGTTGAATCAGGAAATGCGTGGCCTAGCGGTACAGTCCGGTAAACTAGCCCGCGATCTAAAAAACCTGAAGCGGGAGTACGCCTCGATGGTATACGCGGCTTCCAAGACGGCCAACACCTATAATAAGCTGAGTTTTCTTTTTTCGGCCAACAGCTTCAATTCTCTGGTGATGCGCTACCAATACCTGCGTCAGTACACGGAAGCCCGCGAAACGCAGGCCCGGCACATTGAGCAGGTACGCGGTGAACTCGCTACCAAGCAGCAAACCATCAAGTACAAGCAGGTTCGGAAAACCGACGTCTTGCAGGCTCAAGTAACGGAAACCAAGACCCTGGAGGTTACCAAGGAACGGCAAGCTGCTGTAGCGAGTGAACTAAGCAAGCAGGAAACCACGCTGAAAGGAGAGCTGAGCGAGCGTACCAAGGCCGTCAACCGACTCGATAATGCCATCGCGAATGTGATTGAGCGGGAAATTCAGCGGGCTGCCCGTGAGCGAGAAGAGCGACTCCGGCGGGAACGCATAGCCCGCGAGCAGGCTGAGCGGCAGGAAGCCGCCGCCAAAGCCCGAGCCGAAGCCATTGCCAAAGCCCGGGCGGATGCGGCCGCCAAAGCCGCCAAAGCGGAAACGCCCGAAAAAGCGAAAGAAATTATTAAAGAAGCCGAGGAAGAAGTCGCGAAAACGCCCGAAATACGGCCAGCTGAACCCACCCGGGCTAGTATTGGAGCGGCTCCAGAAGCGGAAGCCGGAGCATCGTTCGGCTCTTCGCGGGGGCGGTTGCCCTGGCCGGTTCGTTCCGGCTACATTTCCGAGCACTTCGGTCTGAATTCTCCCATGCCGGGTATTACGACCCGTAACCTAGGAGTGGATATTGCTACCAACGTTGGTGAGCCCGTTCGGGCCGTATACGAAGGCATCGTACGCAACGTCATGTCCGTACCGGGTATGGGAACCGTAATTACCGTACAGCACGGCGAATACTTTACCATCTACGCCAAGCTGGCTAGTGCCTCGGTATCTGAGGGGCATCGGGTAAAAGCTCGGGAAGTGATTGGAACAGCGTTGTCGGATCGAAACGGCGGAGCGGAAATCAACTTCCAGATCTGGAAAGGTCGCGGTAAGATGAATCCGGAAGGTTGGCTGGCAGGAAAGTAATCCAGTTTATGCGTATACAAACAAAGAAAAAGCCGCCCGTGGATACCGTGGGCGGCTTTTTCACTAGGTGGAAGTAATTACTTTTTAGAACCTCCTTCCAGTTCTTCTATTAGTTTTTCCAGTATTTTGGATTCCGTATTTGGAAAATCTGCGTCTTCACGAACACTCGTACTGGAAGGTTCTTCATCGTTACCTTCTTGATTATCTTTGGGCTGAGGGTCAGGAGTAGCCGAATTACTCCAGAGATTTGTTGAGTTCATAAGGATTCGCTTTACTACTGCTTACAATACATTAAAAAAGTATTCCTTTGGGGAAAAAGCTACCCGTCTTTGCCAGAAAAACGTACTTAAAGGTTTTACCTGAAAATCCATTAGTAGTTAAGACGACACTCAGGATCGTTGGTCAAGTCCATGTAGGCTTAAAAAGCGAATCATCTCTGCGTAGGGCACCATTCCGCTACAGGTTATTTTGAATAATTTTTGAATTATTTGTACCTTTTTTATGATTTTTGCAATAGTTTATTCCGCTATATCCTAGACCAAGCTTAGTAATGAAAAGACGGCTTCTTCATACTGATGAAAATCTGCTGTTGTTACTTCGTCAGAGCAACGCTCAAGCGTTTGAAGAAATTTACAATCGCTATTGGTCGAAACTATATAGTCAAGCCTATAAACGCTTAAAATTTAGAGACAGTACGGAAGAAGTCATTCAGGAGCTATTCGCCGATTTATGGGAAAGACGAGCCGAATTACTGATCACTTCTTCCCTCGAAGCGTATTTAAGAACGGCGGTGAAATATCTAGTCCTCAATTATTTCCAGCGGGAAGAAGTTCGTCATCGGTACTTAGCCTATTACCAGCAAAATAAGGCTACGGAGACCTCTTGTACGGAAGAAGAATTGGCCTTCAATGAATTAGAAAATGTCCTGCAGCAACACGTTGCGTACTTGCCTCCTCAAAGTAAAAGAGTCTATGAGCTGAGCAGACAGCATCACCTGACGATTCCAGAGATTGCTCAGCAATTAAATATTTCCGAGAAAACCGCTGAAAATCACTTAGGTAGGGCGCTCAGAGCCTTGCGTAGCTCCCTGCGAGAATACGTCAGTGTCTTCGTTTTATTTATTTTCTCATAAAATTTTAAATTTTTCAGGGATAGGCTTGGGGGTAAAACCGGCGTTGACACACTTAGTACATAGAAGATCAACTTGTACTTTCGCTGTCTAGGTATGAAGCCACTCTTACCCGTTGCGTTACTAGAAAAATATACCGCTGGAAAAGCTTCTCCCGAGGAACGGGAGCAGGTGGAACGATGGTATGAGTCCTTCGAGTCTGATAAAGATGTATCCGACTCCTGGCGTGCACCCGAACGGGAAGAAATAAAAAAGGAACTATACCGTAACATTACCGCACAAGTCGGCCTCGATAAGGAGCGTTCCCTCTTCGACTGGAAACGAGCCATCGCTATCGCTTCTGGAATTGTCCTGGTTCTGTCCTTGGGTTTCTACGTCTGGAAGCGAGAAATGACGGACTCGCAACCGATGGTTTACGAGAATCCAACGAGAGAATTGAAGCGACTCACGTTGCCCGACCAATCCCAACTATGTCTGTATCCGGGTGCACGTGTCAACTTAGACAAAGATTTTGGCGATGATACCCGCTCCTTAACCTTAACGGGGATTGCCTTCTTTCAGGTCCAGCGTGATGAGCGTCGTCCTTTTATCATTCATAGCAAAGGACTGGTAACGCAGGTGCTGGGAACCAGCTTTCTGATTGATGCAAATCCGACTTCGCGTAGGGTAGAGGTTTCGGTGCTTACGGGGAAAGTACGGGTGAAGGAGGAACAGTCGAAAAACTATATTGTTCTCTTACCTAAACAGAAAGCCTACTATCAAAAGGGGGAAGAGACCAAAGTATATGAAACGTCAGAACGAGACCCTTCGAACGTTTGGGAGAAAGGCGATTTCGTGTTCGTAGATACGCCCTTGACTACGATTACGAAGGCTTTAACCCAGCGATTTGGCGTTGTATTCGAGGTAGAAGACGAAAAAATTTATCAATGCCAGCTTTCTGCTCATTTCACCCATCAAAATTTACCTGATATCCTGGAAATGATCAGCAAATCACTCAACATTTCATACGAGCTTAACCAGAACCGAGTCATCGTTAAAGGTCAGGGTTGTTCCCTATAGTGGCAGAGTCCTCTTTTCAGGTAGTATACGCTATTTTCTAAAAAGAAGAAGGGTGGTACCAGCACCCTTCTTCACCTCCCGCATCACTCTAACCGAGTGACAGGGAGCTTATTGACTCAATTCACCCTAAATCTATGAAGCAAAATCTCCTTATTTCACCATTCGTTGGAAAAATTATGCGGATCGCACGCATGCAGCTTTTCTTCTTACTTCTGGTCAGCATCGGGAAAGCAGAAGTAACCCATGCTCAGCCTGAAATTGAAAAAATAATTTCCGTAAACTGGTCCAATGTTACCCTGAAACAAGCGATTCAATCGCTGGAAAAACGGGCTTCGTTGCATTTTGTCTATAGTCAAAATGTCATTGCACTGGATCAGAAAGTGAACCTGGTCAGCAAACGTGAAAAGGTAAAAAACATTCTGGATCGCTTGCTTATCCCCTTGCAAATCAAGTATGAAGTCATCCATGGAAACATTGTACTGAGTCGGGTTCTGTCCTCAACCGTGACTACACCCGCTTCAGTGCTGGCTATGTCGGTCCAGGAACGAGGGGCTCCTTTGCCATCCGTAGCGTTTCAACCTATCCCGGACCGGATCGTTCGTGGACAGATTACCTCTGAAACGGGCGAGGCCTTACCCGGCGTCAATGTCATGGTGAAGGGTACGACCGTGGGCGTCAATACCAATAACGATGGGAACTACCAGTTGTCGGTACCGGAGGGTTCATCCGCCATTTTAGTAATAACCTCCATCGGCTATCTCAAACAGGAAATTCCGCTGGGCAGTCAAACACTGGTGAACGTGCAGCTTAAACCCGATGAAAAAGCCTTACAGGAGGTCGTGGTCGTGGGGTATGGTGAACAAAAGAAGGTAAGCTTCACCGGATCAGAGTCCATCATCACGACGCGTGAATTGAAGCAAAGCCCAACGGCTCTGCTGAGTAATGCCTTGGGCGGACGTATGGCAGGGCTGGTTACGGTGCAGCGTTCGGGGGAGCCCGGCTACGATGGGGCCAACATTTGGATCCGGGGCCTGGGTACCTTTGGCTCGAACCAGTCGCCTTTAGTACTCGTCGATGGGGTAGAACGGGATTTCAACAACATTGACCCGCACGAAGTCGAGAGCTTTACCATTCTCAAAGATGCCTCGGCTACAGCCGTGTTTGGGGTACGAGGGGCCAATGGTGTGGTGTTGGTAAACACGCGTAAGGGGACGGGGGGTAAGCCCAAGGTATCGTTTACCGTAGAAAAAGGGTTTTTAAGTCCGACTCGTTTGCCCGAATATGTAGATGGATACACCTACGCTACGCTGTATAATGAAGCGAACCGGAATGCTGACTTACCCCTGCCTTTTACCGACGAAGTATTGCAGAAAATTAAAGACCAGAGCGACCCCTTAAGGTACCCTAACGTAGACTGGATGAAGCTCATGAAGCGGTCGGCGGGTCAGGAGCACGTGAACCTTAATATTTCGGGTGGAAACACAACGGTACGGTACTTCGTCTCTACGTCCTATTTCCATGACAAAGGTTTTTTTATTGAAGATCCCCGCAACGCCTATTCAACCAATCTGGGCCGCCGTCGCTTCAATTTGAGAACCAATGTCGATATCAATCTTAGTAAAGATCTGGAGTTGAGCATTGGCATTACGGGCATTACGGAAAACCGGAATTTTCCCGGAACCGGTACGCAGGAGATTTTCAACCTGATGAATAAAGCAACCCCGATTCTGTATCCGATGGTGTATCCGAATGGACGTATACCTGGTACCGTTGCTTCTGCCCAGCAAAATCCGTACGGCCGACTGACGCAAACCGGCTACGCAACCGAGTTCAGAGGAACTACGCAGGGAACCTTTGGACTGAAGTATAATCTCGGCCGATTGACGAAAGGCCTGAGTGCGATGGGGCGTTTTGCCTTTGATAGCTATAGTAGTAATAATATCGGTCGTAAGAAAAACTTTGAAACGTGGCTGGTTTCTGCCGAGAATGACCCCACTACGGGCGAGCCAATCTACAATCTGACGGCCGAAGGAGATAAGTTTTTAGGCTACAGTATTGATACCTGGGGTGAAAGCCGCAGTTACCTGGAAGCAAGCCTGAATTACAATCGCAGTTTTGGAAGGCATGACGTGGGCGGGATGCTTCTCTACAATCAGGGTGGCCGGCAGGCTACGGCTGGTTCAGCCATTGGTTCGTTGCCGTATCGACGGATGGGCCTGGTCGGAAGAGCAACCTACGGCTGGAAAGAGCGGTATTTTGCCGAAATTAACTTTGGCTATAATGGTTCAGAAAACTTTCCACGGGGTAAGCGATTTGGCTTGTTTCCGGCTTTCTCCGGCGGATGGGTCGTTTCGGATGAACCGTTCTTCAAGAATAACGTGCCCTTTATTTCACTCCTGAAACTGAAAGGCTCGTATGGGATTGTAGGCAATGACCAGATCAACGACCAGCGGTTTATGTACCTGACTACCCTAAAAACAACCGATGGATACCTGTTTGGAACCGAGTTCAATAATGGAATCGGAGGCATTATGGAAGATGCCATTGGTAATGCCAATATCACCTGGGAGACTTCTCGCAAGTCGAATATAGGCATGGAACTGCGTGCGATGAAAGACCGAATCTCCCTGATGCTTGACTTTTTTCGGGAGCACCGCACCAATATTCTTACCCAACGAGGAACGGTACCCGACCTGTTAGGAATCCAGTCGCTGCCCTACGCGAATATCGGCATTGTCAACAATAAAGGCATTGATGCGACCCTGACGTATCGCACGTCGATCGGACCCGTCCGAATGGATCTGAAGGGAACGTATACGTTTGCCCGCAATCGTATTATTCATAACGACGAACCTACACGCCGCTATGATTATCTGCGTCGGACGGGCCAGCGAATTGGTCAGCCTTTTGGCCTGGAGGCTATCGGGATTTTTAGTAGTCAGGAAGAAATCAATAACAGTCCCAAACAGGTTTTCAACTCGACGGTGGTTCCGGGTGATGTCAAGTACCGGGATACGAATAACGATGGAACCATAGATATCTATGATGAAAAGCCCATTGGGTATTCTAACATTCCTGAGATGGTTTACGGCTTTGGAGGGACCTTCACGTATCAAGGGTTTGACTTATCCCTTCTATTCCAGGGCGTAGGTAATGTATCCGTGTTTCGCAACTACGAGGGCTATATTCCTTTTGCTCAGGGCCAATTTGGGAATGTCCTGCGGGTAGCTTTAGACCGCTGGACAACGGAAAATCCCAATCCGAACGCTTCTTTCCCGAGACTGTACCCCGGAAATAATGACAACAACTATCGCAACAGTACCTTCTGGCAAATCAATGGTAACTATTTACGCCTGAAAAACGCCCAGCTCGGCTACACAATTCCGAAACTCTGGGCTCAACGGATCAAGGCTGACAATATCCGGCTATATGTGAATGGCCTGAACTTGCTGCTGTGGGATCGTATCAAACTGTATGACCCGGAGAGCGGCGACGGTGCCGGGAAATATCCGCCGTCACGCGTCATCAACATGGGTCTTAATGTGAACTTCTAAGATTATTAATGTATGAAAAAGATAGTAGTACGATTCCTGATGCTGGTTGCCGTTAGCCTATTCTCTTCCTGCGAAAAGTACCTGGACAAAGCTCCCGATGAGCTTTTATCGCTGGAAGTCACGTTCGCCAATCGTCAATACACGGAGAACTTCCTGTATCGCATTTACGCGTATTTACCCAGCTATAACTTCTGGACGGATCTTCCGTATAATGGCTTGGCCGATGATACAGACATCACCTGGAATCGCAGCAATTATCCCAGCTACGATATGAATTTAGGTAACTGGAATCCAACCACGGGCCTGGTGACGAACCTTTGGAAAAATTACTATCAGTCGTTCCGGCAAATTGCCATTTTCCTGGATAATGTCGATAAAGCTCCGATTTCTACGCAGAACAAGACGCTCTACAAGGCTGAAGCCAAGTTCCTAAGAGCCTATTACTACATGAATCTGGTTCAATTGTACGGGCCGGTTCCGCTGATTCTAGATCAGGTATCCTTTGAGTCCAGTACCTTCAATATCCCTCGTAATACGTTCGACGAGTGTGTGACCCAAATTTTGAAAGACCTCGACGAGGCCGCCACCGATTTGCCCCTGAAACATGAGAACATCTGGGCTGGTAAACCTACCAAAGGAACGGCTCTGGCCATGAAAGCCCGCATCCTGCTCTGGGCTGCCAGTCCACTAGTCAACGGAAATCCTGACCTGGCTGGACTGGTGAATCGCGACGGGAAAGCATTATTTCCTACGGCTTACAATAAAGAGCGGTGGCAATTGGCCAAGGCAGCCAGTAAGGCCGTGATCGATCTTGGTATTTATCATCTGTATACCGTACTGGATGACAAAGGAGCCGTCAAGCCCGTGGATTCCTACAAAGGATTGTTTATCAGCCAGTATGCCAATGAAGAAATGATCTGGGGACGGAATCTGGACGGAGGTAACTCACTGGTACTGGATCGACACTGTATGTTACGCAGCAAAGGCGGATGGAATGGCGTAGCAGTTACCCAAAAGTCAGTCGATGCATATGAAATGGCGAATGGAAAAGCCATCACGGAGCCGGGCTCGGGCTACGTGGAAACGGGTTTCTCCCAACAGGCTACGACTTACGCCCCCAAAGGAACCTGGAACATGTACGTGGGTCGTGAGCCTCGTTTCTACGTAACGGTCAATTACTCCGGAGCACCCTGGTGGGACAATACCAAAGCGGAATTCTTTTACAAAGGAAAAGACGGCAAGGAAGTGGGCCGGGATGATCATTCCCGGACGGGTTATCTGCTGCGTAAATTCATAGACCCTGTCAGTGATCCGATCGCCAACCGGAACCGGGCGAAACTATTCCCCTACATTCGACTCGCTGATATTTATTTGATGTACGCCGAGGCTTCGAATGAACTGGAAGGGCCAACCGCTGATGCCATCGGGTACGTGAATAAAATCCGTTCAAGAGCGGGGCTTCCGGCGCTAGCCTCCGGTCTTTCGCAAACCGAGTTTCGGAAGAAAATTCAGCATGAACGGGCGATTGAACTGGCCAGCGAACAGTTACGCTATTTCGATTTACGTCGCTGGAAACAGGCCTCGGAGCTAAAGGGAAGTTTTGAGGGTATGTCCGTTGATTTAGGCGCCAGTGCAACCGACGAAAGTTTCTTCAAACGAACCGTTTTTGAAACCAGAGTTTTTGAAAATAAGCACTACTGGTGGCCCATACCCCAAAGTGAAGTGGATAAAAATCAGGCGATGGTTCAAAACCCCGGCTGGTAAGGAAGGTTCTTTCGTTACGCTTCCATTCCGTAAGAAAATTAACCAGTGCTCGCAGACCACCTACGCTCCTTCAGGGCGGGTGGTCTGCCTGGTTTTAGGAAGTTACCCCGCCAGTTTAGTCAGCAACGCCCTGCCTTAGCGTTTGTTTAAAGTCTTAGACTCCAAGGCTTTGAAAAACTTTTCCCGGTACGTTTCACCCAAAGGAATCGCCGTTTTTTTATCCAGAAATACTTCGTTGCCTTCAATATACTGGAGGCGATCCAGAGCGATCAGATAGCTTCGGTGAATCCGCATGAAGCGGCGTTCGGGCAGGCGTTCTTCCACTTCTTTCATGGTCAGTAGGGTGACCACGCGGCCCTGGTCCGTGTAGATGCTCACATAGTTGCCCAGTCCTTCCACGTACTGAATGTCGGAAAGCGTAATCCGCTGGGTACGGTTATCGGCTTTAACGAAAATGTAATCTTCCTCGGCGGGTTGCGTAGGTACGGTAGGGGTGGGTGGCGTCAGGGGTGAACGCTGGTCGAGTGCTTTCTGGGCGGCTTTGAGGAACCGGTCAAACGCTACGGGTTTGAGCAGGTAATCGACTACGTTGTATTCGTACCCCTCCAGCGCGTACTGACTATAAGCCGTAGTCAGGATTACTTTAGCCCGACCGTTGAGTACCTTGATGAAATCCAGCCCTGAAAGCTCCGGCATGTGGATGTCGAGAAAAATCAGGTCAATAGGTTCGCTGTATACTTTTTGCAGCGCTTCAATCGGCCCGAGGCAACGCCCCGCCAGCTTCAGGAAAGGCGTCTGATTGACATAATGCGTCAGAATGTCGAGCGCAGCGGGCTCGTCGTCGACCAGCAGGCAGTTTAATGGATGCATTAGAGTTGGATTTGAAGTTCAGCGGTGTACGCCTGAGGCTGATCGTGTAAGTTCAGCGTATAGCGGGAAGGGTAAGCCAGTTCGAGTCGCCTGCGAATATTATCCAGCCCAATACCCGTCGATTCTTCCTTCGGCCCTTGCCGTTTTTTGTTATGAACGAAGAAGGAAAGCGTTTCGAAATCAATGCGTAAGATAATCTGTAAAGGAAAACCTGGGTCGTGTAACTCGCCGTATTTGAACGCATTTTCTACAAAAGTGATCAAAAGCAGCGGCATGATGCGACGAAAGGCGGGACTGCCTTCCACTGTAAACTGTACCTGTAGGCGATTGGCGAACCGTAATTGATTGAAATCCACAAAATTCTGCAGGTGCCGTACTTCTTGTTCCAGGGGTACTTTCGCTTCGGATTCCTGCAAGCCATACCGCATGATTTCCGAAAGCAACAACGTCGCCCGGGATAGATTTTCGGACAAAGGCAGAGCCTGAGCGTACAAAAAGTTGAGACTGTTGAAGAGAAAGTGCGGGTTAATCTGATAGCGGAGGGTCTGAAGTTTCGCCGCGGTGACTTCATTTTCGAGTTGTTGCTGGCGTTGGATTTCCCTTTGCCGTTCTTCACTCAAGAGACGGAGCTTCTGCTGATCCCGTACGGCCTGTAGGGCATAGCCATAAATAAAGCTGATCAGAATGGGATAGGCTTCGCTCGACAAGGTACGGGCCATACCATAGCCGGTAAGCTTGGCCACGGAAATCGTACGAAAGTCCGCTGGGTTGGCCAACACGTTAATGCCGTCCAGGTACGGCGGCCAGCCTGCTTTCACGGCGATACCAAAGAGGATGCCTTTCAGTATGGCCGAAATTACCCCAATGCCTAAGGCACTAACTACGGCCACAATCAACCGATTTTGGGATAAAAAACGGAAACTGCTGCGTAGGCAGAGGTAAAAGGCCGCTACCGTTGGAACCAGCAGGAGCAGTTCCATGGGCAGATAAAACGTTTTTCGAAAGAAATCAAACAGATTGGAAAGGAGCAAATAGGCTACCCAGCCCAGCAGGTGACCCATGGCCAGACGGCTGGTTTTTGACGGTTGTATCCACTGTTTCAGCCGTTTGGAAAACAGTGGTAGGGGCTGCCTGCCCCGTTGATACCAAAGACTCAATGCCGTAAAAATTAGTCCTTCCCCTAGGGTCAAGCCTAGATTCAGCAGGATCCCGACGATCTGAGGTAGCACGGGAGCAAAGGCCGGGTTGCTTTCCATCAACCCATCCCTGAAGCCCCGCTGGGTATCGGAATTCGTGGAAAGGAGCCGATCGACCGGTGTATACGCCAACAGGAACCAGGAACGGAATAGGGTCCAGATTCCGAGCAGCAGGAGCGTAGCCAGCAGAAACTCCGCCCGTTTGCGTTGCTGCCAGTAGGGCAGACAAACGTAATATTGACTGGCAAACAACAGCACACCTGAGCTAATGAACACCAGAGCGTAGGTCCGTACGTACGTAGCTCCGTCGGCGGTGATCAATCCATAAAACACCAGCCCGTACAGACCAAACGCCACGATGAGTCCTAACCACTTCGGCAACGCTTTTATAAACAGGGGCATACGATAGGATTTCAGAGGAAATCAAAAGTACGCAGAAAAGCAGTGGTCGGCGGATGTGTAGGATCAATCCCCCGCCTAGATGGATGAATCCCCGTAGTCCTGGTACGAACCCTACTGCACTGGACGAACCCCCGATTCAGCGGGACGAAGCCTTTTACTCGGCTCAAGCCCGCTTCGTCACGGCGTAGGCGGGCTTAGTCATCTTCATTTCTCTGAGCCCCCAAGAGTGGCCAATTTTGGATCATCAATCACACACAAACCATCCAAAAATCATGAACACTGCACTTCGCATGAAATTAGCCACGGCTGTACTGACCCTTCAAATCTTGGTAAAACTGGTTCAGGGTAGCCAAAAACTAGCCACCCTGGACTTCGGAAAATTTACGGATAAGTCCATCTGGTACAACCTCGGGTACTGGGGAGCAACCAGCGTTTTGAATGTCGTTTTCCCGGCCCTTTTGCTGTTCGTACTGGTAATAACGCTGGTACAGGCCTTCCGTAAACCCACGATCCTCTAAACCCAGGACCTACGCATGAAAACGCTGTCCCTTTCCTCGTACACCTTTAAAACGGCCCCTGCAGGCTTTCGTTCCTGTTCTTGTTTCAGTGATAGGCGTATGAAAATGGACCGTTCGCTCCAACGCTATTTCGTTTACTTCTTAAGCTATGCGCTATTGATGCAGAGCATTGGCGTAGGCCTGGAAGTCGTGTATCCCTGGCTGAAAGGCCATTCCTGGTCGGAGGCCTGGGCTTCGTATGCCGGAATCAGTAAAACTCTGGCGATTGCCATCCCGGCCGCGTGGGCCTACGTTCAAAAGAACAATCCCCGGCGAAGTAGCCGGGGATTGTAAGAAAAAATTAAATCGCCATCTCAGCGGATTCCGGCAAGGGTTTTCCCTCGGCCGGGTCCACTTTTCCAAACCACTTCATCCGTACTCTTTCGTTGATGTAGTACAGACAGGGCACCACGATCAGCGTTAGTACCGTCGAGAAAATAACCCCGTAGATGATCGTCCAGGCCAGGATATTCCAGAATACGGCACTATCCCCACCAATCACAATATGCGGGTTGAAATCGCTGAAGAAGCTAGCAAAATCTACCGTCAGACCAATGGCCAGCGGAATCAGACCCAGAATTACCGCCGAAGCCGTGAGCAGTACAGGCGTCATCCGAATACCGCCGGCTTCAATGATCGCTTGCCGGAGCGGGAAGCCCCGTTGCCGAAGCTCTTCGGTAAATTCAATCAACAGGATACCGTTTTTAATCACGATCCCCGCCAGAGCGAAAATTCCCACGCCCGACATGATTACCGAAAACGTCTGGTTGAAAATCGTAAAGCCCAGCAGTACGCCAATCAGCGAGAGCAGAATGGTACTGAAAATGATGACGGGCTTAACGGCCGAGTTAAACTGCGTGGCCAGTACCAGATAAATCAGCAGAATGGCTCCCAGAAACGCACCGCCCAGAAAGTTGGAGGTTTCGGCCTGAGCTTCCTGTTCACCGCCCAGAGCCATCGTATAGCCGTTGGGCAATTCCATCTGGTTAATCACCTGTTGGAGCTGAACGTTGATTTCGTTGGCGTTAGCTCCGGGAACTACGTCCGAACTCAGCGTAATGACCCGCTCCTGATTTTTTCGGTTAATCTGGCTGAACGTGGTGGAGTAGCTGATGTTGGCTACCGACGATAGCGGTACCTGCCGCAGTTGGCCACCCAGGTTCATGTCGCGGTATACCACGTCCTGACTCAGCAAGCGTTCGATCTGACTGCGGTCGTCGGGCTTCAGGCGAAGCATGATCGGATACTCATCTTTCGCATCCCGGAACTTGCTGATTTCTAAACCAAACAAGGCCGTACGGATGGCTCCGGCAATCTGCTGGGAACTGATGCCTTCGCGTTGGGCCTTGGTCCGGTCAATCTGTACGATGATTTCGGGTTTGTTGGTAATCAGGTCGGATTTCAGCTGATCGATTCCCGTAATGCCCGATTCCTTGAGCTTCTGCCGAAATTCCTTTTCAATCTTCATCAGCGGCTCGAATTCATCGCCGGCAATTTCTACCTGAATGGGTTTCCCCGTTTGCGGTCCGTTCTGCTCGCGTTCCACCGAGATTTCCGTACCCGGAATGCCCTGCATGGCGTTGCGTACTTTTTCCAGAATCGCCTGCGAAGAGATATCCCCGCGGTCGGTACTTTTCACAAACGCAACGGTCACTTTCGATTTATGCGGCGTATCCGAACGGTCGGGGTTGAAGGGATCTCCCGCATTCTTACCCACGTTGGAAATAACGGAGTTCACGGCTTTCGTGGCCTGATTATCCGCCAGAATCTTGAAGACCCGCCGCTCGATTTCCTTCGTGACGCTATCGGTTACGACGGCATCCGTACCTACTGGCATCACGTTGTAGATGTAGATGTAATCGGGTTCGCCGCTGGGGAAAAAGACCACTTTAGGTTGCCGAATCGCCGTAGCGACGATCGCCACAATCAACAAGCTGAAGGCCGCGACAACGGCCAATACGGGACGCCAGCCCTGAATCACCCAGCTGACCAGTCGCCGATAGCCATGCTGTAGTTTCGGCAGGATGTTTTCCTGGAAAGGTACCAGAATCCGCGGCGTCAGGATGAAATGATTGAAATAGTACAGCAGCAGCAGGAACACGAAAAAGTTACCCACACCCCGGTTGATCAAATAGCCCACCAGTGCCAGGGCCAGCATAGCAAACGTGGGTTTGCGAAGTTCTTGCCAGTGTTGTTTCTGTACGTGCTCGCCGTGCTGCTCGTCGTGCCGGGTCATGAAGCTTACCGCAAAGACGGGGTTCATCACGTAGGCAACGAATAACGAAGCAAAGAGCGTAATGATGAGCGTGATGGGCAGGAATTTCATGAATTCACCCACGATGCCCGGCCAGAATAACAGCGGAAAGAAGGGAGCAATCGTCGTGAGTGTACCCGAAAGTACGGGTACGAATACTTCACCGGCGGCGGCTTTTACGGCCTGCTTGATGTCCCAGTCCTTATGCTGATTGAAGAGGCGGTGGGTGTTTTCAATCACTACGATGGCATCATCCACCACGATCCCTAAGCCGAGCAAAAACGCGAAGAGTACAAGCGTATTCAGCGTAAAGGCCGAGCCAATCAGCGGACCTACGAGCGGGAAGCAAACAAACGCAACCAGCGTCGAAAGCGGTACCGAAAGTCCCACAAAAATGGCATCCCGAACGCCCATGAAGAACATCAGAACCAGTACCACGAAAATGAAACCGAGGATGACGGTATTGATGAGATCGTGAATGTCGGCTTTGGTTCGCTCGGACTGATCCGCGGTAATCTGTACCTTCAAACCCGCCGGAAAACGATCCTGTTTGTACTCTTCGATGATCTTTTCGATGCCTTCGGAAGCGGAGATCAGGTTCGTTCCGGCTCGTTTGATTACGTTGAGCGTAACGACCGCCTTGTTGTCAAGACGGGCGAAATCCTGCCGTTCTTCGTAGCTGTCCTCTACGTCAGCTACATCGCCCAAACGAACCGTTGCTCCCGTAGACGTGCGAATCTGTAACTCCCGCATTTGGGCTACGTCGGTAAATTCACCCTTCACGCGAAGCGTACGCCGCACGTTATCCACATTCAACTCGCCGCCCGAAATGTTGATGTTTTCACCCTGAACGGCCTGCTGAATGTCATAAAAGCTCAATCCCGTGGATCGCATGCGGGGCAAGTCCACATTGATCTGAATTTCCCGCTCCAAGGCTCCGACAATATCCACGCGGCTGATTTCGGGCAGGCCTTCCATGGCATCCTGCAAGTCCTCGGCGTAATCCTTGAGTTTCTGCAGGGGGAAATTACCCGCCAGGTTGACGTTCATGATCGGGAACTCCGAAAACTCGACGTTCTGAGCCGTCGGTCCGGCGTCGAGTTCGGCGGGTAAATCCTGTTTCGATTTGTCGATGGCGTCGCGTACTCGTTGGAGGGCGACTTCCGAATTCACTTCCGGCAAAAATTCCACCAGAATGACCGACACATCATTCAAGGCATTCGACTTGACTGACTTGACCCCCGAAAGCGACTTCAACTGCTTCTCGATGGGTTTATTGATGAGGTTTTCAATATCCGCCGGAGCCGTACCGAAGTAGACCGTATTGATGTACACCTGCGGAACCTTGATGTCCGGGAACTGCTCCTTGGGCAGGTTCGTGTACACCAGAAACCCCGCCAGCGTAATGATGACCGTGAAGATGTATACGGTCGTTCGGTTTTCTACGCACCAGTTGGTAAAACCGAGGGTTTTGTATTCTTCAAATTTCATTGCTTGGATGGTTGAGAGAACGCGGGTACAAGCCCCGCGTTTCGTTAGTAACTAACCGCTTGTCCGTCCGTTAACTCCTGGTAGCCCACCGTGATGAGGGCATCACCGGCTTGCAGGCCTTCCGTAATTTCGATCTTCCCATTGTAGCTCAAGCCCGTTTTCACGGGCCGGGCTTTGGCTACTTTCCGGTTGCCTTCGGTAATGGCCACGTATACGATCTGACCGTTTTCGGTATTCTGAATCAGGTTCTGGTCAATCACCAGTGCATTGGTCTTCGTAACATCATTGATGAGTACCTGGGCCAGCATATTGGGTTTGAGTTCCTTACTGGGGGGGAGGGTTGCTTCAATGGTGAAGGTTCGCGAGAGGGGATCTACCGTAGTGGCAACGAAGCTGAGTTTTGCTTTCATTTCTTTGTTCAGATCCGGAAGCTTGATGGTCACGGCGTCGCCCCGGCGAATGTTGGCGGCGTAGGTGTCGGCCACTTTCGCCATTACTTTCAGACTGCTCAAATTGACCACGCGGAGTATACTTACCCCCGGCGTTGCCATCATGCCCACTTTACCATCGACTTGATCGACCGTACCAGCGATGGGAGAAGTAACCTTCGACTGATTCAGTTGTACCTGCAGTGTCGCAATCCGTTTTTCCAGGGCTTCCTTGTTGTTTTTAGCCTGGAGATACTGAATCTCCGTACCGATCTGCTGATCCCAGAGGCGTTTCTGTTTTTCGTACAGGGTACTGGCCAGCGAAAGCTGGTTTTTGGTTTCTTCCACGGATTCCCGCAGAATGGCATCGTCGATTTTAGCCAGCGGCGTTCCCACGCTGACGGCATCGCCTTCCTTGACGTAAATGGCTTTGATAACACCCGAAGCCTGGGGACTTACCTGCACGTTGTTCTTGGCATCCACCGTACCCTGCACCTCAATCAAGTGTTCGAAGGTACTGGGTTGCAAAGGCGTTACCGAAACGGCCTTCACTTTGGTTTCTTCCGCTTTTTTGGGGTCAAGCTTGGCAATTTCACCCTCCAGCGTTTTAATCTGGCCCGTTAGCTCGGCCTGTTTTTGCTTTAATTCAGCCAGTTCGGCTCTTTTGCCTTCCAGCCCTTCTTTTTTTTGGGAACAGGCAACAACGAAGAGGGAAATAGCAAGTAAGTATGTGACTTTCATGAGAATCGTTTCCGTGTGTAAAGAGATGAATTGAGTCCGTTATTCGGTGTACAGTTTACCCGCTGCTTTGTCCAAGTCAACTTTGGCGACCAAAGCGTTGTACAGGGCGGTGTAGTAATTCGTCTGAGACTCCCGGAAGCTGGCTTCGGCATTGATAACTTCAATGTTGGAACCTACACCCTCCCGGTACTTGATTTGCGTAACTCGCAGTACTTCCTGAGCCAGATCGAGATTCTTTTGTTGCTCCCCTAGCGTAAACCAGTAGTTGCGAAGCTGTACTTCCGACTGACTGAGTTGCAAGTCGATGCTCTGCTCGAGAAGTTTCATACTGTTATCAATCTTCAGAAGGTTACTGCGGGACTGGGAAAGCTTGTACCGTCGCGTAAACCCATCGAATACGGGTACATTGATGGCAAAGCCAATCGAACCAGCATCCAGCCAGGGGCGGGTAACAAAGCGGGCAATGGTTTGCCGACCGTTGTAAAAGCCGTAATTCCCCGTCAACGAAAGCGTAGGCCATAAACTGCGGCTGACATTCTTGACGTCAAGTACCTGCAGCTGGCGTTGCGTTTCCAAGGTTGAATACTCAATGCGGTCCGCGTATTGAAACGGTTTCTTGACGTGCTGAATCATCGCTTCGCTGAATTCCGTTTTGGCCAGCTTTTCGCTTAAGGCCATCGGTTGATCCAGTGGGTAACCCATTTGGTACTTGAGTAGCAGGTAGGCCAGATCCTGTAATCGCTGCACATTCTGTTGTTCCGTAACGAGGTTATTTCGCTGGACTTCAATTCGTTGTACGTCGATTTTTTCAACGAGGCCTTCCACGTTCGAAGCCCGCGTATCTCGCAGCAGGGTATCCAGTCGGTGCACGTTTACTTCCAGCAAATTCAGCCGCTCTTCGTTGACGAGTACGGAATAGTATGCTTTCGTTACGTTTTCAGCAATGGTGATCTTGCTGGCCGTCAGGTTCTTGTTCGCCAGCTCGGTATACACCTTGGCAGCTTTTAGACCCAGCAGATACGAACTGCTGAACAACAGCCAGTTCAGATTGGCGACTGCATTGGAATTGTACCGAACGCCACCTAAAGCCAGGGCCAGTTCTTCATCGCCCGGCAGAGCGGGTTCCCCGGGGATGAAGCTCATCCCCGGAGGCATAAAGAAAGGCTGAGGTTTGATGGTATGCGAAAGCCCAAGGGCCACGCTGGCCTGGGGTAGACCCGTGGCTTTGATTTCGCCGATACGAGCCTGAGCGATCGCTACATCCAGTTGGGTATTGGAAACATTGCGATTGTTTTTGACCCCGTAATCAACAGCCTCTTTGAGGGTGAAGGTTTGCTGGCACAAACCCGTAAAACTGACAATGAAGCTACACCAAAGCGTGCCCCATCGGATCAGAATGAGTGTTTTCATGGGATATGGTTGTGTTGAACGTATTTCGGTTAGGTACCGAAACACGACGTAAGCGTTGAATCCTGAAGGATTCTTTGATGAATCGTACTCCGAAGATGATAGGTCCGGGGATGAAACCGGATAGGGGCGATGGATGCACAGCCCCCGGGTTCTTACAAGCTCATACTCGTAGGGAGAGGAATCGTTGATTGGTTAAGAATAGGCCGAACTGGAACGGCTCAAAGCTACGAAGTTTTTTTCAGGATGAGAAGACTTCGCCGAAGCGGACGCAGCATAACAATCATGGGATCATAGAGTTAAGGAGATGAGAGGTCAAAAGTCAGATTAGTGACTTTATCAACCTATACTTTTAGGATAGAGGGACGAATTTTCGTGATGAACTACCGGACCGTGCTAGACCTCACGCAGCGATTCGTCAATTTCCTAAAAGCAAACCTAAAACCCGCTATTGACAACCCTATGTCAGTAGGTCCCGTCTTTTTTAACCGAACCATAAATAAATCGAATTTCAATCGTATGTTGATCGGCTGGCCACCAGCCCAAAAAGCCCCTGCCTGCCAAAATCAAGTGAGCCTTTCTCCGGAGAAAGGCTCACTTGATTACAGACCCAATGGGAAGGATACTTTGATTGCAAAACGCTGAGCGTTGGGATGATCTCGATAGGTTAGTCGGTGCAGGGCTTCGATGCGGGCGATCCGAAAGACATTTTCAAATCCGTAACCTAGTTCGACATACGGCAGGGATTGAAGCGACTCAATACCCGGTTTTCCTTCGGGTTGAATCAGGAGTCGCTGGTTGGCTGCACTCAGTTGTCCATACAGTACTTTACCCGTAATAAAATTTCGCCAGCCCCAGTAACGGATCAGGGGTATACGATTGGTGAACAGCCCCTCGAATTTATGTTCTACCGCTAGCGATACGTAACGATCACTCACGAATTCAGCGTACTGCATCAGGTTAAAGGCACTGCGGTTGTAGAAAGGCGTAGGGTTCCCCTGATGAACGGTCAATAGAGGATAAGGCAACGTCGAAGGCGTATAACCCGCCCGAACGGTATAGTTGGTACGCCCCCCAAGTCCCCAGAGCACGGCGTGGTCGAGTTGTAATTGCCATTTATGGTACGTAGTAGACGGGTACGAAGATGAGGCTCCGCTGGGTTCGTAGGTGGTACCGTACTGATAGCGAAGCGTAACAATGGGGGCGGTTTCGGCGGGTCGCTGCCGAACTTTCCGGTTGTTTACCCGGCGATTGGGCAAACGACCCGGGGCGTAACGAGTTTCGATAAATAACTCCCGGGTCCACAGATTCGTCAAGGTTGCTACACCGGTTTCCGAAGCAGGGAGCCAAATGGGAAACAAAAACGCCAGGGACTGCTGCCGAATCCCAACCGTTTGGGTGAAGTTCGGCCCCAAATCCTGCTGGCCTGCCAATACGGTTTCTCCCCAATAATACGCTTGCCGGAACCGACTGAATCGATTGGTGATTTTCAGAAAAGGATCATCGCCGCTTTCATCCAGGCGTAAGCCCACTTGTTCCAGGTCGTAGGTATGCCGAAGCGTTACTAACGTCAGGGGGGCTCGTTTGGGAATGAAGCGAATTTCACCCCCCCGTTTCCAAACCTGATCCCGGGTACCATAGGCCGCATAGGCTGATAATTGCCAGGTTTTGCTAAAGCTGGCGTTAGTCTGCAGACCCCAGCGGAGGCGGTGACCTTCCACGCGGTTATACGCCCAGGCCGAAAATACGGAGCCCGTTTCCAGCCCTTTCACGACCGGCAAATAACCGCCATTGAGTACCAATTCAGCCGCTTGCGTTGCTTTCTTAACCAGGGGAACGTTTCGAACCGTATCGATCAGATGACGACTTTTCTCCAATTCCTGGGAAGGCATCCGCTCGCGGTGCTCTTGCCAAAACGCGTCGCTGGCCTGCTGACGATCCGCTGCCAGCTCCACGTTGGTCGAAAAGAAGCGTACATTTCGGGGTTCTTCTGCTGTAAAGTGATGCAAGGACGTCGCATACTCTACCCTTGCTCCAAAGGTATGTTTCACCACCTCGCTGGCCTGAATCGTCAACTGGGTAAGGCTAGGAATCCAGACTTGAGCTGGACTCAGCTCATAGGTAATCGACAGATCAATGCCTTTAATAAAGTTAATATTGGCCTCGGCTCCCAGGCGAGCGTCGATCCCCGCCAGGGCGTAGGTGAGGGTATCAATGAATAGACGGCCCCGGAAGACCAGATCATGCTCCTGTTTAGGATCGAATTCCAGGGTGTAACACGTACGGCCTTCGATCTGCGTGGTATCCGCCAGGAAGTAGGTATACGCCTGGCGTCCGTGTGAAGCCAGCGGAGAAACAAAGGCCTTCCGAAACAGACTTACCTCATTTTCGTAGAAATTAATCGTATTGAACCCGGCTCCGGTAAACATCGCGATGAAGCTGTCATCGGTAATACCTACACTACTGATGTTCGTTTTAAGAATTTCCTCCTTGCTCAACTGCGGATGTCGACGGGCGTACACCCGCGAGACCGTCTCCGAAGCAAAGACCGGAAGGTTTTCCCGACTCTCCTTCGGTACGGCCTGTAAAATAGTCCGCACGGGTTTGAGCTGTTGAAAACGTTCGTCCATCTGGGTAATACCTACCGAAAGCTGGCTATAGGCCTCGTACGTGTAGCCCGAAAGCTGGCGGAAGTCATTGGTGGTACGGCGGGCGTGTACTTCTTTGAGAATACGAAACGCCGGATTTTCACCCGCCCGAATCACGACCTCGCTGAGCGTAGCTGTTGCGGGCAGCAGAGCCACCGAAAGGGAAGCGCCCGTAACGGCGACGCGAGTAGTTTGGTAACCTACGGCAGAAATCAGCAGCGAATCCAGGGGCTGATGGCTGCGAAGCTGGTACCGACCCTCTTCGTTGGCGACCGTACCACTGGGTTTACCAAGTACGCCTACCGAAGCAAAAGGAATGGCCTGACCCGTTTTCTGATCGGTAATTTGTCCGGAAACCTCTTGGATTGAGACTTGGCCGTGTAGCGGAACACTCAGCAGGAAGCCGAGTACCCAGAGCATCCAGGCCGGAAAAGTAAGGGTAGGTAAAGTGTTCATGGCGTATAAAAGGGATCGAAGGGAAGGTGAAAAACCGCTCGGTTCGACATCGCTCCTAGGACAACTTTACCCTTGTGATCCCCCACGGAGTACAAAAAAATAAAGGTTGCTTGCCTACAATCGACGTAAAATAAAGGGGTTTGTGAGTGTGAATTTGGCTGATACTGAAGCGATTGAAGAAAGTGGGGCGGCTGAATTGCCGGAAAAGGTGCCTCAGTCGTTAGAAAAGGGGACTCAACTGTTTACGCATTTTTGAGTTATTGCAAGAGCCGATTTTCGGCTAGAAACGTTGTGTTACACAAGAAATAAAACCAGTCGATTAACCATAAACTATGCCATGGCTGAATGGATTGAATGGAAAGTAACCGGCATACGCCCAGAAACGGCCGATTGTAAAACGTATGTGCTCGAACCGGTCGATGGCTTGCCAGTACCGTATCAGGCGGGCCAGTTTCTGACGCTATTGTTGCAGCACGAAGGACACGAGCTACGGCGTTCGTATTCCATCAGCTCCACGCCGGAAGTAGATACAAGCGTTAGCCTGACGTTGAAGCGGGTGGTGAACGGTGAAGTGTCCCGCTGGCTTTTACAAAACCTGCAAGTGGGCGATACGCTACGAAGCCTGCCTCCGGCCGGCCGGTTCACCTTGGATTCGCAAGTGGAAACGGATCTGTTCTTTGTAGCGGCGGGTAGCGGCATTACGCCCATTTATTCATTGATCAAAGCGGCCTTGTATCAGCAGCCGCAGCGGCGAATCGTACTTTTTTACAGTAATACGAGTCAAGGCAGTACGATTTTCAAAGACGAGCTGGATGCACTCACGCAGCAATTCCCGGAGCGACTGACCATTGAATATCTGTATAGCAATCCGCCCGCGGATGAACTACCCCGCCGCCTCAACAATACCCTTTTTGAAAAATTGCTGGCCCGGCATTTGGGGGCTGGTCGACCCGCTTTCTACCTCTGTGGTCCGGAAGATTTCATGCGACTCGTACGGATTGTACTGCTATTTCTGGGTTTCCCAGCCGAATCGATTCGTAAGGAAAACTTTGTCATTCCTCCTCAGACGCCCGCCATTCCCGAGGGCTTTGGTGTGGCGAGTCAGGTGGAAATTGACTACCAGAATCAACGGTATACGCTTGAGGTTCCGGCTGGAACGTATCTGCTGACGGCGGCTCTCAAAGCGGGAATTGCACTGCCGTATAGTTGCCGGGGTGGGCGTTGTAGTACCTGCGTGGCCCAGTGTCTGGAAGGTCGGGTGAAAATGACCATCAACGATGTACTGACCGAACGGGAGCTAGCCCAAGGCGAAATTTTAACTTGTACGGCTTTAGCGGAAACCAGTCGTATTTTAATTAAAGTAGGTTAGATACGATTATTTATTGTTAAGTGGGTATCAGTATAGTTGGAATGTGGGCGTCACTGCTTTGATTTGCAAGTTCATTGCTAACCAACATTTCAACAGTACTATGAAAAGACCTCTTCTTCGGCTGTGGGCTGCCGGGTGGCTTGTGGCCGGACTAAACGCGGCGGCTTTCGCTCAGTTTGGTACGGTTCCCCAGACCCTTTCACTGACCGATATGAGTGCGTTTCGTCCTACGAAAGCCGGCAATTGGAAAATTGTCGGTGAGGTAGCGGCCGATTTGCAGCAAAAAGAAGTACTTACCACCAAAGCCGGTTCGGGCGTGCTGGTTAACCAGCCCGATGCCAACAACCGGGCCAACCTGCTGACTACGTTCGAACACGGAGATGCTGATCTGGAGTTTGACTTCATGATGGCTTCGCATTCAAATTCCGGATTCTACCTGCAGGGCCGGTACGAAATTCAATTGCTCGACAGCTGGGGCGTGAAAGCTCCTTCAGACAGCGACGTGGGCGGAATTTACAAACGCCGCGAATTGCCTTCGGGACGTATGTACGAAGGACACGCTCCGCGGATCAATGCCGGTAAGGCTCCCGGTCTGTGGCAACACATGGAAATCTCATTCCAGGCTCCTCGTTTTGATGCTTCCGGTAAGAAAATTGCCAACGCCAAAGTGTTGAAAATTTCGCTGAACGGCATCACTATTCAGGAAAACGTGGAGCTTTCCGGACCGACGGGCGGCCCGATCTCGGAAGAAGAAGCTGCCAAAGGACCCATCATGATTCAGGGGGATCACGGGGCGATTGCCTTCCGTAACCTTCGTTACCGCAGCTACGGTGACGAAAAACTGCAATTGACGGGTACGCAGTTCAAAGCCTACGAACCTTCCAACAACGATTCTTTTGCCCAGATTCCGGATTTCACTAAACTCAAATCGACCAGTACGGGTACGCCTTCGCAGGTAAACTGGGACGTCACCAATCAGACCAATAACTTTGGCCTGCTCTACACGGGTAAGCTTACGGTTCCTACGGCGGGTGAATACAAATTCTTCCTTTCCGCGGGGGGGACGGCTCGTTTGAAAGTCAACAATCAGGTCGTTGTTAAAGAAGGATTTCTGCAACCCGGTCAGTACAACGCTGGAACGATTAAACTGCCCGCTGGTACGGCGAACGTAGAAATTGCCTACGTCAAACGCGACGAATGGGTACGCCCCGGCTTAGCCCTCGAAGTGGAAGGTCCCGGTGTGCGGCATACGAGCCTGACGGCTCCTGCCTCCCTGCTGACCAATCCATCGACGGACCCCATCTTGATTGATGCTCGTGAAAACACGATTACCCGTAGCTTCATGGACATTTATCCCGATGGCAAACGCAAGCGGATTGTACACGCCGTACAGGTGGGTTCTGCCGATGGTCTGCATTACACCTTTGATCTCGACAATGGAGCGTTGGTACAGGCCTGGAAAGGCGATTTCCTGGATGCTACGCCCATGTGGCACGACCGGGGGGACGGTTCCTCGCGGCCCCGTGGCGTACTGGCTTCTTTCAATGATTTTCCTGATTTCGCCGTGTTAAGTTCTTCTTCCAAAGCCTGGACGGAAAATATGCCCGAAGAAGGCGGTACCTACAAACCGTTGGGTTACGACGTAGATGAAGCGGGACTGCCGACCTTCAACTATACCTATTTCGGTAGCGAAGTCTCGGATAAAATCCGTCCGGTGGAAGGTAATAAATACCTGGTTCGCGAAATCACGGTGAAAAATCCGACGGCCAATCTGTACCACCTCGTAGCTACGGGTAGCGACATCGTAGAGGTACAGCCCGGTTTGTATGCCATTGACGGCAAGTCGTATTACGTCCGCGTGACGGGTGCAACCTTACGCAAATCCGGCAACCGTCAGGAGTTGTTGATGCCCGTGAGTACCAACGCGATCAAATACGAAATTCTGTTTTAATAAGATCCGTAGCTGACTAGCTAAGCAGCTACTTTACAAGCATATACGCATGAAACGGATTCTTCATACAACGCTTCTCGGACTGGGCCTGACTACGGCGGCCCTGGCTCAGGACAGTTCTCCGGCCGAAAGCGATCTCTACAAAATTGTCAAAGTAAGTACGCCCGAAGGCATTGTGCTCGAAATCGGTGGCGTCACCAGTATGCCCAACGGCGATGTGGCAGTATCCACGCGTCGGGGAGATGTATGGGTGATTGAAAACCCCAGCAGCCCGCGACCTTTCTTCCGCAAGTTTGCCAGCGGTCTGCACGAAATCCTGGGTTTGGTTTACAAGGATGGTTCGTTCTACTGTGCTCAACGCGGTGAATTGACCCGACTGACCGATACCAACGGGGACGGAAAAGCCGACAAGTACCAGACGGTATACGCCTGGCCGATTTCTGGTCACTACCATGAGTACAGCTTCGGGCCGAAAGTGGCTCCCGATGGCAGCTTCTTTGTGAGTGCCAACGTGGCCTTCGGGGACGAAGAATGGTGGCGGGGGGAAAGTAAAGTACCCTACCGCGGCTGGATTATGAAAATTTCTCCCGACGGAAAAATGGAGCCCTGGGCAACCGGGATGCGTTCACCGTGCGGATTGGGTATGATCAACGGCGATCTGTTCTATACCGACAACCAAGGTGACTGGATGGGTTCAGGCGGTGTATGGCACGTGAAAAAAGGAGCGTTCGTAGGGCACCCGGCAGGTTTACGCTGGACGTCGCTGCCAAACTCACCCGTGAAACTTTCGCAGGAAGAATTCTACAAGACGTACGACGAACGCCGTCGCCGCGACAACAATGGCCGGGCCATCAAACCCGAAAACGATGCTTCGGAAAAGAACCCGCTGCTGTTGTTTGAAGCCAAAAAGAAGTTCCCCGAAATTCAGTTGCCCGCCGTATGGTTGCCCCACGGCGTACTGGGTATTTCGAACTCGGAGATCATCAGCGATGATACGCAGGGAGCGTTCGGTCCGTTCGCCGGACAAATGCTGATTGGTGATCAGGGACAGTCGAAAATCATGCGGGTGTTCATGGAACAAGTAAACGGCGAATACCAGGGTGCAGCTTTCGACTTCCGTTCCGGCTTCCAGTCGGGTGTACTGCGGATGGCTTTTGGTAAAGATCATTCGCTGTTCGTGGGTGAAACCAATCGGGGCTGGGGTTCCGCCGGGGAAGCTAACGAAGGCTTGCAACGACTCGTATGGACCGGTAAAACACCCTTCGAAATGAAGGCGGTACGGGCCATGCCGGACGGCTTCGAAGTCGAGTTTACGCAACCGATCGACGCGGCCAGTGCCGAAGATCTGGCCAGCTATAAGGTGAAGAGCTTTATCTACAAGTACCACTCCACCTATGGTAGCCCCACGATCAATGAAGTGGAAAATGCGGTAAAAGGCGTGAAAGTATCCAGCGACGGCCTCAAGGCCCGTATCATCGTGGACAACCTGCGTCAGTACTACATCCACCAATTGACGCTCGATGGCATTCGCGAAAAAAGTACCAAGTTCAGTCTGGTACACCCCAATGCTTACTACACGTTGAATAATATCCCGACGGGTGAAAAACTGAGCCTTTCTCAGGCCAGTACGAAAACTTCGGCGGTATCGAGTACGGTGAAGAAACCGACGACAACTAAAGAGACCGTAGCTAAAAACGGCAAAACTGCCGTTGCGAAAGTGCCTTCGTACGAAGAAGTGAAGCCGCTGCTTTCGAAGTATACCTGTCTGGCTTGTCACAACGCTGACAAGCGTCAGGTAGGACCGGCGTACCGGGACGTGGCCAAACGCAATTACTCCAACGAGAAAATTGTGGATCTGATCTATAATCCTAAGCCGCAAAACTGGCCGGGTTACGCGACGGAAATGCCCCCTATGCCGCAGGTACCGAAAGGGGATGCCTTGAAAATCGCAGCCTGGATTAACTCGCTGAAAAATGCTCCGGCAAAAGCGAATCCATAAGTAGGAATATTTTAAAGAACAGCCTACTGTGAAGTGCCCCCAAGAAGTTAGATACTACTTGGGGGTATTTTTATGTCAAAAAAAACGAAGCATAGTTTTGCCGGATCGTAGCCGAATAAGATCAGAGCGTAACGGAAAATCAAGTGAAGATTCATCCTAATTCAACCAGTGACTTTGTTACAATTTAAACCAGTACGATAAGTTTGTAAGGGAGAATATTCTAAAGAATGGATTACCAAAGAGCCAATAAGTACCTTTAATATAAACGGCTTTCATTCAGGAACTTACCTATTAATATTTGAAAACGCCACAGGAGCATTCGCTCATAAGCTAATAATTACTAATAAAGTATGATGAGAAAAGCACTCACTTTTGGACTTTTAATGATTGGAAGTATTTTCCTTTCTTGTGATCGCAAGGACAAATGCTCCTGCCACGGTGCAACCATTGAAACGCTCAAAGATGTACCTATGAGTTTTCACGAAAAAGGCACTAGGGGTTTTTTGTACAAGGCAGGTTCTGGATTAAGTACGTATACCGTATGTGATTCAACCAAACTCATGCCTTTTAAGGGTGTTAAAAATGCAACACGAGAGGATGGAGTTGTTTATATAGACGATTTTAACCTTTTAGTTAGTGGAAAGGTTAAATGTTATGACGGGCCTTGTCCCTTTCAGGGTTGCCCTTTGGGATATCTCGAAATAACGGAAGTAAAAGCCAGATAATGACCCGCTCTTTAAGCACAAGTCAGTAGCTTAAACGATACAAAAAAGGCCGCCCAATCGGGTGGCCTTTTTTGTATCGTTTATTCATTCAGTAGTTCTTCATAAATCCGCCAGTAGTCATTGGCCGTATTCCGCCAGTTAAACTGCTGCGACCATTCCTTGATGAGCTCACTTTCGGACTTGGTATCGATTTGTTCCAGAATCTGGGTAGTTAAATCACTGACTTGTTCAGGGTCGAAGCCGTTGAAATAATGAGCGTAAGGTCCGCCAATTTCGGGTAGGGAAGTAGCATCGGAGAGTACTACGTTCTTGCCAAAATGCATGGCTTCAATAACGGGTAATCCAAAACCCTCCGCCAGCGAGGGGAAGCAGAACAGATCACAGTTTTTTAGTAACCAGTATTTTTCGGCTTCAGTAATCGGTCCCGTCAGGTGAACGCGGTTTTGTACGCCCAGCCGTTTGGATTCGTTGAGTACTTTCTGGTAATACTCTTTATGCGTAGTCGTGCCGGCAATGATCAGATCTAGATCGTTCTGAAGCAGCATGGCGGGCAGAACGTGGAAATTCTTCTTGGGAGCTACCGTACCGATACTGAACAAAAACGGATTATCCGTTGAAAACTGGGGTTTAATGGGGTTGATATGTTCGTTGATGTTACAGCCATTGTAAACGACTTGTACTTCTTTACCACCCATGTGCATCGTAGACTCAATCTCGTTTTTGACGTAATTAGAGATGGTCACAATGCGATCCGCCCGATCAATTTTATCCTGTAATTTCTGCGTGTACTTCTTAACTTTCTCCGGGGGTTTATTCTCGTGTAAAAAGTTCAGATCGTGAATCGTCAGTACTTTCTTCGCCGAACTCCGTAAGGGGAAATAATTAGAATCCTGATAGGTACCATGCCATACTTTGTACTGATTAGCAAAAGGCATGGCATATTTATGCAGCGAATGTTGCCGTTTGTTAAACGGATTATCGCCAAATAAATCAATTTCCGAAGAAGGCAGATAAAAGCCCAACCGGTGCTGCGTATTTTTTCGATTTAAGAGCAACGCGTTACCCAGTTGCAAACAGAAGTGATAAAGCCCCGTATGAGCATGCTTCATTCGTTCACAGTCGAAGATGATATCTGCTTTTCTGAAGGGTTGGCTCATTATAAATCAGCGATAAGGTTCTGGTTCATTTAGCGGTGGTAAAGGCAAAATTACACTACAGACACAGCTTAAAGCCAAATAGTTGGAATAAGAAATGGATTTCTTTTGGATATGCTGTAAACTTTCAGGCCAGCCTGCTCGTAGGCTGAAAAAGTCCGGAGCGACGCTTCAATCGGGGATAATGCGTAATTATCTTATAAACAAGCAATTAGCCTGATTGTTTAAGCCGCTAGGGGTCTGTCTAGCTGTATATACGGAAATTTAGAACCCTACGTTGCTAAATCGCGGGAAAATCTACAAACCGAGTCGAAGGCGTACCCCCGGATAGACGTTCCTGAAAAAACCCGTCATATACAATTCGGGTTCAAGTTTAATGAATCCGCGACTAAAGACTGTCCCGCTCAGTCGGACCGTATTTTTTGGGAAATACCCACCCACTCGCCGGAGGGGAACGCCCACACTCAGGTGCGTCAGGAGTTTACTGAATTCCGCTTTCTGACCGTTGGGACGGCGGCTATAGAAATGGACGCCCAGATTCAGGAAATCATTGCGATCGGTATGAAAACCCGTTTCGGGCGTGCCCCGGAAAAAGAAGTGTGATTGCAAGCCGACCGAGAAACCCATACCCCGGTACGAGTCGGGTACCCACATGACATCCGCCGCCAGTGCGGGCACCAGTCGATGCCGAATGACACCTACTTCCGCCCGGGGCTGAAAAGAGATAAAGGCCGCCCGAACGAAATTCAGTTGACTGAACGTCGCTTTTTTACCCTCCTGTACCAAATCGAACGTTACCTTAGACGAGGTCAGATGATGATTTTTGTACTGATACACCGATTGAATAGCTTCTTCCAATAAAGGATTAAAACCACCATTTTTCAATTGCGTTTCAATAAACGACAGATCATTAAGTACGAATTGTACCCAGAATTGGGGCGAACCCGAACCCCAACCTACGGCGGCAGGCGCTTGCCAGGCAGGTAACTCAAGCGTATCGCTTTGGGTTTTAAGCAGGGCGGGTTCCTCCGTACCGGAGAAATGGTAGGCCTGCTGCGTTTGCGGGTACGAGCGTACATCGAGTTGCCGCCGATTTTCGTCGAAGCGGAAACGAATTTTATGAGCCGTCAACGCCTCGGAAGTATCCCGCACTTTCTGGTAATCCCTTACAAAAAGATGCAGGACCGAATCCAGGTTTCGGTGTGCCAGCAGGACCGAAAACTGATTGAATTCCAACTCTACCGACTGGTTGTTGGTTAGTCGAAGGGTAATGTGACTTTTATACGTCTGATCAATGGACTGAGCCCATAGCGATCCCAGCTCGCCCAGAATCAGCAAGCCCAGTAAAAAGGTACGTAGCATACGAAAGAGAAGTTTAGGGTTGAGAATGCGTAGAAAGGTGAGGAGTGTGCACCGGAGCTGAATCGGCCGCGGGTGGCCCCAACCGGACAAAGCCTTCGGAGCGGTACAGTTTAGGTTGAGCGTCCTGCTGAGCCTGTACATCATTGGCATGCAAGACCCGGAACCGTTTGACGGGGCGAGTGGCCACGGATGAAGGCAGCGGAAGGACCGGGGTTTCTACCGCAATGAGTTCCGTTGGTGTAACGTTGAGAACATCCACGGCTGAATCACGGGGTACAGGCACTTGCAAAGCTGGTTTCTTTGTAACCGTTGCCAAACGACTTGTGACTAAAGTGGGCGGTACCGAAAGGACTCGTTTGGGAGTTGGCATCGCAGGCTTGGCGGGTGCGGTGGTACGAGGAGTTGAACGCTGGGCCAGCTCAGGCGTAGCCGCAACGGGATCGGGTTGAGTCAAAAACCAACTAAGTCCTGCCAGTACCAACACGGCAACGCACGCGGCCGCAACCCAGCGGTAGTAGGGGCGGGGTTTGGTTTTTTGTGCGGTCTGAATGTCTTTCCAGAGTGATTCCGTCGAGAAGGGTACCGTTTCCGGTACCTCCTCAAGCTGGTTTCGAAACCAGTCATCCATGGGATTTTCCATAATCGTATCCGCGTTTTCTAAGTTTTTCCTGTAATAATTGTCGGGCTTTATGAAGCTGGCTTTTAGACGTATTTTCACTGATTTGAAGCTGCTCTGCGATTTCCCGGTGGGTATACCCTTCGATGGCGTAAAGATTAAAAACGGTGCGGTACCCATCGGGTAGTTCCAGAATCAGGCGGTATACTTCTTCACTACTCCAGTGGTCATCCGGTGGCTGAAAAGGCTGCTGGTGTTCGGAAAGCTCATCGACGGCCACGTACGAAATCTTCTGCCCTCGTAAGTGCTGTAAACATTCGTTGACCATGAGTTTCCGCAGGTACGGCTCCAGCGCCTGTTCCTGTCGCCATTCAATGGTTTGTATGCGCTGAAAAAACTTAACAAAACCAGTCATCAGCAAGTCGCGGGCTTCTTCGTCGTTGCGTACATAGCGGCGGCATACGCGAAACATTCGCCCTACGAACTGATCGTAGACCCGTTTCTGGGCAAAAGGATTTTGTTGGCGTAAGGCTTCGAGTAATTCCACGATGAACAGGTTTTCAAAGGGGTATATGCCAAGCCGAAGGAAAGGGTTGCCTGAAGGCGAAAAAATGATGAAATGCCGAAAAAGTTTACCTTTGGCACTCGTACTTAATCCTCAACCGAATGTACCTTCTGAGCCAAATTCTCGTCGCCGTCGTTGCGCTGGAACACGTCTATATTTTATGGATGGAAATGTTTGCGTGGACCACGCGTGGGAAAGCTACCTTCAAGTCCTTACCCCCCGAATTATTTGAGCCTACCAAAGGTTTAGCCGCCAATCAGGGTCTGTACAACGGTTTTCTGGCGGCGGGGCTGGTTTGGTCACTACTCATTGGCGATAGTGAATGGTCGCGGAATGTGGCTCTATTTTTTTTAAGCTGTGTAGTCGTAGCCGGGGTCTACGGTGGCTGGACGGCCTCGCGGTCGATCCTGCTGGTACAGGCTCTGCCCGCAGCAATCGCCTTAAGTACGGTACTGCTAAGGTAACGGGCCAAAGACGCCGGTTTTTCGTACATACCTTGTAGAAGCATGCGAAGGTTTGTCTTCGCCGAAACATTGATTCATTCATGAAAATCTATTGGCTTACCTTCGCTCTGCTGGGCCTATTGATGGCTTGCGGGGGCGACAATTCCGAACAAAATACCCAACAAGAAACCGGGACGAGCGAATCAGCTCCAGCGTCAAGACCAAAACATACGCTTGTTTTTCTGGACAAATCGCTAAGTGTGAATGAGGATGCCGCGTACGTAGAAAAGAAATACACGAAAGTGCTGACGGATTTGGTGCAGAAGGATATTAGCGGAGCGGGTGATAAAATTGAAGTATGGCTGATGCACGAAAATACCGCTAAGGGGAAAGCCCTGGAACTCACCAGCCGGACGGCCCTGGAAGCTACCGAAGGGATGAGTCAGACCGATGTAGAGGCGGCCCAGACCAACTACGATTTTTCATTGCAGAAAGAGCGGCTCAATTTTACCCAGCAAATTCTTTCGCAACTGGCTACGCCCAACGAAAGCCGCAGTAACAAACAAACGGATATTCAGGCGAGTTTGCAGGCCATTGGGGCGGTAGCCTCCAAGGGAGAGCCCGTAGAAGTGTATTACTTTTCGGACATGGTGGAAAGCATGCCTCAGAAAAGTCGTCGGGACTTTCACCATACGCCTCCCAAGACAACCGCTCAGGCTGACGAATGGGCCAAGGCCGATGCGCTGGGTTTGAAAAGTCAGTACCCGAATTTGACGGGTGTAGCGGTTCACATGGTGCTACCCTTCGAACCGACGACTTCATCCAAGATCAACAACCCGAACATCACGCAGTACTGGAAAACGTTTTTCACGGAACTGGGCGTGAAACGTGTAACGGAAGAGATTTGAGGCGATTTGAGTAGGAATACCGTAAAAAGCTAGGGCTGGCTATTCAATAGCCAGCCCTAGCTTTTTTAATGCTTGTTTCGCTGTAGCGGAATTTAGTCACGCGTTACACCTCCGATAAAAAACCATATCGCTGCCGCCTGGCTGGACTATCGACTGTGTTAGAATTGGACTAGAAAATGAACCTGTTTCCTGGATACATTTGCGGATACCCAGTGAAAGCAAGGAGCCAGGTTTAAAACATTTTGGGAAAAATCCTGCAAAACATCGAACATAAGCGTCCAATGGAACAGCTAGTAATCAGTAACGCCTCGCTGAAAGACCTTAGCGTACTACAACAAATCGGTAGAGAGACCTTTGCCGAGACCTTTGCGGCAGGGAATACCGAGGCAGATATGAAAAAATACCTGGAAGAAAGCTTTAGTGATGAACGCGTAACAAACGAACTTAACCATCCCGAATCCTTCTTTTTCATTGCCTGGGAAGGGGAACGTGCGATTGGTTATTTAAAAGTAAATACGGGCCAGGCTCAAACCGAACTACGGGAGGAAACCTCACTTGAGATTGAGCGAATCTACGTAAAGAAGGCTTACCACGGTAAAAAAGTAGGACAACTACTGTATGAAAAAGCCTTGGAAGTAGCTCAGTTACAACACAAATCATCTCTTTGGCTAGGCGTATGGGAAGAGAATCCGAAGGCCATACGGTTCTATGAGAAAAACGGATTTATTACGTTTGACAAGCACCTGTTTAAAGTAGGAAACGACGAACAAACCGATCTGCTGATGCGGAAGATCCTGGCTGAATAAGTGTACAAAGCTCCGACCTGTACGGAAGTGGCCTAACCTCGTTCTCTGCCGGTGTTGGTGTTTAGCAGGGCCTCACCAACAAACACTGCGGTAACCAATTCCTCAATACCTGATTAAAGCAGGGTATACGTTCCGTAGGCAAACGCCAACCTTAAAACTGGATCACGACTTTTCCGAAATGCTTGCCCTGCTGGAAATACGTGAGTGCTTCCGCATAATCAGCGAAGGGGAATACCCGGTCGATTACCGGATGAATTGCGTACCTTTCCAAAGCCTGATTCATGGCTTCGAAAGACGACTTTGGTCCAACTTGTAAGCCGGTAAGCGTCAGGTTTTTCTGGAGAACGCCGAAAATGGACAGGTCTGTGTTTGCACCGCCCAGCAGGCCGATCACGGCAATCCTACCGCCAATTTTCATGCAGGAAATCGTTTTACTAAGGTCTGTCCACGACATTTCAAGGGCCAAATCCACGCCCTGCCCCGAGGTCAGCTCCTCGACCCGTTGTTGCCAGTGTGGACTCGTGCGATAATTGATGGTTTCATCCGCCCCCAGAGCTTTGGCCTGGGCTAGTTTTTCGTCAGAGCCAGAAAGGAGGATAACGGTCGCCCCAATCGCTTTGGCAAATAACAGGGCGAACAGCGATACGCCACCCGTGCCCTGTAGTAAAACCGTTTGTCCAGGCTGTAAGCGGCCTACCGTCGTAAGGGCCTCCCAGGCCGTAAGGCCCGCAATGGGTAGCGTAGAAGCTTCGGTAGTCGTAAGGTGCCGGGGCACTTTCACGAAGGAAGAGGCAGGAAGGGCCACGTATTCCGAGAAAACACCTGAAACACTCGTACCGAGGCGGCGGCTCAGGTCCGTTGGCGTAAGGGCTCCGGATTGCCAGGACTGTATAAAATGAGTAACTACCTCATCGCCAACGGCCAGCGTGGTTACCTGATCCCCGATGGCCTCCACGATCCCGGACGCATCCGAACCTAATACATGGGGAAGTGGGGTGGCGAACGCTCCCTCGGCCACCATCAGATCTAACTGATTGAGAGAGACTGCCTGGATGCGGACCAGGACTTCGTGAGCCTGGATGGTAGGCATGGGCTGTTCGGCTAACGCTACAGAATCCAGACCATAGGTGCCTTTGCTAAGAATCGCTTGCATACGAAAGAATCGTTTTAGGATGGGTCACAAAGGTATTTGAGCACTATCTTTGGGTCAAGTATGCACTTTTTAGTGCGATACAAACCAAAAGGATACCATTGCTGACAGTCAGTTTATAAAAAAATACGATGGCTAAGAAAAAGAGGGTAGATGAGCCGGCCTGTGCGGTTGATTACGCTTTTCGACGCATTGGGGGAAAGTACAAGGGACGAATTTTATGGTATCTCAACGCCCGTGCCGTAATGCGGTACGGAGAGCTGCGAAAAGC
Organism: Siphonobacter curvatus; assembly: GCF_002943425.1. Lineage (NCBI taxonomy): Bacteria > Pseudomonadati > Bacteroidota > Cytophagia > Cytophagales > Cytophagaceae > Siphonobacter > Siphonobacter curvatus. The sequence goes on from NZ_PTRA01000003.1 coordinate 291,003, forward strand.
CATCAAGGACATTACGCCCAAGATGCTGACGCAGACCTTACGGGAGTTGGAAGACGATAAACTGATTCAGCGAAAGGTGTACCACGAAGTGCCCCCCAAGGTCGAGTATTCACTGACCGAGACAGGAGCGGAGCTGATTCCCTTCATCGATCATTTAAGGCAGTGGGGCGATCGGCAAATGGAAAAAGAGGCATGGCCCGGTATTTCCTGTTGAGACAAACGAGTACGGGTTTATAGGGATAGTAAAGCTTCGCCAACAGCCGTGCTTTATTCCGCCCACTCCAAATCAGTTGTAAAGACGATCGTGAGCCAGCGGTCGGGTGTATCCTCACCAATGGCTTCGCTGATCTGATCCCGAAGTTCGTCCCATTCTTCCAGGCGTTTGGCGGGCCAGCTCATGGGAACAATGAAATAGAGCTCAATCTGACGACCCCGACCTACCCGAGCTACGTAGGCTCGATACGCGATGAAGCCATAGCGTTCGACTACTTTCTGGGCCACTTCATCCACGTGTTTTTTCAGGTCTGCGGGCGTTACCAGAAGAATATCAGCCACCGCCTGCCGGATGTTACTAATGGGAAGAGGAATAACGACCAGGCAAACAATGGCCAGAACAGCCGGGTCAATGTAAGGAACCATCCAGTCCAGATACGTCCCCTCAATGATCATGCCGAACGTAAATGCTACGAACCAGGCAATGCTGAGGGCCGTTGAAATAAACCAGGATTTGGCATCCAGGGCTAAAAGTTCAGAGCGGATGGACTGATTGGCTTTGCTGGCGAAAAGGGCCATACTCAGCGTGCAGACCAGCGAAATCAGCGTAAAGATGAGGGCGTAATTAAGCTCCAGCCTTCGACCCCCATCCAGAAAGCTATCCACCGCGTTCACTAAAGCATACAGGGCAGACCCTAACAGTAAAGTGCCATTGAATCCTAAAACAATGGGCTCCAAATGCCAGAATCCCATCGTAAAATGCTCGGTTAGCTTGCTCTTGACGGTATTACCTGTTGAAGAGGCCGCTATCAGTTTGGAAACTAGCAGAGCAAGGAAGGTCATCCCGGCATCGGTTAAATCATAAATGCCATCGAAGATAATGGCCGATGAACTGGCCAGCAGTCCAAAGGCAATACCGAAACCGCCCAACACAATGGTAACCAGGATGGACAGGCGAAGGACGCCCTGTTCGGTTCTGGGGTTGAAGTAGTGAGCAAGCATAAGCAAAGGTGTCGTGTACCTGAACTTGCAATAAAAAAAGTAGACAAGAAGAAATGTCGATTCCTCAACTGGATTCAAACGGTGGGACCTATGAAGCGTCTGATCGTAGCTAGTAAGGCTACGTTAAACATCAACCAGAGAACGAAACCGTAGAAAAAAGGAACGTGCGTTGGGGGTGATTAGGAATGATACACGCATAAGCGTTTGGTTAGAAACGGCAAAGGTCTTGTCACGGATGCCAAAGCTAAGCGATCTATTCGAAGGAATGACCTATTCCATGTAATCACTATATGAAGATTATTGAACGTATCGGCGGACTCTGATTAGTGGTAATAATCCCTTAACTACCCACCGCGGCAAGGTATCACCGCCTACACCAACGGCTCGCTTTCAAAAAGCGAGCCGTTGGTGTAGCTATCAAAAACGCAACTTATTTACCCGCCACGGGTACTACACTTTTCAAACCTACGGGAGCTTTCGGAGCTTCAAAATCGAAGATAGTCAAATACAAGGTCGTTTTCTTGGCTACATTTTTCGTATCCCGGTAGTTAATCTCCACGACATCGATAGTGCCTTTTCCGTTGGGAGCGTTACTGGAGGCATACGGTAACGAACCCGTCTTTTTATACTCCACGGGTTTATTCTGACCGTCGCGGAGTAAATCAAGATAGGTCGTCAGGTTTTCGTACTCTCCGGCCGGACTCGTTCCAACTTTAATGGGGGTAGCTTTGGTCGTACCATATTTGGCATCCGTCGCCGTACCCGCCAGTTGTAACAAAGGTTTCCGATTGGCCGGCGTGGGGAGTGGATTATTACAGGTCTCCACTTTCAGTTCGGCGGGTTTCATCCCCTGGGCAAAGGCCGCTTTGTAATCGCTGCAAGCTTTCTCCGTTTCACCCAGTAATTCATAGACCAGGGCCCGGTTGTAGTAAGCTTCGGCAAGTTTGCTATCGATTTTCAGGGCGGCCGAGAAATCGCTCAGGGCTCCGCGATAATCGGCTAGTTTCTTACGGGCGATCCCTCGGCTCACCATGGATTTCTTCGCATCCGGTTTAAAGGAAATGGCTTTGGTGAAATCCGTAACCGCATCCTCGTACCGCCGTAAGAGTGCGTAGGCCATCCCCCGGCTCTGGCGTACGGGATAGTCGTCTTTCATGGCAATGGATTGATCGAACGACGTAAGGGCTTCGCGTACCTGACCAGCCTGGGCTTTCTTCAGGCCATCATCGAGTAAACTTTTGGCGTCCTGAGCGTACAGGGCCGAAGAAATAAGTACTAAACTACCCATCAAAAAAGATTTCATACGGATCATAAAGAAGGCTCGTAACTCAGGAGTCAAAGCTATAAACGGTGAGTAAAAAGGCTTTAGTGTAAACAACGCCAGGCTTCGCTTTCAGGTTTTTTTTATAGGTTTGTTCTTGAGCCACTTCTGTTGACTTCAGCCCTCTTCGTCAACGGTATCCAGAATTGATCCTTACCGCCAAGTCAATGAAACCCGTTCGAAAAGTCCTTGCCACGCTGGCCCTAGGCATCGTTAGTATTATCACTAGTATTCTTATTTATCTACATCTGGCCTTGCCGCAGGTAGGAGCCCCGCCCAAGCTAAAGGTAAACGTAAGTCCCGAACGAATCCAACGGGGCAAATATCTGGCCCATCACGTATCCGTTTGTATGGATTGCCATAGTACTCGCAATTTCCACAAATATTCGGGACCCATGCTTAGCAGTACGCTGGGAAAGGGAGGTCATGTATAGGGAGGTCATGTATTTAGTAAAGTGGATGGGTTCCCCGGAACGTTCTATTCGGACAATATCACCCCGGCAGCATTGAAAAACTGGACCGACGGCGAAATCTTCCGGGCCATCACGACGGGTGTCAGCAAAGACGGTCATGCCTTGTTTCCCGTCATGCCTTATCAGTATTATGGTCGCATGGATCCCCAAGACGTCTATGACATTATTGCTTACCTGCGAAGCATTCCCGCTCAGGAAAATGCGGTGCCCGAAAGTAAGGCTGATTTTCCTTTTAATTGGATGATCAATACCCTTCCCGAACCGGCAAGTCCTCAGCAACGCCCTGACGAATCGGATGAAGTAGCGTACGGAGCGTATTTGATCAATGCCGCTGGCTGTAAAGAATGCCATACCCGGGTAGAAAATGGGGAGATACGGGAAGAAGAGGCTTTTGCGGGTGGAAGAGCGTTCCCTGCAGAGCTGGGGGTATTGGTATCGGCTAACCTGACCCCTGACCCGGAGACGGGCTTGGGCCGCTGGACCCGCCAGGAATTCATTGCCCGCTTTAAGTCTTATGCCGATTCTACCTACGAACCGCGTTCGATCAATCCCGGTGATTTCCAGACCATCATGCCCTGGACCATGTACGGGGGCATGGAGGAAAAAGACCTGGGAGCCATGTATGCGTATCTGCAAACGCTTAAACCCGTCGTAAACGCTACTCAACGGTTTGTTCCGTATTAAATCAATTGCCACCCGGTCCAGAAGCGGCCGGGTGGCAATTGATTACTTAGGTGGTTCGGGTTTTGCGAACTTTCAGGCCGCGATTCTCGGCCCATTCTTTCGCTTTTTCCGTGGCAATCGCGATGGCGGAGTCTTCAGGCCGACCATCCGCCAACAGGGCGTTTGCAATATCAATTGCTTTTTTTCGAACCGGAGCCATGAAGTTTTTCAGAGAGTCCGGATAATTGGTTTTCGTCCAGGGCATCGCTCTAGCAGGTTGGTTACGTAGACTGGCAGAAAAAGTTATACCATTTTTACCGGCTGACGTATAGGTAAAGACTCCTTCCCAGTCAATAGATTTTTGTTCGCATTATTTAGGCTGTATATTCGAAGGTTAGAACGAGTAGCCCTTGACGAAAAGCCTGACCCATACGGACGATACGGAACTTTGGATCGCCTTTAAAAAAGGTGATGTGCAGGCGTTTGAGCAAATTTACCGCAACCACTTCTCGATGCTGCTTTCCTACGGCAAACGCATCTGCAATGATCCGGAGCTGGTGGAAGATGCCATTCAGGATGTATACGTGGAATTGTGGAAGCGACGGGAAAATTTGAAAAGTCTGCATACCATCAAATTTTACTTATTCCGAGTCTTACGCAACCGCCTGTATAACCTCCGGCAGGCGGATCTGCCCCTGGTAGCTGAAGATGACGAGGATAATCCCGAAGATAAATTTCAGGGGCTATATAGTCCGGCCATTGAAGCCAGCCTGATTGAGGAAGAAGTGACTTTCCAGCAAAATGCCCGATTAAAAAAAGCTTTGGAGGAACTGCCCAGCCGGCAGCGGGAAGCGATTATGCTCGCGTTCTATGATGAGTTCAGTACGGAGGAAATCGCGGGAATTATGGGAATCAACCAGCAATCCGTAAACAACCACCTGAACCGGGCGTATGGCTTACTACGTAAACTGCTGACGGACACCCTTCTAGTCGTATTGCTCTTCTACTTACGCTAACGAAGCATTGCATTTCTGCGAGCTGAAGCTATCACCCCAGAGCTGCGAAGTACAATTAATAAAAAAAATAATTTAAAAACTGAGTTGAGGGGTGCGATTCGGCACTATCTCTCCTAGAAACGTTTGTCTGCATGGACCAAAAGCCTGACTTACTACAAGAATTTATTGGTAATCCTTCGTTTCGGAAGTGGGTAAATGCCCCCGATGAGTCCACCGTGGCTTATTGGGAAAGCTATCAGCGGCAATACCCTGAACACGAAGCGGCAATCCGTCAGGCGGCTGCCGTAGTGCGTAGGCTTAAACAAGCGAGTATAGAACTCGCTCAGGTGGAAGCGGACCCCCAGAAAGAAGAAGAAATCTGGCAATCCCTTCGCCAGCAATTGTTCCCGGCACCCGTACGGCGTTCCTTCGCTTGGGGCTGGGCTGCCGCCGCCGCCGTAGTACTGGCCGTAGGTCTAGGCTGGTGGATGGTACAACCTTCACAGGCCCCGCAGCTGGCTCAGGTGATTGCTACGCCGCAATCGGATTCGGTTACCATTAGTAATACGCATACCAAACCCCGTCTGGTTTCCCTGCCCGATGGCAGTTCCGTTATTCTCCAAAAGGGCAGTAACCTTCGCTACGAAAATCCATTCCAGGCCCAAAACCGTATGGTTTCTCTGTCAGGAGAAGCCTATTTCGAAGTGGTACGCGACACCACTCGGCCCTTCTTAGTATACGCCAATGGGTTAGTCGCCCGGGTATTAGGAACTAGTTTCAACATTAAGGCTTACAGTCGAGATAATAATGTCACGCTAACCGTTCGTACGGGAAAGGTTTCCGTGTCTTCCCACCCGGTATTCGAGGCTGCCTCGAAGGAAGGGGAGGACCTGGTGCTGCAACCCAACGAACAGGTTGTTTTTGCCCGGAAAGAATCCCGCTTATTCCGGAGTCCAATCAATACACTGGCGGAGGCTAAAACCTTAGTACTCCGTCCCGTGAACCTAGTGTATAATGCGGTGCCCGTCAGTGAAGTAATTGCTGAGATCGAACGTACCTATGGGATTAAGGTCATTTTTCAGAACCCGTTGCTGAGCAATTGCCGCATTACGACCGATTTGAAAGAAGGAACCCTTTCGCAGAAACTAGATATTATCTGTAAGACGATAGAAGCCAACTGGGCGGCTCAGGACAACTATGTTGCCGTGAGTGGCCGGGGCTGCCGACCTTAAACATTTGAACTAAACCCTATACCATAACCCCTAACTGCCTTTTATGTCGTAACCCCCTTCTAAAGTAAAAAAGCCAGTGATGTCCTACCATCACTGACTTTCAAACAATTCCCTCTGCCTAGCTTGTGCTCATCCGCCTCTAACGGATGCAGGGATTTATTTGCGTTTTTCTGTTAAAAAAACCATTTCAAATGTATGAAAGAACCGTTATTCTCCAAAGAAATTGGGTGGAAGATCATGCGATTAACCGTACTCCAGCTTCTGATTGTTGCCTTCTTTACAAATGTCTCCGTCGCCCTTGATGGCCGAGCTCAGGAGTTCATGAATAAAAAGATCAGCATCGAGCTTCAAAATAAGAGTGTGAGTGAAGTACTATCCCAGCTGGAAAAAGCCGCGGGTGTTAAATTTTCCTATAGCCCTGACCTGATTCAATCGCAACGTTCGGTAACGCTGAACGCAGCGAATGAAAGCCTGAGCGTGGTGCTACAACGCTTGCTGCAACCCCTTCAAATTAAGTTTGAACTGGTGGGCAATCGCCTGATTCTGACGCGTGCCAACCGCCTGGAGCCTACGTTCATTGAGCGGTACATCACGCTGATGATGCCCAGCAAAATTCAGGGCAATAAACCCCTGCTGACAGTTACGGGACAAGTAAAAGACGAAACCGGATCAGTAGTACCCAGCGTAACCATCCTGCTAAAAGGTACGCCGAACGTAGGTACAGTTACGAATGCCGAAGGTCGTTACTCCCTGAACGTACCCGATGGCAATGCCGTATTGGTATTCTCTTCCATTGGTTACGAAAGCCAGGAAGTACCTGTAAACAACCAGACGACGATTGATGTAACGATGAAATCGGACATCAAGTCGCTCAACGAAGTCGTCGTCGTCGGTTACGGTACGCAGCGTCGGCAGGAAGTAACCTCGGCGGTATCGACAATCAAAACCGAAGACTTTAACCAGGGTGGTACGCGGAATGCATTGGACTTGATTCAGGGTAAAGTAGCGGGTTTGCAGATTACGCGTACGCAGGGTAACAACCCGAACTCTAGCCCGGCTATCCAGCTGCGGGGTATTGTTTCGATTAATGGAGATCTTTCACCCCTGGTCGTGATCGACGGTATTCCTGGCGGTAACTTGGATCTGCTGCAACAGGATGATATCGAATCCTTTGACGTACTGAAAGACGGTTCAGCGGCGGCTATCTATGGTACGCGGGGAAATGCTGGGGTAATTCTGGTGACGACGAAAAAAGGAAAAGGAGGCCCTCCAACCTTGACGTATTCTACCTATGCACAGCACGAAGTCGTAGCTAAACGCCCTCAGTTTTTAACCGCTGCGGATTGGCGGGCAGCCATGCAGGATCCAACGAACCCCAAAGCTAGTCAGATGCGGGATTTGGGGGCGAATACGGATTTTTACGATCTCATGCTCGATAAAGGCAATCTGAGTCATTACCATAACATGGCGCTTTCAGGAGGTAGCGGTGCGAATAGTAATTACCGCGTTTCGATGTATTACAACGAAGCCAACCCGATTACGATTCAAAACTGGCGGAAGCAATTTGGTGGTCGTTTAAGCGTCTTCCAAAAGTCATTAAATAACCTGCTTTCGACGTCAGTGAACCTGGCGACCAACTTCAACAAGGCCAATTTACTGGGTGGAAACACGGGTGATTTTGAAAATGCACTGGGACGTAACCCAACGCAACCTTTATTTGATCCTAACACGGGCCGTTACTTCGAAGAAGGATCTACCGTAAACCCCATTGGCCGCTTGAACCAAGAGAAGTTGACTCGGGATCAGCAAACGACTTCTGCCGACATCCGTTTTACGTTGGAACCCTTTAAAGGATTTAAAGCGAGTGCCTTCGGAGCCGTACAGCGGGATGTTTGGAATGATAATGAGTACCGGAACCGGGATTCTCGTCGCTCGGTGCTGGATCAATTAAATGGTACGCCAATCGCTGGAACAGGTTACGCACGTAAGTACAATGAGATCAGAAACTTGTCTACGTTCGAATCGACGCTCGAATACGAAACAAAATTCCACGAAGATCACGGTTTTAAAGCTTTAGCGGGTTACAGTTATCAGTATAACGTGCGTTCGTGGTTTGAAGGAGCGAACAGTGGTTTCTTAAACGATCAGTTCCAGGAGAATAACTTAGGTGCGGGTAACTTCATCGCCTTGGGTAAATCTTCCCTGGGTAGCTTTAAAGAAGACAATACGCTGATTGCCTTCTTTGGACGTCTGAACTATGATTACAAAGGCAAATATATTGCTCAGTTCATTCTGCGTCGCGAAGGTTCATCCCGCTTTGGTGCCAATAACAAGTACGGTAATTTCCCCGCGGCTTCGGTGGGCTGGAACCTGGCTCAGGAGAACTTTATCAAGTCACTCAATGTCTTTGATGATTTAAAATTCCGGGTAGGATACGGGATCACGGGTAACCAGGGAATTCCGAACTATCGTTCACTGGTGCGTTTAAGTACGGGTAACTTCTATTTGAACGACGATGGCGTCTGGCGTCAGACGTACGGACCGAGCAACAACCCCAACCCCAACCTTCGTTGGGAGCGTAAAGCCGAGTTAAACTTTGGTCTGGATTTTGCTCTTTTCAAAGGTCGTTTAACGGGGGCCTTCGATGTTTATAATCGTCGCACGAAAGACTTGCTGGGTAACTTTAACACTCAATTGCCTCCCTACATTCAGGCTACGCTGTTTACCAACGTAGGTACGATTGATAACAAAGGGGTAGAGTTAAGCCTGAGTGGCTCTGTCATCAAGAAGAAGGATTTCTCCTGGAGCATGGACGTCGTGGGTAGCACGCAGAAAAACCGCCTGGTTTCGCTGTCAAGTGATGTCTTCAAGGCTACGTTCCTAACGTTCGGTGGTATTGGTGGTACCGGTGCTTTAGGAGATGCGATCCGTACCATCGAAGGTGGTTCACTAGGTAGCTTCTACGGGAAGCGATTTGCCGGCTTTACGCCCGAAGGCAAATGGTTGTTCTACAAAGCCTCTGGCGAAGCGGTAACCTCTGATAAGATCGTTGCCAACGAAGACTACACCTACATCGGTAATGGTATTCCGAAAGTGTAT